>JABDQH010000017.1 GCA_013042375.1 Woeseiaceae bacterium
CGGCCAGGAGCTGCCGGTCAAATTATCGATTTCGGCTCGTGGTTGGCCAGCATGCGACTGCAGCTATGCATCGAAAAACCGTTCTATGTCTTTTGCCAGCACGTCAAGCTGACCTGCTTCGATTCCCAGTTCGGCGTCGAGCCGCCACGGATCAGGATTACCACAATCATGTGAGATAAACGCTCTCAAACTAATGCGTCCGGTATTGCCGCTAATCAGGGTCAGTCGAAAGTCACCTTCGAGCGACTCCCAAGACTTTTCACCGGACCAGCCTCGCCAATCTGTTGCCGCTTCACTGAATAGGCGAACCACGCCGTAGGGGTCGGTGTGACTCGATACACGCATGGTAGCCGTGTGCGAGTCAGAATGAATCGACGCTCTAAAGTACTCACCTTGTAGCTCACTGAACTCCAGTTTGGTGTCGCTATTCGATGATTCTATAAGCACGTGATGTCGTCTTCGCGGTCGAATTTGTACGCCTTTGTCGAATGCCTGCTTTGGGTCACGAGCCACCAGATTAATGCAGTTATCGCGACAGGCGGCTATGCGGAGTAAAGCTGTCACTGATCCGCCACGTGGCGGATTGTTGAGCGCATCGAAATAAAACGTCCACGAACCCCCAGGACGGGCCTCTCGCTGCTACGTCACCAGGTAAACCGTGTCGTGTTCCCTGGCGTGCTCGATCACCGAAATGCCGATATCGTCGCCGGGTTTGGCGGTGTCAATCGACTTGTGGTCCATTTCCATCGAGCCGACTTCCTGGGTGAAGTCCGATGTGTGGCCCTGGATATGGATGGTGTCGCCCTCGTGAAGCTCACCGTCGGTGAGGATAACGCCGGCCACGTGGAGGTGATTGTAATAGTGCGTCACCGTGCCGATTTTCGTCTCAGTCATGTCGCCCTCCTGACAGGGGCTGTCAGCCTTCCCTCTGCTTCAGCTTCCCCTCTATAGCCCGCGGCAGTCAATTCTGGGATGTACCTAAGTTCCGGAACGGCAGCGCCGTGTCCGCCTTGATCTCCTTCAGCACGATGTTGGATCGCACCTGCGAGACGCCGGGCAACCGGAAGATGAAGTCGTCGAGGAACGCGTTGTAGGCGTCGATGTCCTCGACCACGACGCGCAGGTGAAAGTCGGCCTCGCCGCTGGTTGCGTAGCACTCGAGCACCTCGGGATGTCGCATGACCTCCTTGATGAAACGCTCGACGTTCTTCTGCTCATGCCGCGCGAGCGTCAAATGCACGATCGCCGAGAAGCCGAAACCGGCCTTGCGCGTGTCGACGATGGCGGCGTAGCGATCGATGATGCCGGCTTCTTCCAGGCTCTTCACGCGCCGCCAGACCGCTGAGCTCGACATCCCCGTGCGCTCGGCGAGTTCCTGCATCGTCAGGCGGCTGTCCTGCTGCAACGCAGAAAGGATCTTGCGGTCTTTGGCATCCAGGGTCAATTTTGTCCCATTAATTAATAAATTTCGCAATATTGTACCTAAAAATGGCATCAGACCGGGATGATCGGCACCTTTTTTCGGACCGTGTGCGAGATACTGTGTGGCTATGCTCGACAACTACGAACTCCTGGACCGTTACCGCCGTGAATCGGGCCGCGTCCTGCTGACCGGGACCCAGGCCCTCGTGCGCATCCCGCTCATGCAGCGCACGATGGACCGGGCGGCCGGGCTCGACACCGCCGGCTTCATCAGTGGCTACCGCGGTTCGCCGCTCGGCATGGTCGATCTCGAGCTGTGGCGCGCCCAGCGCTTCCTCGAAGAGAACGGCATCGAGTTCCTGCCGGCCGTCAACGAGGACCTGGCGGCGACGGCCGTTCTCGGCTCGCAGCAGGTCGAAACGGACCCGGACAAGCAGGTCGACGGCGTATTCGGCATCTGGTACGGCAAGGGGCCTGGCGTCGACCGCGCGGGTGACGCGCTCAAACACGGCAACGCGTACGGGAGCTCGCCGAATGGCGGCGTACTCGTCGTCGCCGGCGACGATCACGGCTGCATCTCGTCGTCGATGCCGCACCAGTCGGACGTGGCGTTCCTGACGTTCATGATGCCGTGGCTCAACCCGGCCAGCGTCGCCGAGTATCTCGAGTACGGCCTGTATGGCATCGCCTTGTCGCGCTTCTCGGGCATGTGGGTCGGCTTCAAGGCGATCACAGAGACCGTCGAGTCGGCGATGTCCGTCGAGCTGCCGCCCTACCCGCAATTCGTGACGCCCGCCGACTACCAGCCGCCGCATGCCGGCCTGCACTATCGCTGGCCCGACTTCCCGGGCCCGCAGATCGAGGAACGCCTCGAGGCCAAGAAAGCCGCGACGCTCGCGTTCGCCGCCGCCAACCCGATCGATAAGAAGATTTTCGACGTGCCCGACGCGCGCTTCGGCATCGTCACGACGGGCAAGGGCCATCTCGACCTCATGGAAGCCCTGCGGCTGCTCGGCATCGACGAGACGCAAGCGCGCAGAATCGGTATCGACGTCTACAAGGTCGGTCTCGTGTGGCCCCTGGAGCCCGAAGGCGCGCTCGACTTCGTGAAGAACAAGCGCGAAGTGCTCGTCGTCGAGGAGAAGCGCGGCATCATCGAGAGCCAGTTCAAGGAATATTTCTACGACTACCCGGGCCGCAAGCCCGAGCGCATGGTCGGCAAGGAAGACGAGGAAGGCGACCGGCTGGTGCCGTGGACCGGCGAGTTGTCGCCGCTCGAACTGGTACCGCTGGTCGCGCAGCGCCTCGATCGGGTCTTCGGCGGCAGCCGCTTCTCGGATCGCGCCGGCGACCTGCAACGACGCCCGTGCGTCATCAACGTCGCGGGCGCCCAGCGCATCCCCTTCTTCTGCTCGGGCTGTCCGCACAATAGCTCGACGAAGGTGCCCGAAGGATCGAAAGCGCTGGCCGGCATCGGCTGCCATTTCATGGCGAGCTGGATGGACCGGGATACCGACGGCCTGATCCAGATGGGCGGCGAAGGCGTCAACTGGGTCGCCCGATCGAAGTTCAACGGCGACCGCCACGTGTTTCAGAACCTCGGGGACGGGACCTTCTATCACTCGGGATCGGTGGCCATTCGCCAGGCGATCGCGGCCGGCACCAACATCACCTACAAGATCCTCTTCAACGACGCCGTCGCGATGACGGGCGGACAGCCCGTGGATGGCCCGCTGAGTGTCGACGGTATCGCGCAGTCCGTGCGCGCCGAAGGCGTGGATCGGATCGCCGTCGTATCCGATGAGCCCGAGCGGTTCGACGCCGGCGACTTCCCGCCGGGCACCACGATTTCGCATCGCCGCGAACTCGACGCGGTGCAGCGCGAGTTGCGCGACATTCCGGGCGTCACCGTCCTGGTCTATGCGCAGATGTGCGCCACCGAGAAACGCCGCCGCCGCAAGCGCGGCAAACTCGAAGATCCGGGCAAATTTGTCGTCATAAACGAACTCGTCTGCGAGGGCTGCGGCGACTGCTCGGTGGAATCGAATTGCCTGTCGGTCGTGCCGAAAGAAACGCCGCTCGGGCGCAAACGACAGATCGACCAGCACAGCTGCAACAAGGACTTTTCCTGCGTCAACGGCTTCTGCCCGAGTTTCGTGACGGTCGAGGGAAACATCGAACGCGCCGACGCCGCCCCCGGCTTCGCCGCAGAGCTCGCCCGCCTCAGTGCCGCACTGCCGGCAGCCGAGGTACCGGCGATAAACCACTGCTACGACCTGCTCGTCACCGGGGTCGGCGGCACGGGCGTCATCACCGTGGGCGCACTGATCACGATGGCGGCGCACCTCGAACGCAAGGGTGCGAGCGAACTCGACTTCATGGGCTTCGCCCAGAAGTTCGGCCCCGTGTTGAGCTACCTGCGCATCGCCAACGAGCCGGCGCACATCAACCAGGTGCGCATCGAGAAGGCGCGTGCCGACGCGCTGATCGGCTGCGACCTCGTCGTGAGTTCGTCGCCAAAGGCGTCGATCACCTATAAGCACGGGCATACGCGGGCGCTCGTCAACCTGGCCGAAATGCCGACCGGCAATTTCGTGCAGCAGCGCGACGCGACGCTGCGCAGCGACGAGCGCATAAGCGCGATCGAGGCCGCCGTCGGCGACGGCAATCTCGCGACGCTCGACGCCAATTCGCTGGCGCGTCGCATCATGGGGGACGCCATCTACGCCAACGTCATGATGACGGGCGCCGCCTGGCAACTGGGCCTGGTTCCGGTCTCGCTCGACGCCCTGATGCGTGCCATCGAGCTCAACGGCGTCAAGATCGACGAGAACAAGCAGGCTTTCACATGGGGGCGCATCGCGGCGCACGACCCGGACGGGATCCAGGGCCTGCTCGACGGCACGCCCGACGACGCCGAGACACTCGATGCGATGCTCGAGCGTCGCCGGGCATACCTCGTGGACTACCAGGACGAAGCGCTTGCCGAGCGCTACGTGGCGCTCGTCCGGCGCGTCCGCGAAGCAGAAGCTGCGGCAGGGACCGGTGAGCGCCTGGCCGCAGCCGTGGCCCGCGCCTACTTCCGGCTGCTCGCCTACAAGGACGAATACGAGGTCGCCCGCCTGCACACGGACCCGGCATTCCTCGACCGTCTGCGCGGCGAATTCGGCCGCCGGGCACGCTGGCGCTTCCATCTCGCGCCGCCCCTGCTCGGCGGCCAGCGCGACGCGCGCGGGCGGCCATTGAAACGCGAATTCGGCCGCTGGATCCTGCCGCTGTTCCGTATGCTGGCCCGGCTACGCGGGCTGCGGGGCACGGCATTCGACCTCTTCGGCTACACGGCCGAACGCCGCATGGAACGCAGGCTCATCGTCGAGTTCGAGGAGACCGTCGACGCCGTGCTGGCCGCGCTCGGCGAATCCGGGGGCGATGCCGCGGCCGAAGTCATCGAGCCCTGGCTCGATATCCGCGGCTTTGGCCCCGTCAAGGAAACCGCCGTCGACGAGGTGCGGCAACGTGTCGCCGCGGCGCTCGCCAAACTCGCACAACGCGAGGAAAAAGCTGCGTAGAATGGCGCCCCATGCAGGGCATCCGCAGCGAATTCGACGGCCGTCCCGACGACGGCGCAACGATGGTCGTCGCCGATGGCGTCTCGTGGCTGCGCATGCCGCTGCCTTTCCGGCTCAACCACATCAATCTCTGGCTGCTGCGCAATGACCGCGATTGCGTCATCGTCGACACCGGGATGGGTATGAAGACCTGCCACGACACCTGGGACGCCGTGCTTGCCGGCGAACTGAAGGACGCAACCGTCAGCGGCGTCGTGGTCACACACATGCACCCCGATCACGCGGGCTGTGCCGGCTGGCTGGTCGACAGGCTCGCGACCGACTTCTGGATGACGCGCCAGGAATACCTGATGTGTCGGGTACTGGTCACGGATACCAATGCAGACGTGCCCGAGCCGGCGCTGCGTTTCTACCGTGCCGCCGGATTCTCGGCGGAACAGCTCGAAACCTACAAGGCCCATTTCGGCATGTTCGGCAAGTTCGTACCCGACATGCCGCGATCCTACCGTCGCCTGCGTGACCGGGAGCAGCCCGACTTCGACGGCGGTGCATGGGAGGTTGTCATCGGCCGAGGGCATTCGCCCGAACATGCCTGTCTGTTCGATGCCGAGCGCAATGTCGTGATTGCGGGTGACCAGATCCTGCCGACGATCTCGCCGAACGTCAGCGTGTGGCCGACCGAGCCGCAGGCGAATCCGCTGGGCGACTTCTTCGATTCGATCAGCACGCTCGAGGCGCGATTGCCCGAGGACGTGCTCGTGCTGCCCGCGCACGGTACGCCGTTTCGCGGCGCGCACGCACGGCTCGAAGCCCTGCGCAAGGAACACACGGACAAGCTGAATGCGCTACTGGAAAACGGCGGCAGTCCGCGGCGCGCGGTGGACACGTTCACCGATCTGTTCGGCCGGCCTATCGACGATCGCAACCGTGTCATGGCGACCGGCGAGGCGCTCGCGCATCTGCACTACCTGGTGGAAAACGGTGACATGGTCGCCGACGTCGACGACGACCATGTCACCTGGTTCCGCAGGCGCTGACTAGCCGCCTGTTCGGCTTTTCGACAATCAGGTCTGGTCGTCGATGGACGCGCCGGGCGCGTTCTTGGCCACGCTCTTCATGCCGTTGCGGCAACCCGACTCGGACGAGTACGACTGGCTCGTGCCGATGCACTGGCCGTTGGTCGAACACAGCCGAAACGTGAACTTGCCCGACGCCGTCGTCTTCTTCTCGAAGCGATCCGGGTCCTGCGAATTCTTGCGCACGGACTCGACGCCGTTCATGCAACTCGCTTTCTTGCTATAGCCTTCACTGCTCATGATGTTCTGGCCGTTGGAGGCTTTCAGGCGAAAGCGAAATTCGCCCCTCTTGTCTTTGTAGATTTCGAATTTTCCTGCCATTGAGGTTTCTCCCTAGTGGAATTTGTTTGGCGTCTGCTCATCCTATTTGACGACGAACGTGACCTTCATCGTCACGCGGTATTCGTCTACCTCGCCGTCCTTGACGACGACTTTCTGTTCCTTGACCCAGGCGCCTTCGATATTTTGCACAGTTTTGGACATTTTGCGAATTCCGGTGCGGACCGCATCCTCGAAGCTCTTCGACGACGATGTCGATATTTCGGATGTTTTTGCAACGCTCATGGAGTGTCTCCTTTTTGTTTGGCAGATGATAGAATCCCGGCAGGCCGCCCGCCGGCAAGGCCCAATCATGAACCAAACAGGCGGCGGTGTCAGTCCGGACTTCCCGTACCACAGGTCGGGACGATTCCGGGAGACAACACAGAGGGAGCAAACTCATGAGAACAATCATCTGCGCGGTCGTTGTGGCAGCCTTCGCCCTCAGCGCACCGCAAGCAGCGATCGCGGGCAATAGCGCGGACCAGGGCTACTTCTCGATGATGGGGTCCTACGTCGACGATGACGAGCCGCGGGGCCTCGAGGATGCCATCAACGGCTTTGCCTTCGATCTTGGCTATGGCATCAACGACAACTGGAACGTGGAAGCCGGCGTGACGCTGGCCGGGCCGAAAGCCACACTTCCGGGCGTAACAGACGAGGACCACTTCGGCCTGGAGGTCGACGTCCAGCGCGTGTTTCGCCGTGGCGAGCGGTTCAACCCTTACCTGAGCGCAGGTGTCGGCCATTTCCGGATCAGCAGGGCCACCGAAGACAAGTCGGGCGTATCGATGTCGCTCGGCGCAGGTTTCTTCCTCGACATATCCAACCGCGTGGCACTGCGAGCAGAGGCCAAGCGGCGCCGCGACAAGGCGCTGCCTGACACCCGTTTCGACACGCTCGTCAACTTCGGCATCATGGTCCCGTTCGGCGGGATATCGCCGAAATGGGTCGATTCAGACGGTGACGGCGTCGAAGACGGCTCGGACAACTGCCCCAACACGAGGGCCGGCGCGAAGGTCGACGCATTCGGTTGCGAGATCGTCGCCGCAGTCGTGCCGCCCAGGGACAGCGACGGTGACGGCGTAATCGATGACAATGACGAGTGTCCGAATACGCCGAGAGGCGCCGAGGTCGACGACAAGGGCTGCGAGCTCGACGACGACGGCGACGGCGTCGTCAACCGGCTCGACGAGTGCCCGGGCACGCCCGCAGGCGTCCAGGTCGACATCAAGGGCTGCGAGATCAAGGCAGAAATCCGGCTCGAAGGCGTCAATTTCGAAACCAACTCCGACCGGCTGCTGCCGGGCGCGACGGCCATCCTCAATGACGCGGCGGCGACGCTGCGCAAGAATCCGTCGATCAAGGTGGAAGTGGCCGGTCATACCGACAGCGACGGCGCAGCTGCGTACAACGAGGGGCTGTCGTCCC
This sequence comes from Woeseiaceae bacterium, assembly GCA_013042375.1. Taxonomy (GTDB): domain Bacteria; phylum Pseudomonadota; class Gammaproteobacteria; order Steroidobacterales; family Woeseiaceae; genus UBA1847. The sequence goes on from JABDQH010000017.1 coordinate 7,817, forward strand.
GCCGGGCGCAGACGGTGCGCGACTATCTCGCGTCCAATGGCGTCGACGCCAGCCGCATGACGGTTCGCGGCTACGGCGAGTCTCAGCCGATCGCCGACAACGCCACGGCCGCGGGCAAGGCACAGAATCGCCGCGTCGTCCTGCGTATCACGGACCGTTAGGACGCGGTCGACGTACCATCACGAGGCCCGCGAGTAGTTGCGACTACTTGCGGGCCTTTTCGATGGCGACGATTGACGAGCCGTGCTTGAGGCTCTGTGTATCCTCGTAGCCGTCGCACCAGACGCGTAGCTGTTGGGCGGACATCGGCTTGGCGACAAAGAACCCCTGGACGAGGTCGCAGCCCAGGCGACGCACGAACGCGTATTGCTGATCGGTCTCCACGCCTTCGGCAACAACTTCGAGTCCCATTGCCTTACCGAGCGCAGCGATAGCCTCGACGACCTTGGTATTGGCGCCCGGTGCGTCAACCTTGGAAATGAATGACCGGTCTATCTTGATCGTCTGGACGGGCAGCTGCGCGAGGTAACTCAACGATGAGTAGCCGGTGCCGAAATCGTCGATGTGGATGCCGAACCCATATGATGAAAGATCGTTGAGAAGCGGCTGAGCGATCGTCAGGTCCTCGAGCAGGACACTCTCGGTCAACTCGAGGTTGATCAGCTGCTGTTCGATCCCGGTCGCCGACAGGATGCCCTTGATCAGACTGACCAGGTCCTGGTTGTGCAGCTGGTGGGCCGACAGGTTGATACTGACGGGCACGTCCCAGTTGCCGTCCTCGCGCCAACCGGTAAGGTCCCTGCAAACGGTGCGCATGATCGTCTCGAACAACATGTCGGAGATGCCCATCTCTTCGCTGAGCGGGACGAACTCCGAAGGCGGGACAATAGAGCCGTCGGGCCGGATCCAGCGCGCCAGCGCCTCGACGCCGGCCAGCTCACCCGTCTCCGTCGACTGCTGCGGCTGGTAGAAGGCCGTGATCTGGCCGTCCTCGATAGCGCCGCGCAAATCGCCTTCCAGGCTGAACAGATGCCGCGCCCGGTTGCGCATCTCGCTGTGATAATAGGTAATCGCGTGATTCAGGCTGCGCATCGAGCGATGCAGTGCGGCCTCCGCGCACTGAAACACCTGCTGGGCGCTGCGCCCGTGCACAGGGTGCCACGCAACGCCGACCGCCGCCTTGAGGAACAGGTCGCGCCCGTCGATCAGGAACGGCTCCTCGACGGTCCGTTTCACGCGTTCGGCAATGTCGCGGATACCGGCGTCGGACTCGACCCCGGGTACGATGACGGCAAATTCGTCTGCGCCGAAGCGTCCCACGGTGGCCGGCTCGCCGGCGCCATCCTGAGCGAAGGTGCGGCTCAGCCGGTTGGCAATTGAGCGCAGCAGTTCGGTGCCCGAGTCGTAGCCCATGGTCTCGTTGACAAGACTGAAGCGGCCGATATCGAGAAGCACGACCGCCGTGTCGCCCTCGGTGTCTTCGCTTGCCTCGATCCGCTTCTTGAGGTATTCGATCAGGAGCAGCCGGTTCGGCAGGCGCGTGACGGTGTCGAAGTAGGCAATCTTCTGCAGGGCAGCCGTACGCTCCACGACGCGTTGCTCGAGATCCTCGTTGGCCTTGCGCAACGTCCTGTCGGCGTGCCACTTGCCGCACAGGGCCGCCGCGAGTTGCCGGCACTCGGCACCGTGGAGCGGTTTCTTGAACAGGAATATCTTGTCGGCAGGCGGGATACGTTGACCGAGGCTGTCGGGGTCGGCACCCAGAGAATTCGTGACGATGACGATGTTGACGTTGGGGTCGAGTTCACGAATGCGCCCTGCCGCCTCGAGGCCCTTCATTTCCGATGGCAGACGCGTGTCGATGAAGACGATCGAGTAAGGCGAGCCTGCCGCGACCGCGGCCTCGACCGCCTCGACCGCCTGCTCGCCCTGGTTGCGCGAGTGCACCTCGAAATGCGCAGCACCTGTCTCGTCGGCATCATCACCGAACAGCACTTTCTCGATCTCAGTAAGCGTGGCCGTCGCCTCGTCGGGCTCGAAGTCGTCGCCCAGGCAGCGCACGTACTCGCCGATCGACCGTGGATCGCCGTCGACGACGAGCACGCGGTTGGAGGGGCCATCCATCAACTCGCTCATGGCGCCACCGCCCAATGCCCGTTCTGGTAACCGCGCATCATCGACCACCCCGCGACAAGGGCAGCGATTTCGACGAATTTGACATAAAATACCCGCAATTCAACGGCTGGTGGTCAATACGGCCCAAGTCTACGGATCGGCCGAATGTCCGTGCGTGACGCAGTCGCCTATTCAGGCAGAGGCTGTGATACCTTACGCGGCGTTCAAGACGGCCCACCCGAGCGATCTATGCCACTTTTCAAACGTACGCTCAGCGAATTCCTGTTCCGGCGCTTCATGCTCAAGCACTACGCGTCCAATCTCCTCGTCGACATGAACCTCGAGGCCAAGCGAGAGACACTCGGGTACATCAAGGCCAAAATGCCGGACGTGCCCTACTTCGAGAAGCATGCGGCGCTCGTTGCCTACACGCTGGACCAGGTGACGAAGGACGGCCTGTATCTCGAATTTGGCGTCGGTCGCGGCAAGTCGATGCGCTGGATTGCGCCGCGCGTCGACGGCACCGTGCACGGATTCGATTCGTTCGAGGGCATCCAGGAGCACTGGAACGGCAATCCGATCGGCGCATTTGCACAATCGAACCGCCCGAAGGTCCCGGACAACGTGCTGTTTCACGTCGGTTATTTCGACACCGTGCTGCCCGGATTTCTCGCCACCTACGACGAGCCCGTGGCCTTCCTGCACGTCGACTGCGACCTGTACTCGTCGACCGTGACGATTTTCGAGGGGCTCGGGGACCGCCTGCAGCCGGGCGCCATCGTCCTGTTCGACGAGTACTACAATTTCCATCGCTGGCAGCAGCACGAATTCAGGGCGTTCCAGGAATTCGTCGAGCGCAGCGGCGTCAAGTACGAGTACATCGCTTTCTCGGTCACGGGGCAGCAGGTCGCCGTCCGCATCCTCGAGAACCCCACGTACAAGGACTGAACCGTGGCCATCCGCTCGCTGTGCGTGACCGAAGCGGCGGACCGCCCGACTGTGGCCAGCTTCATCGGCATGCACGAAGCGGGCATCGACATTACGGTCGTGTGTCCCGCCGATCACCCGAATCACGAGACCCTGCGCGACGCGGGCGTGCCGACCGTCGATATTCGCCTGCCGCGCAATTTCGACAAGCAAGGCATCGCAGCATTGCGCGACGAGCTGGTTCGCGGGCGCTATCACATCATGCACACGTTCAATAACAAGGCCGTCAGCAACGGCCTGCGCGCCTGCAAGGGATTGCCCGTCAAGATCGTCTGCTATCGCGGCATCGTCGGCGCGGTCGGCTTCCTCGACCCGATGTCGTGGATGCGCTACCTGAACCCGCGCATCGACCGTATCGTGTGCGTGGCCGACGCCATCCGTCGCTACTTTCTCGAGATGCAGCCCGCATTCCTGCGCATGCCGGCGGATCGCCCGGTCACGATTCACAAGGGTCACAAACTCGAATGGTATGCGTCCAAGCCCGCCAGGTTGTCCGATCACGGCATTCCCGACGCCGCGTTCGTCGTCGCCTGCACCGCAAACTACCGGCCGCGAAAGGGAATCGATTACCTGATCGACGCGATCGAGGAATTACCCGACGATGTCCACCTGCTGCTGATCGGGCGCATGGATGCCGCGAAGTTGACGAAACGTATCGCGAGGAGTCCCGCGCGTGAACGCATTCATCGCGCAGGTTTCGTGACCAACGCTCCCGAACTCGCCGCCGCGAGCGACGTCTTCTGCATGCCGTCGACCAAGCGGGAAGGCCTTGCACGTTCGGTTATCGAGGCCATGGCGTACCGGGTCCCTCCCGTCGTAACCGACGCGGGCGGCAGCCCCGAGCTCGTTGTCGACGGCGAATGCGGCTACGTCGTGCCGCCGCGAGACGGGCATGCGATCGCCGCGGCGATCGACAAGCTGTACCGCGATGCCGACCTGCGCGCGCACATGGGCAAGGCTGCGCGCGAACGTATCGCTACGGCGTTTCGCAACGAGGACACGGTGCGCAAGACCATCGACCTCTACGAGGAACTCGTGCCCAATCCCGATTAAGGCCATGAATCGAGCCGCGTCGCGCTTGAATCCTGGTCCTCGAATTGCCTGATCCATCAAAATCCACGATGATCGGAGGCGGGGATAGATCTTGATGGGGGGCTGATCATGGCGGAAGACCAACACGCCACAGGCCAGGATGACGAACTGCCGTTCGTCGCACGTTGTCGCAAACTTTCGCTGTTCGCGCCGTTCCGCTGGCTGCGGCTGGGCTTTCGCGACCTGGTCGCCGCACCGCGGCAGAGCCTGGCCTACGGGCTCGCGGTTGCGCTGCTGATCGGGGGCGTTTCGCTGCTCGCCTGGACCCAGGGCAGCCAGTGGTTCATGTATGCGATGGTCGGGGGGTTCGTATTCCTGGCGCCGCTGACCTGCATCGGCCTGTACGCGATCAGTGCCCAACTCGAACGCGGCCAGGAACCTCAGTTGATGCGCAGCCTGCGAGCCGCGTTCAAGCGCCATCTCGGCAACGAGATGGTCTTCGCGCTGGCGCTGCTCGTCGTGTTTCTCGTGTGGGCCCGCGCGGCCGTCATGGTCGGCGTGTTCTTCCCCACCGACAGCAGCCCGACGGTCGGGGACTGGGTCATGTTCCTGGGCTTCGGCTCGATGATCGGCGCCGTATTCGCGGCCTTTACGTTCTCGGTCAGCGCCTTCTCGCTGCCGATGATCATGCACCGCAATGTCGACAGCATCACGGCCATCGTGACCTCGATCAACGCCGTCCTGCGCAACAAGGGCGCCATGGTCGTCTGGCTGACGCTGATCGTCACGTCACTGGTCGTCGGCGTCCTGACCGCCTTCGTTGGCCTGATCGTGATCATCCCGGTGATCGGCTACGCGGCCTGGCACGGCTATCTCGAGACCATTATCGCCGACGATTTCCCGCGCCACGAGATCGGCATAACGGCGATGCCGCGCGAGGATGATCACGACGATACGCCCGACGAGGCAAGCTCCAGCACGGAGTAGGCGGCCCCCAGGAGACCGGGCTGCTTGTGCGTGATCAGGTAGGTCGGGACGCGCTCCATGATGTGGCGATGCCGCCCCTTGCGTTCGAACGCCGCGCGAAAACGCCCGTCCATGAGCATGTCCGGGTAGCGCTTCGCGATGCCGCCGGCTATGTACACGCCGTCGTTCGCGCCGAGCGTCAGCGCCAGGTCGCCCGCCACCTGGCCCAGGATTTCGAAGAACTCGCGCGTCGTTTCCAGCGCTAGGTCGCTGCCATGGTCCCGGGCTGCCGCAAATATCCCGGCCGCATCGATCGCGTCGGCGTGCTCGCCCCGGATCTCGGCCAACGCGCCAAATATGTTCATGATGCCGCTGCCGGCGACGAGGCGTTCGGCCGAGACGCGCTCGTACCTTCGCCGCAGGACCTCCAGGATCTGCGACTGACGAGTGCTCTCGGGCGCGAACCCGACATGGCCGCCCTCGCCCGTGACCGGCACGAGAGCGCCGCCGCGACCGATCAGCCCCGCGACGCCGAGGCCGGTACCAGGGCCGAGGATTGCAACGTTGAACGAACGATTCGCGAGGCTGACGCCCTGCTGGGCGCCGACGACGCGGCGTTCATCGACAGCCAGGAATGGAATCGAATAGGCGATGGCCTCGAAGTCGTTCAGCAGGCGAATCGCGTCGACGTCGAAGTCCTGGGCCAGCGCCTCGGACGCGACGCGCCAGTGATTGTTGGTGACGTTGATACTGCCGTCGATTAAGGGTCCTGCCGCCGCGAGGCACACGGCGTCGGGCGCGGGCGCGCCCACGGTCGACAGGTAGTGGCGGATCGCATCGGCCGCCGTGGCGAAGTCCGCGCACTTGAGCTCGAGCACCTCCCGATAACCCGGATGTGTATGATTTGCCAGCGCAAACCGCGCGTTCGTTCCGCCGATGTCGCCGACGAGCAGGCATTCCTCAGCCATTGTTCGCCTACCTTGTTTGGCCCTGAAGGAGCCGATTGTGATACAAATCTGCGCTGTTGGACGAGGGAAATGCAAGGACGAGCATGAAAGTCGACAATCCGACATCCCGTGACATCGCAGAACTCGCAGGCGTTTCGCAGGCTACGGTGTCGCGCGCGCTCCGCAATTCGCCGCTGGTGCGCGACGAGACGCGCGAAAGAGTCCAGAAGATCGCGCGCGACCTCAACTACTTCGTCAATCGCAGCGCGGCCCGGCTCAGGACGCAGCAGAGCAACACGATTGCGCTGCTGCTCTTCGACGAGACCGAGGGCGAGGACGCGCAGATCAACCCGTTCTTTCTCTCGATGCTCGGCTACATTTCCCGCGCGGCGTCGGGCCTCGGTTACGACGTGCTCGTTTCGATCCAGCAGCTCAGCGACGACTGGCACATCGAGTACCAGGCGAGCAACCGCGCGGACGGCCTGATCCTGCTCGGCTACGGTGACTATACGAGCTATCGCGAGAAACTCGCGGCACTCGCCGAGGCCAACACGCGTTTCACGATCTGGGGTCCGAAGATCGGCGGCGAACCCGGGCACTCGCTCGGCTGTGACAACGTCGATGGCGGCTACCAGGCAACACGGCACCTGCTCGAAAACGGGCGCCAGCGCATCGCGCTGCTCGGCACGACGTCTCAACGTTCACCTGAACTGGCCGCCCGCTATGACGGCTATTGCAAGGCGCTGCGGGAGGCCGGTATCGAACCCGATGAGCAACTAATAGTCGACGCCAGCAGCGCGGACGGGGAAGGCTATCGCGCCATTCTCGAACTGCTGGAACGCGGTGTCGAATTCGACGCCGTGTTCGCCGTAACGGACGTCATTGCCATCGACGCAATGCGGGCACTCGAGGACAACGGTTTGTCGGTGCCGCGCGACGTTGCCGTGGTCGGTTTCGACGACGTCCCACTCGCGGCTTACGTCACGCCGCCACTGACGACCGTGCGCCAGGATATCCGCCAGGCCGCCGAAGGGCTGGTTCGAGGAATTGTCGGACTAATCGAGGGCGAGCCCGTCGAGTCGTCGCTGATGGCGCCCAAGCTCGTGGTCAGGGCGTCCTGCGGCGCGCTGTAGCCTGCAGCCGATCGAGCTCACTGGCGAGACGCGGGTTGACGACCGGTGCATCCTGAAGCAGCACGCGCACGCCGTGCGGCTCGACCCTGACGTCAAGCCCCGGCAAGGCGGCGTCGACTTCCCGCACCTGGCCCGTCATGGCATCTCGCCACGTGCCGGGACTCAGGTACTTCGTCGCCATGAACCGGGCCGGCTGGTCCGACTTGTTGAGGACGACGAGCGCGGTCTGGGCAACGTCGTCCTTCTCGTAGACACGGTAGAACACGGCCACGTTACCGCCCAGGAGCCTGTTGACCTGCAGGCCCCGCTGTAGCGCAACCGAGTTCCGCCTGACGTTGGCGATACGCGTCAACGCGTTGTGGATCGCATGTGTCTGCGCGCCGTCGATGGCATCCTGGCCCAGGTAGTTGCGGTTGCCCGTGTGCTCGTTGGTGCCGGCCTGGAAGCCGATCTCCGACCCGTAGTACACCACCGGGATGCCGCGGCTGGTAAAGAGCCAGTTGTTGGCATCGATGAAGCCGTTGCTGTCGGCGTCCATGCGATCCATGTCGTGATTGTCGTAAAACGTCATGAGCTCGTAGGGATTCTGGTACAGCCCCGACTCCAGGTGCTGGTAAGACTCGAGCTCCGAGTACGACGCGCCGTCGGCAAACACCCGGTTCATCGCTTCCCTGCCGGGAAAATCGAGGACGCTGATCGCACCATTCTCGGGCCAGGTATGCTCGGCGATCGACGTCGCGTCGTAGCTGAAGTGTTCGGCGAACATGAACAGGCCCGGCCGTTGTGCGCGGATTCGATCGCTGAAGCGCTTCCAGTACGCATGCTTCATGTAGGCGATCGTATCGATGCGGAATGCCGCGACCCCCTGCTCCAGCCACTGTGAATAGGCAGCCACGAAATACTCGAGCACGTCCGGGTTGTCTTCGTTCAGGTCGGCCAGCTCGGCAAGGCCCGGTTCGCGATTGAAGTACGCGTGCAAAGGATTGTCGTCATCGAGCGCGCCCGGATGAAGGTTGCCGTGATCGGCGACGAGCACGCCGTCGGCGTCGTAGAGCTCACCGAACATCGGCTGGTCTTGCGGCATCGTCCAGGCAGGCGACCCATGGTTGCAGACCACATCGAGCACATACTTCAGTCCGTATTCGTCCTGCAGCCGGCGCGTGAAATCGGCGAATGTCAGCGCGTCAGACTCGAGATGCTCGTCGACCTCGAAGAAATCCACGCCCCAGTAGCCGTGATATCCGGTCTTGCCCCTGTCGCCGCCAGGGCCACGGCCCGGATACCGGCTTCCCGTGAACGCTTCGTCCGGGTTGTCCACGATCGGTGTGGTCCAGATCGCCGTGAAACCCATGTCCGCGATGTACTGCGCGTTGTCCAGCACGCCCTTGAGATCGCCGCCCAGGTAGCCGACGTTGGCCGGAGCATAGCCTTCGACCTGCATCGGGCGATCGAAGCTGCGCGTCTCCGGCCCGCCGCCCTGCTCGGGGAAGTTGTTGCCCGGATCGCCGTCGACGAAGCGATCAGTCAGCAGGAAATAGACGGCCTCGGCGGCGAATGGCTCGAGCGTCCCGTAGTACTCGCGCTCGGCAGGTGCCTCTTGCTCGACACGTGCAGCGCGCTCGACCGGCGCCGCGCAGCCCGCGGCCAACACGGCCACCGCGGCCGCCAGGAGCAGCGCGGATCTCATGCAGTGGGCTCCGCCGACTTGTCGACCAGCAGGGTCATGACACCGGCGATCAGCAACGACACACCGCCGATGACCAGGCCGTAAATGGGCTGCAGGTCGAAGAACTCGCGCAGCAGCAGGCCGAGGATGCTGGCCGCGACGAGCTGCGGGATAACGATGAAGAAGTTGAAGATGCCCATGTAGACGCCCATCTTGTGCGCCGGCAGGTCGTTGGACAGCAACGCGTAGGGCAGCGACAGGATCGACGCCCACGCGACGCCGACACCGACCATCGAGACGAGCAGCAGCTGCGGATTCTTGATCACGAAGAAGCTGATCAGGCCGAGTCCGCCGAGCGACAGGTTGATCAGGTGGGAGACGCGGCAGCCGAGCCGGTTGGCGACGAACGGTATGGCAATGGCCGCGAACGCGGCGAACAGGTTGTAGGACGCAAACAGGATGCCGTTCCAGTCCGCGCCGTCGTTGTAGGCGGCCGAGGTTACGTCGGTCGCGCCGAAGTGGTAGCTCGTCACGGCCGACGTGCCGTAGATCCACATCGCGAACAAGGCGAACCACGAGAAGAACTGCACGACGGCGAGCTGCCGCATGGCGCGCGGCATGTGGAAGAGATCGTGCATGATCTCGTAGAAGCCGTTCTTCGTCGCACCGCGATTCTGCAGCAGGGACGCGATGAACTGCAGCACGCCGAAGGCGGCGATGCCGCCGCCGAGGATGTAGAGCTCTTTATCGAGCCCGCCGCTTACAATCCACGCTAGCAGCGCGATGCCGACGACCAGCCAGACGAAGCCGCCGTTGCGATACTTGGAGGCCGCGCGCAAGGTCTCATCCGGGTCCTCGCCGGTCTTGTCGCGCGCCGCCTCGAACTCGGCGAGCTGTTCGGGCGGGTACTCGCGCGTGCGAAACACGGTCCACGAGACCGCGAGCAGGAATGCCGCGCCGCCGACGTAGAACGCGATCTTGACCGACTCGGGGATCTCGCCGGCCGGCGCCGTATTGCTGACGTCGAACCAGTTGGTCATCATCCACGGCAGCGCCGAGGCGATGACGGCGCCGACACCGATGAAGAAGGTCTGCATCGCAAACCCGGACGTGCGCTGCTTCTCGGGAAGCATGTCGCCGACGAAGGCGCGAAACGGCTCCATCGAGACGTTGATGCTCGCGTCCATGATCCACAGCATGCCGGCGGCGAACCACAGGTACGGCGAGTTCGGCATGACGAACAGCGCGAGCGAGGCAAGGATCGCGCCGACCAGGAAGTACGGACGGCGGCGGCCCAGGCGGTTCCACGTGCGGTCCGACATGTAGCCGATGATCGGCTGCACGATCAGGCCCGTCAGCGGTGCGGCGACCCACAGGATCGGGATATCGTCGACCGACGCGCCCAGGGTCTGGAATATGCGGCTGACGTTGGCATTCTGCAGCGCGAATCCCATCTGGATGCCCAAGAACCCGAAACACATGTTCCAGATCTGCCAGAAACTCAAAACAGGCTTTTCTCTCATTCTTCTTCTGCCTCTTTCTGTGGCCTGAACCGGATCGCGGTGCCGCCCCCTGCGGCCAGCGTCAATTCAAGCACGAATTCATGGTCGAGTGCGCGTCTCTCGATTGCGATCGCGTAAGGGTTGGTGTCCCAATGCGCATCGCTGCCATCGCGGTAAATCTCGGCCACGTAGTCGATGCCCTCGTCGAGCATCGCCAACGGTACGGTAACAGTGCGAGCCTGTTCGTCGGTAATCGCGCCCAGGTACCAGTCATCGCCGCCGCGTTCCCGGCGCGCGATGACGACGTAGTCGCCGACCTCGCCCGCGAGGGCGGTGCTCTCTTCCCAGTCGGTCGGCACGTCGACGATAAACCGGAAGGCATCGGGGTGCCGCGCATAGTTTTCGGGCAGGTCCGGCACCATCTGCATCGGGCTGTAGAGAACGACATAGAGGGCCAGCTGTTTCGCCAGCGTCGTCTGGATGCGGCGCGGCTTGTGGTCGCGCACGGGATGCAGGTCAAACATGCCGGGCGTGAAATCCATGGGGCCGCCTAGCAGGCGCGTATGTGCGAGCACGACGGTGTGCTCCGGCGGATTCGGCGTCTCGCCCCAGATCGCGAACTCCTGGCCGCGCGACCCTTCGCGCGTCAGCCAGTTGGGATACGTGCGCCGCAGGCCCGTATCCTTGACGGGCTCGTGGGTATTGACGGCGATGCGCCGCTCGGCCGCCGCGCGCACGTTATCCAGCAGGTGGCCGACGAAGTACTGGCCGTCATGCCATTCGCGGCTCTGGGTGCCGTCCTTCCCGATACGTCGCAGCTGCCCGGCGTCCGCCACGTAGCCGGTCTTGACCTGCGGTACCCCGGCAGCCGCGAGGACGTCGAAGGCCTCGCCCATTTGCGTGACGTAGGAAGGCACGTCGCCGTAGGTTTCGTGATGGCCGACCAGGTAGACGCCGCGCTCGCGCGCGTAGCGCGCGACTTCGGCCAGGTCGAAATCGCCTGCGGCCTCGGTGTAGCTGAACGGGCCATGCCAGCCCTTGTTCCAGCCCTCGACGAGCACGCCGGACAGGCCATTGTCGGCCGCGAAATCGACATAGCGCTTCGCATGCCCGGTCGTGGCGCCGTGCCGTGGTCCCTCTTCCCAGGTCTTCAGTCCCAGGTGCATCTCCCACCAGATCCCCGCGTACTTGCCGGGTTCGATCCACGACACGTCGCCGAGCCGGTTCGGCTCATTGAGGTTGAGTATGAGATCGGAATCGATGAGGCCGCTCGCGTCGGGAGCGAGCTGGATCGTGCGCCACGGGCTCACGAAGGGACGCTTCGTCCTGACCGCGATACCGTCCGACCATGGCCGCAGGCGCGTCCGGAACCCGTCCCCGACAGGCACCAGCGAATAGGCGGCGTAGTCCACCAGCGCCGCCTCGTGCACCGCGAGATGAATACCGTCGTCGCGCACCACGGTCACGGGCGTATGCGCCGCCTCCATGTCGCCGAGGGACGAACTGCGATAGAGGTGCTCGTAGCGAACCTTGCCGTCGGCGGGCTGCCACCACGCCGTTGCCGGGCCGACGATGTTGATCCCGGTCAGTTCCGCGGCGATGGCCGTGTCGCCCTCGCCGCCGAGCTCGTAGCGAAACCCGACGCCGTCGTCGAACACGCGCACGCGCACCTGGAATTCGTCGCCGTGTTCGCCGGCAAAGGTCGTGAGCAGCTCATTGTGGCGGTCCCGCACGATGCGGCGCTCGCCCCAGGGCTGTTCCCAGGTCCGCTCGCGCGACACGCGATCTGAGCCGATAACCCGGTAGCGTCCCGGGCGGGATTCGTTGTCGACGAACACGAGGCCGAGCCGCGACCACGAGACGACCGCGCGGCCCGAGTAGCGCACTTCGTAGCCAGGCAGGCCTGCGGCATCGACGCCAAGGCGCACCTCGACGCGGCCGTCCGGCGAGAATACGCCGTTGACGGGCATGCAGGCCACGAATACGAGCACGACCAGCGCGATGGCGAGCGGTGCCGCATAGCGGTTGGGAATCGCGACGGACATCGGCACGATTCTAGCAATTCATTGATTTTTAAAGGGCTTTCTGCAAACGTATTCATCCCCGGGGCCGCGGCCCAATGCTAGTATTTACGGGCACATACAAGGGGGCACGAATGAGAATAAACAGGCTTGTAGCCGTCTGCCTTGTGGCGCTCGCGGCATGCTCCGGCGAAGACCACACCGCGCTCACCGCCGGCGAGATCGAGCGGGTCGAACCGCCGTTCTGGTGGACCGGCTTCGAACACGACGAACTCCAGCTGCTGGTTCGCGGCAAGGGGATCGCCGCGTATACGCCGGACGCCGACGCGACGGGCATCTCTATCAGCCGCGTCGAGCTTGGCGACAGCCCGAACTACCTGTTCGTATACCTCGACATCGGCACGTCGACCCCGGCGGGCAGTTTCGACATCGTCTTTAAAGCCGGCGATACGAAAATCGCATGGACCTACGAGCTCAAGGAGCGTGACGACGGGCGCGTCGGCAGCTATGACGCCAGCGACGTCATCTACCTGGTTACGCCCGATCGCTTCGTCAACGGCGAGCCCGGCAACGACGATGTCGAGGGGTACGAGGACGAACTCGATCGCGATGACGACTACGGCCGGCATGGCGGCGACATCGAGGGCGTCCGGCAGCATCTCGATTACATCGCGGACATGGGCTTCACGCAGATCTGGCTGAATCCCGTGCTCGAGAACGCGATGGCCAGGGCCTCGTATCACGGCTATGCGACGACCGATTACTACAGGGTCGACCCGCGCTTGGGCAGCAACGAGTCCTACCGGCAATTCGTCGACGAGGCCCGCGAGAAAGGCATCGGCATCATCATGGACATGATCGCCAATCACGCGGGCAGCGAGCACTGGTGGATGGAGGACCTGCCGACCACGACCTGGCTCAACGCGCCGGACACGCGTCCGAGGTCGACGCACGCGCGCACGACCAACCAGGACCCTTACGCGTCGGAGTACGACAAGGCCGGGCACGCCGACGGGTGGTTTGCCGACACGATGCCCGATCTCAACCAGCGCGACCCGCTGCTGGCCGACTACCTGATCCAGAATTCGATCTGGTGGGTCGAGTACCTTGGCCTCTCGGGCATTCGCCAGGACACATACCCGTACCCGGACAAGGAATTCATGGCCGAGTGGTCGCGCCGCATCATGCAGGAATACCCCGACTTCAACATGGTCGGCGAGGAATGGAGCCCGAGCCCGAACGTCGTGTCCTACTGGCAGCGCGGTAAGCGGAATCCCGACGGTTACGAGTCATGGCTTCCCGGCGTGTTCGACTTCCCGCTACAGATCGCCCTGCAGGACGTGCTGACGTCCGCGGAACCGCCCTGGGGCAGCATCTGGACCCCCGTTTACGAATTGCTCGGCCACGATTATCTCTATCCCGAACCGATGAATCTGGTGATCATGCCCGACAACCATGACATGAGCCGGATCTTCACGCAGGTGGACGAGGACGACGACCTGTGGCGCATCGCGATGGTCTTCTACGCAACGATGCGCGGCATCCCGCAGATCTACTACGGCACCGAGATCCAGATGTCGCACCCGGGCACGACCAGCCACGGCGCGATACGCGAGGAATTTCCGGGCGGCTGGGACGATCACGACAGCAACGCGTTCACGGGCGCAGGGCTGACGAGGAAGCAGCGCGCCGCGCAGGACTTCCTGCGCAGGCTCCTCAACTGGCGCAGGCAGGCGGACGTCGTCCACGACGGCAAACTGATGCAGTTCACGCCGATCGGCAACGTCTACGCGTATTTCCGTTACGACGACGACGAAACGGTCATGGTCGTCTTCAACCTGGACGAGGACGAGGCAGGCCTGGACCTCGGGCGCTTCGCCGAGCGATTGCAGGGCGCGACCGACGCGCGCGACATACTCGGTGATGCGTCGATCGAGCTCGATGACGAATTGGAACTGGCCCCGCGTTCGGCGCTGCTGCTCCAAATCTTGCACTAGGAGGAGCGATCCTTGAAACGACTGATCCTGCTGCTTGTTCTCTGGGCAAGCGCGTCCTGGGCGGACTTTGGCGAGTACGAAAGCCACACGCACGACGGCAATACGCTGCGCGTCGCGAGTACGCTGGGCGAGCTCCGCATCACCGCCGTCGATGACGCCGCGTTCGAGGTGCACTACGTCGAGAACGGCGTCAAGCAGCTGCCGTCGTTCGCACTGGCGCCACAGGACCGCGATTTCGCCGCCGCGGTCACCGCATCCGACGGCGCGCTGACGTTCACGATCGACGGTATCACGGCCATCATCGACAAGTCGCCGGTGCGCGTGTCGTACCTGCGTGACGGGCAGCCGCTGGTCGAGGAAGAGCACGGCTACTTCGCGCACGACACGCTGCGCGGCTTCCGTTTCGCGCTCGAGGACGGCGAGAAGATCCTCGGCGGCGGGCAGCGCGTCCTCGGCATGGACCGCCGCGGCAAACGCATGCCGCTCTACAACAAGGCGCACTACGGCTACACGACCGAGTCGGAGCAGATGTACTACAGCCTGCCGGCGATCATGTCGACCGACAAGTACATGATCGTGTTCGACAACTCGGCGAGCGGCTGGCTCGACATCGGCCACACGGAAAAAGACGTGCTGTTGTTCGAAGCCGTCGGCGGGCGCACCTCGTATATCGTCGTGGCCGGGGCCACCTATCCGGACCTGATCGGCAACTACACCGACGCGACGGGCAAACAGCCGCTGCCGCCGCGCTGGGCCTTCGGCAATTTCGCCTCGCGCTTCGGCTACCACACCGAGCAGGAAACGCGTGACGTCGTGCAACGCTTCCGCGACGAAAAGATCCCTCTCGACGCCATCATCCTCGACATCTACTGGTTCGGGCCTGACATCCAGGGCCACATGGGCAACCTCGACTGGGACCGCGAGGCCTGGCCTACGCCCGAAGACATGGTCGCCGACTTTGCCGAAGACGGCGTCAGGACCATCGCGATTACCGAGCCGTTCATCCTGAGCACGTCGAAGCGCTGGCAGGACGCGGTCGACAGCGGCGTCCTCGCCCGCACGGTGACGGGCGAGCCGCGCCGCTTCGATTTCTATTTCGGCAACACGGGGCTCGTCGACGTGTTCGACGAGAAGGCCGCCGACTGGTTCTGGCAGCCCTACGAGATGCTGTTCGAGCAGGGCATGGCCGCGACCTGGGGCGATCTCGGCGAGCCCGAGGTGCATCCGGGCGATTCCCTGCACTGGCTGTCTGATGCCGGCATCGAGGCGACGGGCGACGAGATCCACAACGCCTACGGCCACGAGTGGGCGCGCATCGTGTACGAGCGGCAGGTCGACAAGTACCCCGACATGCGGCCCCTGATCATGATGCGCTCGGGCTTCGCGGGCTCGCAGCGTTACGGCTTCATGCCATGGACCGGCGACGTCAGCCGCAGCTGGGACGGGCTCAAGCCACAGGTCGAGCTCGCGCTGCAGGGCGGGCTGTTCGGCCTTGCCTACATGCACTCCGATCTCGGCGGCTTCGCGGGCGGCGATGTGTTCGACAAGGAGATGTACATCCGCTGGCTGCAGTACGGCGTCTTCCAGCCCGTGTACCGCCCGCACGCGCAGGAGCACATCCCGGCCGAGCCCGTGTTCCACGACGACCAGACGCGCGACATCGTGCGCAATTTCGTCAACCTGCGCTATCGCTTGATGCCCTACAACTACACGCTGGCCTGGGAGAACAGTACGACGGGCATGCCGCTGATGCGGCCTGCCTTTTTCGAGGACGAGTCGCTCGACTGGCTAATTGATGTAACGCAAGTGTATTTCTGGGGCCACGATTTCTTCGTCGTTCCCATAACCGATCCGGGCATGGAATCCGTGACGACGATACTGCCGTCCGGGCCCTGGTTCGATTTCTGGACGGGGCAGCGCTACGACGGCGGCAACCAGGTCGAGGTCGACGTAACGCTCGACACGATCCCGGTATTCGTGCGCGGCGGCGCGTTCGTGCCGATGGCGCCTGAGATCCAGACCACGCGCGACTACTCGAGCGAGAAGCTGACGCTGCACTACTATGCCGACGCCTCGGTAACGCAGTCGTCGGGCCGCATGTACGAGGACAACGGGATAAGCCGCACGAGCATCGAGGACGGCGCATTCGAGATGCTGCAGTTCGAGGCATCGCGCAGCGGCGATTTCCTGACCCTGGACCTGAGTCGGACCGGCGACGGCTACGAGGGGATGCCCGAGAATCGCGATGTCACGATCGTCGTGCACAACTGGACCGGGCCGGCCGATGCGCTCGTGTTCGACGGCGAGGCGGTCGAGGGCCGCCTCGAGGACGGCACGCTGACGGTCGAGGTCAGCTGGGACCACGCGCCCGCGCGGCTGCAGGTCAACGAGCCGGAGGGCAAGCCCGTCGTCTACCAGGTCTGGACCCGCCTGTTCGGCAACAAGGTAACGACCAACAAGCCCTGGGGCACGATCGAGGAAAACGGCGTCGGCAAGTTCGCCGATTTCACGCACGAGGCGCTGCGCGGCATCCGCGAACTCGGCGTGTCGCACATCTGGTACACGGGCGTGCCGCACCATGCCGTCGTGCGCGACTACACCGAGTACGGCATCAGCAACGACGATCCCGACGTCGTCAAGGGACGCGCCGGTTCACCCTACGCCGTCAAGGACTATTACAACGTCAACCCGGACCTTGCCGTCGATCCCGCCCGGCGTCTCGAGGAATTCGAGGCGCTCGTCGAGCGCACCCATGCCAATGGCATGAAAGTCATCATCGACGTCGTGCCGAACCACGTGGCCCGGCGCTACGAGTCGATCAGCCGGCCCGAAGGCGTCGAGGATTTTGGCGCGAACGACGACACCTCGGTCGCATGGGCGCGCGACAACAACTTCTACTATGTCGTCGGCGAGGACTTCGAGCTGCCGGACTTCCCCGCTCACTACAAGCCGCTCGGCGGCGAGGATCACCCGCAGGGCGACGGCCACTTCGACGAGTCACCGGCCAGGTGGACCGGCAACGGAGCCGCGGTTGCGAAACCGCAGTTCATGGACTGGTTCGAGACGGTCAAGGTCAACCATGGCGTGCGACCCGACGGCAGCTACGCGTTCGAGCGCCTGCCCGAGGAGGCGCGCCAATGGAGCAACGCACAGCACGTCGACTTCTGGGCCGACAAAGACGTGCCCGACAGCTGGCTCAAGTACCGGCAGATCACCGAGTACTGGCTTGGCAAGGGCGTCGATGGCTTCCGCTACGACATGGCCGAAATGGTGCCCGTCGAATTCTGGAGCTACCTCAACACCAACATCCTCAGAATCAACCCGGATGCGTTTCTGCTGGCCGAGGTGTACAACCCGGGTCTCTATCGCGACTACCTGCAGCTCGGCCGCATGGGCTACCTGTACGACAAGGTCGGACTGTATGACGCCTTGAAGCCCGTCATGCAGGGCAAGGCGTCGACGCATACGCTGGCGCCCGTGCACGCCGAGGTGCTCGACATCGAGGAACACATGCTGCACTTCCTCGAGAACCATGACGAGGAACGCATCGCGAGCGCCAACTTCGTCGGCAGCGGGCACGCCGGCAAACCCGGCATGGTGGTCTCGGCGCTGATCAGCAGGTCGCCGACGATGATTTACTTCGGCCAGGCCGTTGGTGAGCCCGGTGACCTCAACGACGCGAATTTCAACCAGCCGCCCAAGCTCCGTACGACGCAGTACGACTACTGGGGCGTCCCGGCGCACCAGCGCTGGATGAACGGCGGCAAATTCGACGGCGGCGCACTTAGCGACGACGAGAAGTCCCTGCGGGACTTCTACGAGCGGCTCATGAACTTCAGCGCCCGCAGTGCTGCGCTGCAGGGCGAGTACGCGCCGATACCGACCGGCAGCGAGCGCGTGTTCGCGTTCGCGCGCTGGACCGACGACGAGCAGCTCATCGTCGTGAGCAACTTCGATGCCCAGAACGAGCAAGAGTTGGTCATCGACGTGCCCGCGGAGCTCGTCGGTGAACTCGGCCTCGAGCCCGGGCGCCGGGCGCTCGAAGAGCAGCTCTATGGCGAGCGGCACAACGCCATCGTCGTCGACCACGGTGTCGGTACCGTGCACGTGAAACTCGGGCCGCTCGAATCGGCCGTCTATCGTATCGGCGGCGGCCAGTTCAAGGCGCCCAATAACGCGCCGTTCATGACCGACCTGCCCGGCTCGGGCGTGCTGGGCACGCTCGAGTACTCCTACGATGTGCCCTCGGCCTTCCTCGAGGAAACGCGCAACGTCGTGGTATGGCTGCCACCCGGGTACGAGGACGACGCCGACACGCGTTACAAGGTCATCTACATGAGCGACGGCGAAAACCTGTTCGACCCGCGCATCGCGAGCTGGGGCGTCGACTGGGGCATCGACGAGGCCATGATGCGCGGCGTCGCCGACGGCGCGTTCGAGCCGGCCATCGTCGTCGGCACGTGGAGCACGGCGCGGCGCGGCCTCGAGTATTCGCCCTGGCACGATGCCAAAGACTACGCGCGTTTCCTGATCGAAGAGCTGGTGCCGCGCATCAATGCCGAATACCGCACGCGGCAAGGGCCGGAAAATACGTCCGTCATGGGCTCGTCGATGGGCGGGTTGCTCGCCTACTACCTGGTCAAGGAACACGGCGACGTGTTCGGCGCCTGCGGCTGCGTATCGAGCCACTTCGGGCTGTCGGAAGAAATGTATTCCGGGTGGATGGGCGACGAAGACGTCGACCCGACACCGTATATCGTTCGGGACATCGAGGCAGGCGCCACGATCAAAGGCGGCCGATACTTCTTCGACTACGGCACCGAGACGCTCGATTCGACCTACCACGAGGACCACAAACCCGTCGCCTCGTGGATGCGCAAGCTGGGGCTCAAGAAGAACCGCGACTACAAGTTTGTCAGGTATGAGGGCGCCGAGCACAGCGAGCGCGCCTGGCGCGCGCGCGTGCTCGAGCAGCTCGAGTGGCTACTGGGCGAGCCGGGACAGTGAACCTCCTGACGCCTGAACGTGCTATTGATTTCGACGAGGCGTGTCGGGATAGTGGCGCTCGCACCAAGACTAATTCAGGAGACCTGTTGATGATGCCCAGAATCGCTTTCGCGTATTCCCTTACGGCGAGTTTGCTTGTCGCGCCGCTCGGAATGGCTGAGGAATATGATTTTGAAGTCGAAATTGGCTATTCGAGCGTCGATTTCGAATCAAGCCAGACCATTACGACCGACGGCGGCGTGATCTTCAATTCGAGCGAGATCGATACTGACGAACTGAGGCTGTCCGGGACCTGGTTCTTTAAAGGCCTGTCCGACGAAAAAGGACCAAGATCGCGGGCCGCGCTGACCGACAGAGCTTCTTCTGCGAGACTGGGGTACTCGCAAACCGATCGAACGTTCGCATCGTTTCTTTCGAACACCGATCCGGCGTTTCCTTTCCCACCCATTGATACGAGAATCGAGTCGGACGACGACGCGTTTGCCGTCGACATACGCTATATCAACCGCAACAGCGGCTGGATAGGCAGCGCCGGCCTGCTGACTTCGGACGCCACGGTTGGCGCTCCGGTGAGCTCGTCTTTCGATGCGACAGGCTGGCGGCTTGGATTCGGCAAGTACGTCTCCCAGAACACGACGCTGGAGCTGGCAATCAGTGGCGTCGACGTTGACGGCGGATCGGACACCTCGGGAATCGGCGTGACTTTCGAGCACCTGGGCGACCTGACCGGCCATTGGCAGTACGCCGTCGACCTCGCGTACAACCGCATCAACCCTGACGCCGGATCGGACGTCGATACCTGGCGTGCGGCTCTCGCGCTGTATCCGAACAAAGACATTGAGTTCGGACTGGCCCTCGAGGACGTATCCGGCGACCTGGTAAGTGGCAACAACCTTGGAGTCGAGGGATTTGCAAGCTGGTTCGTACGGCCAAACGTTCGTCTGGCGGCGCGTTATCGTGTCGATGACGTGGACTACCAAGGCAATGCGGTGATCGGCGGCGCCCCGACTGCCGGCGACGCGGACCAGGATTCGTTCGGCGTCAGCGCCACGGTGAGGTTCTGAGCGCCGCGCCCCAAGGGCTAGAGGTGCGCGGGCGCCGACCATAACGATGATGACCTGGACACTGAGCAACAGACTGCTTTTTGCGGCCATCTTCATCTCGGGCGTTTCCGCCATGGTCTACCAGCTGATCTGGGTCCGCTTGCTGGGGCTCGTGTTCGGGGTCAGCAGTTTCGCCGTCGCCACGGTGGTCGCGGTATTCCTGCTGGGCCTGGGCCTCGGCAGCTATTTCTTCGGCCGCTGGTCGGAGCGAGCCCGTGACCCGCTGCGCATCTACCTGTACGTGGAACTGGGCATTGCCGCGACTTCGCTCATCGCCTACCTCGTGATCGAGGCCCTGCCCGTCTATCGCTATCTGTACGAGTACGCCTACAACAACCTCGGCTTCTACGGCCTGTCGCTCGCCCGCCTGCTGCTGTCGACGCTGGTGCTGCTGCCCCCGGTATTCTTCATCGGTGGCACCATGCCGCTGCTCGCCAAGTATTTCGTCCGCGACCCTGCCAACCTGGGCTCCAGCTTCAGCAAGATCTACTACCTCAACACCCTCGGAGCCTGCGCCGGCGCGCTGCTGACCGGCTTCGTGTTCGTGCGCTACTTCGGCGTGATCGGCACGCTGATGATTGCCGTTGGCGGCAACCTGGCGGTCGCCCTGATCATTGCGCTAAGCAAACGAGGCACGGGAGCCCCGCGCCCCGCGACAGGTGCGCAGTCGCCCTACTCCTACATGCTGGTGTTCCTGTTCCTCACCGGCTTCATCAGCCTGGGCTACGAGATGCTGTGGGTGCGCATCCTCTCGACCTACGGACTGTCGACTTCCCAGGCCTTCGCGCTCATCCTCGCGGGGTTCCTGTCAGGCTTCTCGGTCGGGGCCTGGGTCGTGGCGCGCAAGGTGGATCGCCGCCGGGATCTCGAGGGCTGGTTCAGCGCCGTGTCCATCGTCACGGCCTTCAGCGGCGCCCTCGTGCTGCTGCTGTTCCGGCAGTTCGAGGCCATCACGATCCTGCTCGCCGACGCCACGCCGATGAGCCAGCTGACGCTCGGCATGACCCTGGCGTTCACCGTGTCATTCATCCCGGCGGTGTTCATGGGGATCCTGTTCCCGCTCGGCGTGCGCATCTACGCGCACGATGTCGACCGAATCGGCGCCAAGACCGGCAACACCTTTTTTTCCAACACGCTCGGCTGCGTGCTGGGCAGCGTGCTGACCGGGTTCGTGCTGATCCCCTTCCTGGGGATGTGGAACACAACGCTGCTCCTCATCAACCTCAGCCTGCTGATCGCGGCGGCTTTCTTGCTGCGGGGCCGCGACCGGGCCGGGGCGCAATGGGTATCGCTGATCGTCGTCGCGGCCGTCGCGAACCTGCTGGTGTTCACGGACAGCAAGACGTTCCACGCCGAGCTCAAGGGCCGCGACCTGCGCACGGCGGCCGAGGGCTTCGAAGTCATCTACTATGCCGAGGGCCTGTCGGGGACCGTCACGGCCGTCGAACGGGGCAACTATCGCGGGCTGTTCGTCGATGGCCAGAACGTCTCCGGAACGGACCCCGTGTTGCTCGCCGATTCGAAGATGCTCGCCCACGTGCCTCTGCTGCTGGCCGCGGAGCCGGAAGTTGCGCTGACGGTCGGTTACGGCACCGGAACCACGTCGGGGAGCATGCTGCTGCACGGTGTCGACGTCCATGCGGTCGAGATCGAGGAGAAGATCATCGAGGCGGCGCCGCTGTTCACCAAGGTCAACTATGCGTCCTATGCCGACCCCGGTCTCGATATCGTGCTGGACGATGCGCGCAACTACATCGCCGTCACGGACGAAAAGTTCTCCGTCATCGTCACCGACGTGACCAACCTGAAGTACAAGCGCAATCCCTATCTCTACACCCGTGAATACTTCGAGATCATGCGGGAAGCGCTCGGCGAGGATGGCGTTGGCGCCGCGTGGCTCCCGGTCGGCGGACTGTCCTTCAACGACCTGCGCAGCCTGATCGCCACGTTCGACGACGTCTTCGAGCACACGACCGCCTGGTATTTCACCCAGTTCCCGACCCATTTCATCATCCTGGCAGGCACGCCGGAGCCGGCGCGGGTGAACCTCGCGGAGCTGAGAGAGAGAATGGCCGCGCTCGAGCGCGACCTGCAGAGCCTCGGCGTCGACAATGTCTACGAGCTCGCCAGCATGCTGCTGCTGGGGGAGAGCGACATCGACTCGCTGGTGGACGGCGCGCCGCTCCACACGGACAACCGCCCGATCCTCGAGTACTCCGACATGGACCTTTACAACGTCGTGGACGTCGCGCCGAATCTGGGCCGGCTCATCGAGTTTCAGCAGGAGGACCTGCTCGCGTACTTCGCCGGGAGCGAGCCTCAGCTCGCCGAGCTCGAGGCGTATTTCGACCTGTATACCGGCCATTACCTCGACTACGTGCGGTCGTACGAGCGGCAGCGCCGCAACTAGGCGCCCGGGGGTCGGGCCCGCTTTTTCCGGACGATTATGGCGTGTAGACGTAGACCACGGTCGAGCGGGCCGGCACGTCAACCGTAAGCAAGGCACCTGCATCGGTCGTCGACTGACCTGTCACGCCGAACACTGCGTCGAACACGGTGCTCGCCATTCCGGTGTCGGCCATCACCTGTTGCGTCGTCGCCGCGTAGTTGATGGCGACGATTGCTTTCGTTGCGCCCTGCTCGCGTCGCAGGACGAGCACCGCGTCTCCGTCACCCGACAGCAGTGTCATGTCCCCGGCTGCCAGCGCCGGGTACGAAATACGCAGCTGGTAGAGAGCGCGGTAGTGCTCGAGCAGCGAGTCGGACACGCCCTCCTCGTCCATGACGTTGTGCGTCGCCACGTTGGCCGACAGGTTGCGGAACGGCGTGCCCGTCGTGAAGCCGGCCGTCACGGTATCGGATGTCCAGCTCATCGGCGTGCGCAGAGCATGATCGCCCGACAGGCTGGACGCACTGGCCATCCCGACTTCTTCACCGTAGTAGGCAAACGGGTTACGCGACGCGAGGATGTAGGTCGCGGCCGCGAGCTCGTACTGCGTACCGTCGCCATTCAGCTGGTTCCACGGCCGGTCGCCGGCGAAGCTGTCGTGATTCGACAGGAACAGCGGCTGCCGATCGTGGTCGGAACTCGCGAGCAACGCGGTCAGGCCGCCGTCGGTCGAGTTACCGCGGGCGGAATCGAGAATCGCCCATTGCGTACCGAAGGCGAACGCCCGGCCACACGATGACGCGGCTGCAAATGCCGCCGGGTCGTCCGGCGCTTCGCAGACCATGAAACGCTTGCCGTAACTCGACACGAGCGCCTGCACCTGCTCGAGCAGCACGTGGTTCTCCGGCTGGTTGTTCCAGGCGGCGGCGCCGTTCTCGAACAGCACGCCGACGGCGTCGAAGCGAAAGCCGTCGACGCCCTTGTTGAGCCAGAAGCGCAGGTTGTCGAGGTGATAGTCGACGACCTCCGTGTTTTCGAGGTTGAAGTCGGGCATCAGCGGCGAGAACACGCCGTAGTACCAGCCGTTGCCGTTGTTGCGCCACGGGTCGCCCGCAAACGTGTTCCAGCCAGCGGGCTTCGGGTCCTCCCAGACGAACCAGTCGTGCCTGCCATTGGCGGAACCCGTGGTCGCATCGAGAAACAGCGGGTTGGTGCTGGCCGCGTGGTTCATGACGTAGTCGACAATGACGGCGATGCCGCGCGCGTGCGCCTCGTCGAGCAGCGTCTCGAAGTCCGACATCGTGCCGTAGTCGCTCTCGATCGCGCGGTAGTCCTGGACGGCGTAGCCGTGATCGTTGTCGGCGCTCTCGAACACGGGCATGAGCCAGATGCCGCGGATGCCGAGGCCCTGCAGGTAGTCGAGGCGCGCGATCAGGCCCTGCAGGTCGCCGGTGCCGTCGCCATCGGAGTCCTGGTAGCCGCGCACGTAGATCTCGAGAAACGCGGCCGAGTCCGCCCAGCCGGCGGCCAGGCCGGAATCCGTCGCGTTGACGGGTACGGCGGCAAGATCCAGCGCCGATGACGCATTTCCCAGCGCGTTCAGCGCGGCGCGCGCGGCCGCCTCGCTGACGTACGGCGTGCCGATGTTGCCGCTCGCCGAGGCAACCGAGTCCTGCACGAGCCAGGCCTGGTCGCCGAACGATCCCGGCACGATGCTCATGTCGGAGACGGGGCTCTTGAGATCGCCGTTGTGCGCGATGAAGTTGAACTCGCCGGCCGTGTTCGTGACCGGCACCTCGAACACGGCCATGCCGTTCTCGGTGCGATCAGGCATGCGCGGCGCATCCCAGGTCGTACCCGTCGAGGCAGCGATCGCGTCGCCCCACAGGTGCAGGCCCCAGCCGTCGTACTGTGGGTCGGCGCGCAGGTAGTAGACCGTGACCGCATTGGTCGGCGGGGGTGGCGGCGGCTGCATGACGGGCGGCGACCCGCCGCCTCCGCCGCCGCATGCGACGAGCAGCGCGACCAGCCCGAGCAGGATGCCGGCTCTTACGGCGCGCATTGCTGCTCCAGCCGGATCATCGCCTCGGCGAAGGCCGTGCCCATGCGCACGAATCCGTCCGTATCGTAGTGCCAGGCATCATCGAGATAGCCGTAGTCCTCGGTGTCGACCACGTACGCGGCGCACGCGTCGTTGTCGACGAAATCCTGCTGGGCCTTCTGCACCGTGCCGATGTAGTCCATGACGGAGCCGTCCTCGGCCATCCCGGAATCGGTGATCTTGCCGACGACGACCGGCAGGTCGTCAACGCGCATGGCAGCGCGCAAGAGACCCATGAGACGCGTCAGGTTGGCAAGGTAGGCATCGGCCGCGGCCTGGCTGTCAAATGCATCCGCCTCACCCTGCATCCAGACGATGCCGGCGGGGACCAGTCGGTCCGCGACGCCGTCCCCGTCGATATCGGCGATCGCCGACGCGCCGCGCAGCGTCTTCAATGCGTGATCGTATTGGTTGACGCCGGTACCCGCCGCGAAGTCGGGATGCCAGTTACCGAAGCCCACCCCATCCGCCAGCCCCGAGCCGCCGAGCGCATACTTGACGATGGCGATGTGCCGGCCGGGCGGACCGTGCGCGGCCAGCGTTCGTCCGAACAACAGTTCCGGCCCGAAACGGTCCGACAGCTCGTTGGTCTGACCGTCGGTCCGGAACCCGGTGCCAAAACCGGGCGTTAGCGGCCGCCACAATCCGACGCCGCCGTGCATTTCATTATCGAGCGCCATCTGTCCCGCATAGATCATGACGCCGGGCACAACCATGTTCGCCGCCGGCGACAGCTCGTCGTTGAAGCCGAAGCCCTCCATGTTCGACTGGCCGCCCAGGAAATAGAGATGGTAGGTCTTCGGCTCGGGCTCGCCACACGCCGCGCCGAGCAGCGCGATGCAAAGCCATGCGATGATCCTGCCTGGCGCTTTCATTGAGTTTTCTCGCGGTAAAACCAGTCGTTCGGCCGGGACACGGTCGGCTGATACTCGAAATAGTCGAACGTCGCGGATCCCGTACCAGCACCGTTGGTCGAGCCGTACAGGCCAATGTATGCCCCCGTGTAGTTATAACCCCCGATGCGTTCCGGGGCGAGGACACTAGCGTCGACACCTTCTGCCAGTGTCTGCCATTCCTTGCCGTCCACCGAGTAGTAGAAACCGAGATCGAGATAGTCGGCCACCACGCGAAGTTGCACGTGCTCGCCGTCGTAAGGCACGTTGGCCAGCTCGTCCGCAGCACCATCCCGGTTGTGGAGCAGTCGCAGCTCGCCGCCACGGGAAAGCGTAAACAACAAGGCCGAGCGGTCGTTCATGATCAGGGCCATGCCCGCCTCGGCACCGCCTTCAGCCGCGCGCAGTTCAAGTGCGGCTTGCGCCTCGAACTCGAAGTGACGCTGCCGAATCCCGGCGAACGCGTATTGTTGCCGCTCCCCGACGGCCGTCGGCAGCAGCCGCAGGCGCAAATGCCCCGAGGCCGTGTCGACCTCGAAGAACCCGGTGTCAGGCGTACGCCGGAAATTCCAGTGCGGCGATCGCTCCCGGGTGTCGAAATCGTCGCGGAAACGATAGTCGGACTGATTCGGCGTATTGCCAGAAGGAGTCGGGTACGCGAGCTCGACTCTGCCCGTCGCCGGGCTGAATACGGGCCACGTTAGCTTTTCTTCCTTCCACGCGTACGGCTCCTCTTCCCATGTCACCGGGACGAGAAAAGTCTCCCGGCCGAGGACGCCGTATTTACCGTCGACAAGCCGCCAGCCCAGCGCGACCGCGTACCAGCGGCCGTCCTCGAGTTCGACGAGGTCGGCGTGGCCGACTCCCGAAATCGGGTAGTCGTAGCTCAGGTGGCGGTGGGTCAGCACGGGATTGCGGGCATTGCTCAGGTACGGCCCCGTGATGTCATTGCTGATCGCGACTGCCATCGCGTGGTCGAACGACGTGCCGCCTTCGGAAATCAACAGGTAGTACCAGCCATCGCGCTTGTAGATGTGCGGTCCTTCCGCCCAGACGCCGCCGCAGCAGCCGCGCCACAGAAAGTAGCGCTCACCGACCAGCCGCATCGCCTCGATGTCGACTTCCTGCAGCCAGATCTCGGCCTGTCCCGGAAACTCGGGGTCGGGCGGAATCCAGTTGCCGACGTACCAGGCGCGGCCGTCGTCGTCGAAGAACAGCGACGGGTCGATGCCGGGCGCGCCTTCGAGCACGCGCGCCTCCGACCACTCGCCGCGCGGGTCGTCCGCCGTGACCACGAAATTGACCATCCGCCCGTCGACGTTGTTGGTCGTGATGATGTAGTAGGTGCCGTCGTGAAAACGAATCGTCGAGGCGTGAATGCCGTCACTCGATTTGAGCGCCGCGAGGTCGGCCTGCGACGGTCGCGTCAGGGCATAGTTGACGAGTTCCCAACTGACGAGATCCGTGCTGTGATAGATCGGGATGCCCGGGAAGTACTCGAACGTCGAGTTGATCAGCCAGAAATCGTCGCCGACACGGACGATCGACGGATCCGGCGCGAACCCCGGGATGACCGGGTTGCTGAATGTCGGCCTGGCTGGGCCAGGCGTTGTCGTACAGGCCGCGAGCCAGGCCGTCGCAACGAGCGCCGCGAGAATACGGCCGGCGTTCATGCCGCGCAGGACTTGATGAACTCGTCGTAGGGCTGCAGTTTATTCACGGTCGCCGCGAATATCGTCTTCAGGTTTTGCAGGTAGTCGCGCACCTCGGCAGAGGACAGCGTGTCGGCCAGTGCATTGTAGCTGCGCGGCCGCAGGCCCTGGCCAAGCATTACCTGCAACCAGCCCACCTCGGTAAACAACTCCTCGTCGACGCGGTACAGGTGGCCGGCTTCTTCGAATGCGGCCATCTTCTGCTGCAGCGCCTCGGGAACCCCCATGTGTTTGACATGCTTCCAGAAAGGCGTGTCCTCACGTTCGGTCAGGTGATAGTGCAGGATGATGAAGTCGCGTATCGCCTGGTACTCGTAACGCATGCGACGGTTGTACTCGCGCTCTTTCGCCGAGTTGTCGCCCAGCGTCGGAAACACCTTGAGCAGGTTGGTGATACCGATCTGGATAAGATGAATACTCGTGCTTTCGAGCGGCTCGATGAAGCCGCTGGCAAGGCCCAGGGCGACACAGTTCTTGTGCCAGAGCTTCTTGCGGCAGCCCGGCGTGAAACGGATGGACAACGGGTCCTTGAGCGCCTCGCCTTCGAGGTTGCCCAGCAATATCCCGGCCGCCTCGTCCTCGCTCATGAATTCATCGCTGAACACGTGACCATTGCCGGTGCGGTGTTGCAGCGGGATCCGCCATTGCCAGCCGGCGCCGTGCGCGATGCTCTGCGTGTACGGCCGCAGCGATTCCGGCACGCTGCCACTCGGCACGGCGAGCGCGCGATTGCACAGCAGCCACTCGCTCCAGTCCTCGAACTCGACGCCGAGGGTCTTGTTGAAGACGAGGCTGTTGAAGCCGCTGCAGTCGATAAAGAAGTCACCGCTGACCTCACCGCCATCGTCCATCCTGAGCGCCGTGACGTTGCCGGACTCGGGATCGAGCAAGACCTCGTCGATGCGCCCTTCTCGCCTCGTTACGCCCTGCGCTTCGCTCATGCCACGCAGGAATTTCGCATACAGGCCCGCATCGAAATGATACGCGTAGGAAATGCCTGCCAGCGGCGTGCCGCCGATGCCGGGGAGACGATTGAAGCGATTGGCGCGGGCGGCCGTGTTGTTCAGCGAATAGTCCGAGAGCGGCCCGGCGTTGCCCTCGGCCAGTCCCTTCAGGTACACGTGCTGGAACGCGACAGCCCCGACCTTGCGGCCGATATAACCGAACCCGTGCAGGTAGCGGTCGCCGACCGCACCCCAGTTCTGGAATTCGATGGCCAGCTTGATCGTCGCTTTGGTATCGCGCAGGAACGCCTGCTCGTCGACGCCCGCGAGATCGTTGAAGACCTGGATCGGCGGAATCGTCGCCTCGCCGACGCCGACCGTGCCGATGGCATCGGACTCGACCAGCTCAATATTCAGTGTGCCGGCAAGTAACTTGCTTGTCAGCGCCGCGCTCATCCAGCCCGCCGTGCCGCCGCCGACGATGACGAGTTTCTTGATCGCTTGCTCTTGCATCATTCCTCGAGAAAAAAACCCCCGCCGGACGGTGCCGACGGGGGCTTCTTTTCTTACCGTATCAGGACAAGACTACCGACGGTAGTTGAAACCTAACATATAGCTCGTCCCGTACGTGTGATAGTTCCTGAACTTGCGGGAGTCGCCATCCAGGTACTGGATAAACGGCTCGTTCGTCAGGTTCGAGCCCTGCAGGTAGAACGTCAGGCCGTCGACCCAGATATCCGACACGTCCCAGGAGATCTGCGCATCGACGATGGTCTCCGCCTTCGCCGTCGTCAGCTGACGAGACAGGCCGATCGCAAACGCCTCGGCAAGGTACTCGTCGCGATGGCGTGCGCTGACGCGAGCCGAGAAGCCCGCTTCGTTCTCGTAGTAGATCGTGCCGTTCAGGACCGTCTTCGACAGCCCGGGCAGCTCGAGTTTCGGGCTGTCCGGCGTCTCCTGCACCTCGGAGTCCGTGTACGAAGCGCTCAGGAATACACCGAAATCCCGGAGACCATCAGAGAACAGGTCGAATGGCAGCGATGCCGACAGTTCGACGCCGCGGATCCAGCCGCCTTCGCCGTTATCAGGCGCCGACACGAAACCCTGGTCGAGGACCGGGTCGATGATCTCCGGAAGGTCTACGCCCGAGAAGTCGATGAGGACCTGCTTGTTGTAGACGTAGTTCTCGAGTTCCTTGTGGTACACCGACAGTGCTGCATAACCGGCGTTGCCGAAGTAGGTCTCGAGGGAAACGTCGAACTGCCATGCCATCCACGGCTCGAGGAACGGGTTGCCGCCGTTACCGCCCCACGGGGAGTCCTCGAGGTCCGTTTCATCGATGTTCTGCTCGTTAAAGCTGAACTCGCTGCTGGCGCGCATCTCTTCCATGCGCGGACGCGCGAGAATACGAGCGACGCCAAAGCGCAGCTTCATATCGTCGTTTATATGGTACGACGCGTTCAGGCTCGGCAAGAGCTCCCAGAAGTCGGTGCCCAGCGTCACGAGGTTGTACTCGACGCCTTCCGACGTCGTGCCAGCCTGCGTACCCGTCGAACTCTGGTCGGTGTAGACGACCTGGGCGCCGTAATTACCCGACCAGTTCTCCGTCTCGAAGTTCGCCATGATGTAGAAGTTGAAGACGTCCTCGTCGATCGACCAGGTGTTGGTCGCCTGGGCCACGAGGCTCTCCGGCGATTCGTAGTAAATTCCGGAATTGGCAATAGCGCGGGAATCGAAGCTGATGATGTTGCCCAGACCGGCAAAATCGAGCGACGTCGAACCGAGGATGTATTGCGACGGAATCGACACGAGATCCGGGTAGTCGTTCAGCGTCAGCCACTCGCCCCTGCGCGTGTGTCCTTTCTCACGTGCCGCGTAGCGCATGCCGAACTCGACGCTCGTGATCCAGGCGTCGTCGAGCATACGCTCCGCCGAGAGCTTGATCGCCGTCATGTCGTCGCTCGAGGTCTCGGTGTTGCGGAAGCCGTCCTGGCTGTCGCACTGCCAGCCGAGCGCCTCGGTGCAGAGCGGACCGCCCCAGCCGAGGTTGTCGCCGAGGCTCCAGATGCTCGGATCCGAAAAATCAGCCATCGTGTCGAGGATTACGCCATTGCCCACGCCCAGCGTGTAGGTGTAGTCGTTCGGCGAACCGCTCTGACCGCGGCCATCGGAGATGTACAGCTCGTTGGCCGTGTAGTCACGCTCCGCATCCGACCAGCTGAGGTCAGCCTCGTAGCTCCAGTCGTCTGTGTCGTAGACGACGTTGAAGCCAAGGGCGCGCGTCTCGACGTCGCGATCCGAAAAGTCGTTGCGGTTCTGCGTGTACAGGTCGTTCCACGTACCCTGCGTTACGAGCGTCCCGTCGACGCTGACAATGTCGCGTCCGCCAGCCGTGTAGCCGGCAATTTCGGCGCCGCGCAGCGTCTGATCGTCGGCGAACTTCGAGTAGAACACGTCAAAACGGGCACGCAGCTCATCAGTCGGAGCAAACTCGAGGACACCGAGCACGCCGTCGCGCGTCAGCTCGTTCGACTTGACGTAGGGTTTGATGCCATCCACGAACTGACCGCTCTGGTCGTCGGCATCGGTGACATCGCTGTAGCCCCAGAAATGGATGTACTGTTCCTGGATCGGCTGCTCCATGCGCGAGTAGCCGACTGCCCAGCCTAGGCTGCCTTCGTCGTTCTGACCGATCCAGGCTACGTTGGCGCGGTAGCCCTGGTCGTTGGTATCCGAATTCAGCTTGCCCTCGTCATTGAGCTCACCGCGAAGACCTACTGCCAGGATCGGCTCCTTGTAGTTCAGCGGACGAATCGTCTGCATATCGACGGTGCCGCCGACCGCCTGGGCCGTCAGCGTGGCATCCGGCGTCTTGTACACCGTTGCGCCCGTTATCAGCTCGGAGGGGAACTGGTCGTACTCGACGGCGCGGTTGTTGTCCGAGGACACGAGCTCGCGGCCGTTGAGCATCGTCGTTGTAAAGTCGGGTGCGAGGCCGCGAATCGAAATCTTGTTGGCGCGGCCGTCAAAGCGCTGCGCGGCAAGACCCGGCAGGCGTGCCAGCGACTCACCGATCGAGGCATCGGGCAGCTTGCCGATGTCCTCCGCCGAGATGGACTCGACGATGCTCGATGCATTGCGCTTGGCGGAGATCGAGTTCATCAGGCTCGAGCGATAGCCCGTCGTGATGATCTCCTCGATCACCTCTTCGTCGTTGTCCTGTGCTACCGCCGCCTGCGGCGCCAGCATTGCGCCCGGTAAGGCGGCCGCAACAGCCAGCGACACCGCCGTACGGCGGACATTTAGAGAGAAGTTGTTCGTTTCCTCTGAAACTGCGTGCGCGCACTTGCGCTGCTTCTTGCTCATGTTCGGTTTCCCCCGGGGATCTGGTGTGGATACAGCTACGCTGGCCAGTTTAAGAAGCGACCGCGTTTCGGGCAATGGTTACAAACGAATTCATTCAATGAATACGATTGCATTTCGTTGCCCTGACGTGAGCCCGTAATTAGTTTGCGTACATGAATCGGGAATCGGTACAGAGTTCGCTGCCCCACGGGCGCCAGGCCGGGGTATGCCTGCATATCACGTCCCTGCCGGGTCCTTATGGCATCGGTGAGATCGGGGCTGCGGCGCGCCATTTTATTGACCAGATGGTCAGTATGGAGCTGTCGGTCTGGCAATTCCTGCCGCTCGGCCCGACCGCGTACGGCGATTCCCCGTACCAGCCGCTCTCGACGTTCGCCGGCAACGAGATGCTCGTCGACATCGGCAACCTCGTCGACCTCGGACTCCTCGATGACGACGAGGTGGCCGAGCTGACCACGCTCCCGGAGCGCTATGTCGACTACGGCGCGCTGATCCCGATCAAGAACCGCCTGCTGTACCTGGCTGCAAGTCGCTTCGAGGCGACGGTCAGACACGCACTCCTCGATGACTTCGGGCGCTTCCTGGAACGCAACGATGCCGAGTGGCTGCATGACTACGCGCTGTTTCGCATCCTGAAGACGAGGCACGGCGAGCGCCCGTGGCCGGAATGGCAGGCCGAGTACGTGCATCGAGACGCCAGCGCGCTTGCACGCCTGGAGAACCGGGAAGCGG
The DNA here is from genome assembly GCA_013042375.1 of Woeseiaceae bacterium. Taxonomy (GTDB): domain Bacteria; phylum Pseudomonadota; class Gammaproteobacteria; order Steroidobacterales; family Woeseiaceae; genus UBA1847. The sequence goes on from JABDQH010000017.1 coordinate 40,430, forward strand.
CTCGTCTGCGGGGGCTCAAGATCATCCAGTACCTGTTCTTCCGCCAGTGGTTCGAGCTGCGGGATTACGCGCACCAGCGCGGCATCACGCTGTTCGGCGACATGCCGATCTGTATCGCGCTCGACAGCTCGGATGCCTGGGCGAATCGCGAGATGTTGCGCCTCGATGAAGATGGCCGGCCGGACGCGGTCGCCGGCGTGCCGCCCGACTATTTCAGCGAGGACGGGCAGCTCTGGGGAAACCCGCTATACGACTGGGACAAGCACGAGGCGGACGGCTACTCGTGGTGGGTCGACCGGCTGCGCGCGACCTCGGAACTGACCGACCTCGTCCGCATCGACCACTTCCGCGGCTTCGAGGCCTACTGGTCGATCCCGGCGGATGCCGAAACGGCCCGTACCGGCGCCTGGGAGCCCGGACCGGGGGACGCCATCTTCGATGCGATGCGTGCCGCGCTCGGTAACCTGCCGATCGTCGCCGAAAACCTCGGCGTCATCACGCCCGAGGTCGAAGACCTGCGCGAGCGGCACGGGATTCCCGGCATGTACGTCCTGCAGTTCGACGTCTGCGACCCCGAATTTCGTCTCGAGGACGTCGCCGACAACAGCGTCTGCTACACGGGTACCCACGACAACGACACGACGATCGGCTGGTTCCACGGCAGCCCCGACGACATCCGCGGCAAGGAAGAAATCCAGCATGCACAGCGGGCCGTGCTGCAGATGACGGGAGGCACGGCCGAGACGGTGCACACCGACCTGATCCGGGCGGCATTTTCGACGCCTGCGCGGCTCGCTATCGCGCCGCTGCAGGACTACCTCGGACTCGGCTCCGAGGCGCGCACCAATGTTCCGGGCACCCCCGGCGGGAACTGGCGCTGGCGGGTCATTGACACACAACTGTCGGACAAATTCTGCGACAATGTAGCCTCACTTGTCATAATCTCGGAGCGTGGAATTTCCTGCCATGGCGCCTCAAACAAAAAATAGCCCCCGCCACGTTAGTCTTCTCACCCGCGATACGCTGGCCCTGGTGCTCGCCGGCGGTAAAGGATCGCGGCTGCACGAACTCACGGACTGGCGCGCCAAGCCGGCGATGTACTTCGGCGGCAAGTTCCGCATCATCGACTTTCCGCTCTCCAACTGCATCAACTCGGGAATCCGGCGCATCGGCGTGCTGACCCAGTACAAGGCACACTCGCTGATTCGCCATCTCCAGCATGGCTGGTCGTGGTTCCAGGCCGGGCGCCAGGAGTTCGTCGAGATCCTGCCCGCATCCCAGCGGGTCGGCGGTGAGTGGTATCGCGGCACCGCGGACGCCGTGTACCAGAATCTCGACATCATTCGCACGCACGGACCCAGCCAGGTCCTGATTCTCGCCGGCGATCATGTCTACAAGATGGACTATGGCTCGTTCCTCGCCGAACACGCCGAGCGCGACTCGGACATGACCGTGAGCTGTTTCGAGATGCCGGTCGAGGAAGCCGCCGGGCAGATGGGTATCATGACCGTCGACGAGAACTGGCGCGTCATCGGGTTCGACGAGAAACCGGAGAAACCGAACGAGGTTCCCGGCAAGCCCGGCATCTGTCTCGCATCGATGGGCAACTACATCTTCAACACGGATTTCCTGTACGAGCAGGTGATCAAGGATGCGGACACGCCCGATACGCAGCACGACTTCGGCCACAATATAATCCCGTCGATCATCGAGGAATACCGCGTCTACGCTTACCCCTTCCGCGACGCGAAGACCAAGAAACAGGCGTACTGGCGCGACGTCGGCACGCTCGATGCCTTCTGGGAAGCCAACATGGAACTCGTATCCGTGACGCCGCAGCTGAACCTCTATGACCGGCGATGGCCGATCTATACACACCAGTGGCAGTCGCCGCCGGCCAAGTTCGTGCACGACGACCCCGATCGCCGGGGCTCGGCAGTCGAGTCGATGGTTGCGGGAGGCTGCGTGGTGTCCGGTGCCGAGGTAAGCCGCTCCCTGCTGTTCTCGAATGTCAGGGTCAATTCGTATTCGTCGATCTCGGACTCGGTCGTATTGCCTGGCACGCTCATCGGGAGTAACTGCCGCCTGAATCGTTGCATCATCGATGCCGGCTCCGCGATCCCCGACGGTATGGTCGTCGGCGAGAATGCCGCTGACGATCGCGAGCGAGGATTCCGCGTCACGGACAAGGGCATCACGCTGGTCACGCCCGACATGCTGGGACAACAGCTGCATTACACCCGCTAGGCAAGCCCGCCATCGACGCCCGGTCCGTACTATTTCTCGCATCTGAAAACGGCGCCCTGCCCGGCGGCAAGGTGGGCGGCGTCGGCGACGTCATGCGAGATCTGCCGTTGGCCATCGCCAGGCAGGGCTGGCAGGTGACGATGGCGACGCCGTCGTATGGCTCGCTGCACCTCGATGGCGAGGCGTCCCGCTTGCGAGCGGTCGACGTGGCCTGGCGCGGCTCGATCGAGACTGTCGAGGTATGGAGCGTCCCGGGTGACAACGACGGCGTTCGCAACCTCGCGTTCGATCACCCCCTGTTCGCGGCGGCCGGCGCAGGCCGGATCTACGTCAGCGACGAAGACGCACGCCCGTTTGCGAGCGACGCCAACCGGTTGGCGTTGTTTTGCGCGGCGGCCGCCGAATGGGTGCGGCGCGAAGAGCGCAGGCCCGATGTAGTTCACCTGCACGACTGGCACGCGGCGCTGTACCTGTTATTCGCGCGCTTCGATCCGCGCTACGAGGCGCTCGACGCGATACCGACCGTGTTCACGATCCACAACCTGTCCTACCAGGGTACGCGGCCACTGAGCGGGGACGAATCCTCGCTCGCATCCTGGTTCCCGGATCTCGACGTGGACCTCGACGCGGTCGCCGACCCGGTCCACGAGGACTGCATCAACCCGCTGGCCGTGGCTATCCGGCTCGCCGACAGGATCAGCACGGTCTCCGCCACCTATGCCGACGAGATCTGCCGACCGAGCGATGCGGCGGCCGGCTTCATCGGCGGCGAAGGCCTCGAACAGCTGCTCGCCGGCGTGCGTGACGAGGGCCGCCTCGTCGGCATCCTGAACGGCTGCGAATACGACCTGCCGCGGACGCGTCGGCACGGCTGGGCGCGCCTGCTCGACATGTTCGCGGCGCAGCTGCACGACTGGCAACAGCGCGACCCGGACAATGAGGCGCACGGGCTGGCGCTGCAACGCATCGAGCAACTGCCGAAGCGCAAGCCGCGCCATGTCGTGACGAGCATCGGCCGACTCGTCGCGCAGAAAGCAACCCTGCTGCTGCATGGCGACGACGCGGAGGGCTCACCACTCGAACGGCTGGCGGAGTCATTGGGGCGCTCGGCTGCTTTCGTCATCCTGGGCAGCGGCGAGAGACGCTTCGAGTCGCGCCTGCTCGCGATAGCCCGGAAGCATCCGAAACTGCTGTTCCTCAACGGCTATTCCGAGGTGCTCGCAGATCCGTTGTATGCTTCGGGTGACCTGTTCCTGATGCCCTCGAGCTTCGAGCCCTGCGGCATCAGCCAGATGCTGGCGATGCGCAGCGGGCAACCCTGCGTCGTGCACGGTGTAGGCGGACTGCGCGACACCGTTAGACACGGCGTAACGGGCTTTGTCTTCGATGGCGACACGGCCGACGCACAGGCCGATGACTTCGTCGCGGCGACACGCGCGGCGCTCGCGCTGCGCGCCGGTTACGCGGATTCATGGAAGGCAATCCGTCGCCGCGCGAAAGCACAACGGTTCAGCTGGGAGCTGGCCGCTCAACGTACAATTGACGAACTCTACAGGCTCGACCATGAGTAATGCTGAATCTTTGGAAGCGCTCGCCCGGGGCCGGCACAGTGACCCGTTTGCACTGCTCGGCGTGCACAGCGACAACGGCACGCGCGTCGTGCGCACGCTGCAACCGGGTGCGCAGGCCGTGCAACTGGTCGACAATCACAGCAACGTACTTGCCGACCTGAAGCCCGGGAAATACGACGGCCTTTTCGCCGCGCCGATGCCGCCGCGACTGCGCACGTATCGGCTGCGCGTCACCTGGGCCGACGGCAATATCCAGGAGGTTGAGGACCCCTATCGTTTCCCGTCGACGCTCGGCGAGATCGATCTGTACCTGCTCGGCGAAGGCTCGGACCGCTACGTTTACCGCAAGCTCGGCGCACACCCGGTTACGCATCTTGGCGTCGACGGCACGCGCTTCGCCGTGTGGGCACCCAATGCGTCACGCGTCAGCGTCGTCGGCGACTTCAACAGCTGGGACGGCCGTCGCCATGTCATGCGCCTGCACCCGGGCAATGGCATCTGGGAGATCTTCATCCCGGGTGTCGCCAATGGGGCGTTGTACAAGTACGAGATTCTCGACGCCAAAGGCGACCTGTTGCCGCTCAAGGCCGATCCCTTCGGCACGCTGCACGAGCCGCCTCCCGGTAATTCCTCCGTCGTGTTTGCCAGCACCTACCAGTGGCGTGACGGCGACTGGATGGCGCAGCGGCGGCCGGAGCCGAAGCTGGACGACCCGATCAGCATATATGAAGTGCATCCGGGCTCGTGGCGCCGCAAGGATGACGGCAGCTACCTCGGGTATCGCGACCTCGCGAACGAACTCGTGCCCTACGTCGCCGACATGGGCTTTACGCACATCGAGCTGATGCCCGTGACCGAGCATCCGTTCGACGGCTCCTGGGGGTATCAGCCGATCGGCATGTTCGCGCCGACGCAGCGCTTCGGCGACCCCGACGACTTCCGTTATTTCATCGACGCCTGCCACGCGGCCGGAATCACGGTCATCATCGATTGGGTACCCGCCCATTTCCCCGGCGATGAACACGGCTTGATGCGCTTCGACGGCACGGCGCTTTACGAGCACGCCGACCCGCGCAAAGGCGCTCATGCAGACTGGGGCACGCTGATATTCAACTACGGTCGGCGCGAGGTGCTGAACTACCTGATCGGCAACGCCCTGTACTGGATCGAAGAATTCCACATCGACGGACTGCGCGTCGACGCGGTCGCGTCGATGCTGTATCTCGACTATTCCCGCGAGCATGGCGAGTGGGTTCCGAACGAGTTCGGCGGCAACGAGAATTTCGAGGCCGTCGAGTTCCTGAAGCGACTCAACACGGAAGTGCATGCGCACGGCGCCACGACGTATGCCGAGGAGTCCACGGCATGGCCCGGCGTATCGCGCCCCGTCGATCTCGGCGGGCTCGGTTTCACGTTCAAGTGGAACATGGGCTGGATGAACGACACGCTCCTCTATATGTCGGAGGACTCGGTGCACCGCCGCTATCATCATGACAAGATGACCTTCGGCCTCGTGTACGCGTTCAACGAGAACTTCATCCTGCCGCTCTCGCACGACGAGGTCGTGCACGGCAAGCGCTCGATCATTGGACGCATGCCGGGCGACCGCTGGCAGCAGTTCGCCAACCTGCGTGCCTACTATGGTTTCATGTTTGCGCACCCGGGCAAGAAGCTGCTGTTCATGGGCGCCGAATTCGGACAGTGGCGCGAGTGGAATCACGACGAGTCGCTCGACTGGCACGTACTCTTCGGTGAAGAGCACGTCGGCCTGCAAAGTCTCGTGCGCGACCTCAATCGACTCTACCGGGCCACGCCGGCACTGCATGCCGTCGATTTCGACGGGGCCGGCTTCGAGTGGATCGACTGGGGCGACAGTGACAACAGCGTTTTCAGCTGGATTCGACGTGATCGCGAGGGTGGGTTCGTCGTGTGTATCGTCAACATGACCCCGGTCGTGCGCGAGGGCTACCGCATCGGCGTGCCCGAAGCCGGAACGTACGAGGCCCTGCTCAATACCGACGATGAAAAGTATTCAGGCGGCGGCACCGGGACGCGGCGGGTCGAGTCGCATGATTCTGAGCACAATGGGCGACCATGCTCCATCGACTTGACGCTGCCGCCGCTGGCGACGCTGGTACTGGCAAGGAAATAGGGAATCGATCTACGTATGTCTGCAGAACCCGAAAACACGAACGGCGACCGCGCACTGCTGCAAACCAAGGCACTGCCGATGACGGCCGATGCGATCCTCAGTGACTTCACGCACTACTTCGGGCGCCTGCTCGGCCGGCGCACGATCAGCGCCGATTCACCGTTCCTGTACCAGGCCGTGGTGTACGCGGCACGCGACCGTCTCATGGAACGGTGGGCCCAGACGCGCAATGCGGCCGAGACCGGCAATCATCGCCGCGTGGCCTACCTGTCGCTCGAGTTCCTGATGGGCCGCTTGCTGCGCAATGCCCTGCTCAATCTCGGTATCGAGGAAGAAACCGCAGCTGCGCTCGAGCGCCTCGGCATCGATCTCGAGGATGTGTGCGACCACGAGCGCGACACCGGACTCGGCAACGGCGGCCTGGGTCGCCTTGCCGCCTGCTTCCTCGACAGCTGTGCGACGCTGTCGCTGCCGGTCATCGGCTACGGAATTCGCTACCAGTACGGCATGTTCCACCAGCGTATCGATAACGGCTACCAGATCGAGGAAGCCGACTCATGGCTGCGCGAGGGCTTCCCCTGGGAGATCGAGCGCATCGAGTACATGCAAACGATTCACTTCGGCGGCCGCAGCGACTTGCAGGTCGACCAGCATGGCAAGACACGGCACGTCTGGGTCGACACGCACGACGTACTCGCGATTCCCTACGACATCCCGGTACCGGGATTCGGCAATGACATCGTCAATACGCTGCGCCTGTGGTCGGCCGCGGCACGTGACGAGTTCGATCTCGAGGAATTCAACGCGGGCAGTTACGCCGACTCGGTCGCGTCCAAGAACGCCGCCGAGAACATCACAATGGTGCTCTACCCAAACGCAGAGACCGAGAACGGCCAGGAGCTGCGGCTTCGGCAGCAGTACTTTCTTGCCTCGGCCAGCCTGCAGGACCTGATCCGCAACTGGCGCAAGCGACACGGCGACGACTTCTCGCAGTTTGCCGAGAAGAACTGTTTTCAGCTCAACGACACGCACCCGGCCATCGCGGTTGCCGAACTCATGCGTTTGCTCACCGATGTGCATGGTCTCGACTGGGACGACGCCTGGGCCATCACGCGCAGGACGATGGCGTATACCAACCACACGCTGCTGCCCGAGGCCCTCGAGATGTGGTCGGTCGCCATGTTCCGGCGCCTGCTGCCGCGCCTGCTCGACATCATTCACGAGATTAACGTGCACTTCATCGCCGAGATCGGCCAGCGGTGGCCCGGCGACAACGAACGCATACGACGCATGTCGCTGATCCAGGAGGGTTCGGACCCGATGATCCGCATGGCCTATCTTGCGATCGTCGGTAGTTTTTCGGTTAACGGCGTCGCCGAGCTGCACTCCCGCCTGTTGCGCGAGGGGCTGTTCCGTGATTTCGCCGAACTGTGGCCGGCGCGTTTCAACAACAAGACCAACGGCGTGACGCAGCGCCGCTGGCTGGCGGCGTGCAATCCGGGGCTGTCGAGCCTGATCAGCGAGACGATCGGCGACGGCTGGAAGACCGAGCTGACGGAACTCGCCGGGCTGGCGCCGCATGCCGACGATGCCGAATTCCAGGCGCGCTGGCGCGCCGCCAAGCGATCGAACAAGGAACGACTCGTGGCGGACCTCGCGAGCAAGACGGACCTCGCGATATCGCCCGACATGCTGTTCGACGTGCAGGTCAAGCGCATTCACGAATACAAGCGACAGTTGCTCAACCTGCTGCACACGGTGCACCTGTATGGCCGTATCCGCCGCGGCGACGGCGACGGCTTCGTGCCGAGGCTCAAGCTTTTCGGCGGCAAGGCGGCGCCCGGCTATGTCATGGCCAAGTCGATCATCAAGTGCATCAACAATGTCGCACGGGTCATCAACTCGGATCCCGCGGTGCGAGACCGCCTGCAGGTCGTGTTCTACCCCGACTACAACGTCTCGGCGATGGAGAAGATCTGTCCCGCGGCCGAGCTGTCCGAACAGGTCTCGACAGCGGGCAAGGAAGCCTCGGGTACGGGCAACATGAAATTCATGATGAATGGCGCCGTGACGATCGGCACACTCGACGGCGCCAACGTCGAGATACGCGAAGCTGTCGGCGAGGATAACTTCTTCCTGTTCGGCAACACGGTCGAGCAAATCGAGGCGCTGCGCGCCAGCTACGATCCGCAGGCGATCATCGACGGCGACGAGGACCTCACGCGCGTCATGGATCTGCTGCAAAGCGGGCAATTCAATCACTTCGAGCCGGGGATTTTCGACGCCGTCCTGCAGGCGATCCGCGAACCGGCGGATCCGTGGATGACAGCCGCTGACTTCCGCAGCTTTATCGATGCCCAGGCCGCCGCCGAAGATGCCTACAGAAACGAGGAGCGCTGGACGCGCATGAGCATCCTCAACGCGGCATGCTCGGGTCGCTTCTCGACGGACCGCACGATGCGCGAGTATAACGATGACATCTGGCATCTCGAGCCGATAAGTCTCGCATGATCAAACGCGAACGTCCCGAGGCGCTCGGCCCGACGCCCGACGGAGACGGCACTTCTTTCGCCGTCTACTCGGCAATTGCCCAGCGCGTCGAACTCTGCCTGTTCGACGATGCCGGCAAAGCGACCTATTGCTTCGACCTCGTGCGCGACGACGACTGCGTCTGGCATGGCTTTCTGGCGGGGTGCGAAGTGGGGCAACGCTATGGCTATCGCGTGCACGGCCCGTTCGACCCGGAGCGCGGACTGCGCTGCAACCCGTCCAAGCTGCTGATCGATCCTTACGCGCGGCGCCTTGCAGGCGAGCTCACCTGGGACGAGGCCGTGTTCGATTCCAACGACATCGACAGCGCTGGCCACGTACCGTTCAGTGTCGTTACCGAAGTTGGCAGACTCGCCGAAGAACCCCGCCCGCGCATCCCGTGGAACGAGACCATCTTCTACGAGTGCAATGTACGCGGCTTTACAATGCGCCACCCGGCATTGGACGAGGCCCGGCGCGGAACGTTCGCGGGCCTGTCCAACCGCAAGGTCATCGACTACATCAAGGCGCTCGGCGTTACGTCAGTCGAACTCATGCCGGCCCACGCGTTCGTCGACGAGCATCACCTGTCCGAGCTGGGACTGCGCAACCTGTGGGGCTACAACTCGATCTCGTACTTCGCGCCCATGCCGCGCTACGCAAGCGGCGATGCCGACGTCGAACTACGCGATGCCGTGCGGGCGCTGCACGACGCCGGTCTCGAAGTGATACTCGACGTCGCCTACAACCATACCGGTGAAGGCGGAGGTACGGGACCCACGATCTCGTTCCGCGGCATCGACAATCTTACCTACTACCGAACGGCACCTCTCGATCCCGGCAACTACGTGAACGACACCGGTTGCGGCAATACGATCAACGCGGACCACCCGCGCGTTCGAGAGCTCATCGTCGACAGCCTCGCCTACTACGCGACCTGCATGGGCTTCGACGGGTTTCGCTTCGACCTTGCCACCATACTCGGCCGCCGCAGCGACGGGTTCGTCAAAGGGCACCCGCTGCTGATCGAGATCAGCAACGACCCGCGTCTCGCCGACGTGAAACTCGTTGCCGAACCCTGGGATCCGGGTCCCGGCGGCTATCAGCTCGGCAACTTCCCGCCGCGCTGGGCCGAATGGAACGACCTGTATCGCGACGACGTGCGGCGGTTCTGGCGTGGCGACCACGGCAAGAGCGGCACACTCGCGCGGCGTCTGCACGGCTCGTCCGATGTCTTCGAGGCCGGTATGCGCGGCCCGGATTCCAGCGTGAATCTCGTGGCCGCCCATGACGGATACACGTTGCGCGATGCGGTCAGCTACATCAACCGCCACAACGAGGCCAATGGCGAGGACAACCGCGACGGTCACTCGCACAACTTCAGCTGCAACCACGGTGTCGAAGGCGAAACCGACGACGAGGAGGTGAATCGGCACCGCCGCCGCCACCGCCTCAATCTGCTTGCAACGCTGTTCTTCTCGCAGGGCACGCCATTGCTGCTCGCCGGCGACGAGTTCGGAAACTCCCAGCAGGGCAATAACAATGCCTACGCGCAGGACAACGAGACGGGCTGGCTGGACTGGTCCGGACGCGAAGCAGATTCTCAGTTTGTCGCGCTGACAACAAAACTCATACGCCTGCGAAAAGAAACGCCCCTGCTGCGCCTGCCGGCATACGTTCATGAAACGCTCGAGCTCGATGGCGACAGGATCAGGATCGACTGGATTAACCAGAAAGGCGACAGGAAGCAGGCGCCTGAATGGGCCGATAGCCGCGCATTCACAAAAATAATAACGCGCAGCGGTGCTGATGGCGATGAATCCGCGGTAGCGATTCTCGTCAATGCGCACGACCACTCCGCTCACATGCGCCTGTCGGAAATCGGCAAGAGGCATCAATGGCACGTCGCTTTTCGCAGCTCGAGCAAAAAGGTCGAGTTCGAAGACGAGATGACCTTACTCGTGCCCGGGCGGTCAATCGCGTTGCTTCTTACTGGCAGACCCTTAGACTGGACGGGTAGATTCATTCGTTTTCTCAAGGGGAAAAGGCAATGACAGACCTTTTCGAGAATCCCATGGGCCTCGACGGCTTCGAATTCGTCGAGTTCGCGGCACCCGACCCCACGGTGCTGGAGGACGCGTTCGCGCTGCTCGGATTTACCAGGGTCGCGAAGCATCGCTCCAAGGACGTAACGCTGTGGCGCCAGGGCGGCATCAACTTTGTCATCAACAACGAGCCGAAGAGCCGCGCCTGGTACTTCGCGCGCGAACACGGGCCATGCGCCTGCGGCATGGCGTTTCGCGTGCGCGACGCCCATTTCGCGTACCACCGCGCGCTCGAGCAGGGCGCCGAGCCCGTCGAAATCCCGACCGGCCCGATGGAGCTGCGGCTGCCCGCCATCAAGGGCATCGGCGGCGCTACCATCTATCTCATCGACCGCTTCGAGGATGGCTCGTCGATCTACGACATCGACTTCAATTTCATCGACGGGGTCGACCGGCATCCCGGAGGCTGCGGATTCACGGTCATCGACCACCTGACGCACAACGTCTACCGCGGCCGCATGGAATACTGGGCCAGCTACTACGAGGAGCTGTTCAACTTCCGCGAGATCCGCTACTTCGACATCAAGGGCAAGCACACGGGCCTGCTGTCCAAGGCCATGACGGCGCCCGACGGCAAGATTCGTATTCCGCTCAACGAGGAGGCCTCGAAGGGCACGGGACAGATCGAGGAATACCTGATGGAGTTCAACGGCGAGGGCATCCAGCACATCGCATTCGCGTGCGACGACCTGTATGCCTGCTGGGATGCGCTCAAGCAGCGCGGCATCGAGTTCATGACCCCTCCGCCGGCCACCTACTACGAGATGCTCGATGAGCGCCTGCCCGGCCACGGCGAACCCGTTGGCGAGATGCAGTCGCGCGGCATCCTGCTCGATGGCTCGACCGAGGGTGACGAGCCGCGCTTGTTGCTGCAGATCTTCTCGGCCAACATGATCGGGCCGACCTTTTTCGAATTCATCCAGCGCAAGGAAGACGAAGGCTTCGGCGAGGGCAATTTCAAGGCGTTGTTCGAGTCGATCGAGCGCGACCAGGTGGCGCGCGGCGTCGTCGGCACCTGAGGACTTAGATCATGCAGCTCAAGCGCATCCATCACGTGGCGTACCGTTGCCGGGACGCGAAGGAAACCGTCGACTTTTACCAGCGCGTGCTCAACATGGAATTCACGGTGGCGTTCGCCGAAGATCGCGTGCCGTCAACCAAGGAACCGGATCCGTACATGCACGTGTTCCTCGACTGCGGCATGGGTAACGTGATCGCGTTCTTCGAACTGCCGACGCAGCCCGACATGGACCGCGACCGCAATACGCCCGCCTGGGTGCAACACATCGCCTTCGAGGTCGAGGACTATGACGCCCTGCTCGCCGCGAAAGCGCGCGTCGAGGCCCAAGGACTCGACGTCATCGGCCCGACCAACCACGGTATCTTCCAGTCGATCTACTTCTTCGACCCGAGCGGCCACCGGCTCGAGCTCGTGGCGAACACGTGCACGCAGGAGCAGATCGACGAGCTCAAGCGCGTTGCGCCTGACATGCTCGAGGAATGGAGCCGGACGAAGAAGGCCCCACGCCACGCCGCATGGCTGCACGAACTCGAATTCACAGGTAGCGAATAATGAAACTTGCGTCCCTGAAGGACGGCCGTGACGGCCGCCTCGTCGTCGTATCGACGGATCTCAAAAGATGCATGGATGTGGGAGGGCTTGCAGGTCCTGACACCCTGCAGGCCGCACTCGACGACTGGTCCGAGGCCCGCCCTGCCCTCGAGGAAATAGCCGAGCGCGTCAATGCCGGCAGAGGCGAGCCGTTCAACCAGGCCGCCTGCGCCTCGCCGCTGCCGCGCGCCTACCAGTGGGCCGACGGCTCCGCCTACGTGAATCACGTCGAGCTGGTGCGCAAGGCGCGCGGCGCCGAGATGCCCGAGACCTTCTGGACCGACCCGCTCATGTATCAGGGCGGCTCGGATTCGTTTCTCGGGCCGCGCGACAACATCCGCATGGCGGACGAGGCCTGGGGCATCGACTTCGAGGCCGAGATCGTCATCGTCACCGACGACGTGCCGATGGGCGTCTCCGCCGAGGACGCGCTCGGCCACATCCGGCTCGTCATGCTCGTCAACGACGTATCGCTCAGGAACCTGATCCCGGGCGAGCTCGCCAAGGGCTTCGGTTTCTTCCAGTCGAAGCCCTCGAGCGCGTTTTCGCCCGTTGCAGTGACGCCCGACGAGCTCGCCAATGCCTGGCGCGACGGCAAGCTGCACCTGCCGCTGCTGTCCTCTTTGAACGGCGAGCCTTTTGGCAAGCCCGACGCCGGCGTCGACATGACCTTTCATTTCGGCCAGCTCATCGCGCACGCCGCGAAGACCCGGCCGCTCGGCGCAGGCACGTTGATCGGCTCGGGCACGATTTCGAACAAGCTGGACGGCGGTCCGGGCAAGCCGATCGCCGCGGGCGGCGTCGGTTACTCGTGCATCGCGGAGATCCGCACGATCGAGACCATCACTGACGGCAAGCCGTCGACGTCGTTCATGCGCTTCGGCGATCGTATTCGCATCGAGATGAATGACGCCAACGGCGACTCGATATTCGGTACGATCGACCAGGTCGTGGAGAAATACGAAGGCTGAAGTGATCAGGCTGTACAGCTACTGGCGATCGTCGGCGGCGTATCGCGTCCGCATCGCGCTGAATCTCAAGGGGCTCGAGCACGAGATCGTGCCCGTGTCGCTGGCGCCCGGTGTCTCGGAACAGCGCGGCGACGCCTACCGGGCCGTCAACCCGCAGATGCTCGTGCCGTTCCTCGAGGACCGCGAAATCGCGATCGGGCAATCGATGGCGATTCTCGAGTACCTCGAGGAGACCTATCCCGACGCGCCGCTGCTGCCGCTCAAAGAACCGCTGCGCAGCCGGGTGCGTGCGTTCTGCAACCTGATCGCCTGCGACATCCACCCGCTCAACAACCTGCGGGTCATGGGCTTTATCAAGAGCGAATTCGACGGCGACCCGCTGGACAAGTGGTATGCGCACTGGATCGGCGAAGGCTTCCGGGCCGCCGAGGTGCTGGCGAGCGACGGCCCGTACGTCTTCGGCGACGGCGTGACGCTCGCCGACGCCCTGCTCGTCCCACAGGTATACAACGCGCGGCGCTTCGATGTTCCGCTGGATGAATTCCCTAAACTCGTTGCCGCGGTCGATCAGGCAAACAAGCTGCGAGCATTCCAGGACGCCGCGCCCGAAGCGCAGGCCGACGCCACTGCCTAGGACCCGTCGCCCTATGAAATTTCTAGCTCCCGTTATCGCGCTCTCGTTCATCGCGGCGGCCGGCTGCCAGCCTGCGCTGACAGTCAAGACGCCGCTGCCGAGCAACGCCGTCGCGGCGACGGCCCATCCGGTGGCCACCGAGGTCGCGCGCGACGTGCTCGGTCGCGGCGGCAACGCCGCCGCCGCTGCCGTAGCCGCGGGATTTGCGCTCGCGGTTG
>JABDQH010000019.1 GCA_013042375.1 Woeseiaceae bacterium
AGCGGTCAGTAGCGACCACGCCTAAATAAGTGAGTTACGCTTTTTTCCAGAATAGATAGTAATGAAAATAGCGGTGTTCCATATCATTCAACCTCCCATAAAGTATAGATAATTGCGCCAGGTGCAGTTGAACAGGCAAACAGCCATTTCTAGTACTAGACGACAGCACACAGGACTGCTTGCATGTCGACATAGAATCTATCCGCCGATGAATATGTGCGTGGCTTCGAGCTGTAGTCCTGCATATCCAACGCCGAGCGCCGAAATAGAGCCGTGGCAATAGTCAATCAAATGCGCAGAACAAAAAAAAGGCGCCCCGGGTGGAGCGCCTTTGTAGAACGTTTAGCGTCCGACTATGGTGTCTCGTGCACGATGTCCCACATGTAATCCTCATGCGAACCGCATATGGACGTAAACTCCATGCCGACTTCGCTACCTTCCGCATACATGGCTTCGATCAGTTCGCCGCGCGCGGCCAACAAGGACTTGTGATCCGTGCCTGTCAGAGTCTGTAGCCGACGGTATTTTCCACCAACCCAGTGGCTGTTCCAGCCCCAGCTCGTGAATTTTCCGTCTTCTACGAACTTGTCCAGTATCGGTGCGAAATCCTTGGCGAAGATTTCGTCAGCCCGTTCTTCACGAGCTTCGTCACAGACGTAGTAGACAGAAAACGACGCTTCACCGCGATCGTCACTGCCGCCACCGCTTTCCCGTTCCCAGATATAGTCCTGGTGTGAACCACAGATCGAGGCAAATTCGGCCTCGAGCTTCTTGGTTGCTGCGTCGCTGTCACCGCTCATTGCTTCTTGTGCATCGAGCAAACCGTTCAACGTGGGGGCCGTATAGTACTGCGCCCGTCGCCATAAACCGCCGGTGTAATGCGCGAGCCATCCCCAGGCATTAATGGTGCCGTCTTTGACGCCTTTGTCGAAATCGGGCGCATTGATTTTCTTGATGATTTCGTCCGCACGTTCGGCGCCACCGGCGTCACAATGAAAATACGTTGCGTAGATAAAGCTCTTCGATGCTTCCTGTTCTTCCCCCTGAGCCAGAACTGCCGCCGGAAAAGCCCCCAGTAGAACCACGGCGATGTACTTATGAGCATTCTTCATTCTTGTTTCTCCTGCCGCGAAATACGGCTGTGCCGGGCAGTGTACACGATCAACGGTTGCCTCGAGTCTAGGAGGAGTCACTCTAGCTCGAAATCAAACAGGGGCGGCTAACGGCCAAAAGTGGTCGCTAGAAGCTGATCGATATTTGTTGCTGAAAGAAAGATCACGTTGTCGCTGATGAGTAGTGGCTACCCCTCCAATCTTCATTCCAGACGCAAGTTCCTCCCTGATGAGATCTTGGCAGAGATTCCGTGACGGGTAAGTCGTTGAAGTACTTGTTCGGCAGATGGTTCTTGACAACAGGCTGGAAACCCGCCTTTTCAATGCAATAGCTAAATGCATGAATCGCAACTCCATCGGCGGCCAGAATTGCTATCTGTATATAAGATTCCTTTCTCAATCGAACTGTTCCAAGTTGATTTGTTCTGAAGCCCCGATAATTGTTTAGCGGTCGGTTTCATCCGAGCTGTACTCGAGTATGTCACCTGGTTGGCATTCCAGAGCCTCACATATCTTTTCGAGTGTAGAAAACCGAACTCCTTTCACCTTGCCCGTACGCAGCAGGGAGAGGTTCTGCTCAGTAATGCCGACTTCGTTTGCCAGCACCTTACCCTTCATTCTGCGTTTGGCGAGCATCACGTCCAGATTCACCTGTATTGGCATGCCGTTACCTAAACAAACTGCCGGTTTTCGGTTTGCAACTTGCTTCCTTCGACCAACAGATTGCTCATCACCCACAGTACGAGGCCGACACCGATTGCCCTCAATTCGTTGCTGCCGAACATAACTGACAGCATTCTCTCACCGGCAGGATGGTTTAGGGACAGCAGAACGCTTGAAAGCCCGAAATGCAGTGGTGTGACGAGCGCTTGCACCAACAACAACATCGAAAACCGCCTTAGATCGCGACTGTTTTCCAGATTGAACAGCTCACCTACAGCGAAGTTCGCGAAGGCGCGGCGTAAGAAATACAAACCAGCGAGGCCAATCGATACATAAAGCGCCAAAAGCGCCCACAATGCATACCACTGCGGATCGGAAACCGTATTCCACTGAATCTTCAATCCAATACTGTTTCGGACAAACCGACCGAACGAATCGAGGTCAACGAGAAAGAAAAGAGCAGCAGTCGGCACCATTATCAACAGTGCCGCGCAGCTCCAGGAGATCAGGAGCGACAAGCGACGGGTCACGGGGAGCACCTCTTGCAATAGTCGTTATACTAATATAAATTATCGTAAAACAGTAACTATTGCAATCGGAGCATCCATCATGGCCCTCAAAACCATTGCAGCTACGGCTATGGCCGCCAGTATTCTTGTATTCCCGAGTAACACCTCGGCACTCACCATGGACCAATTCGCTGCCATCTGTGCATCGCACCAGGGGGAATGCAGCGAACATCCGATTGTGCAAGCCTACGTGGGTGGCGCTCTGGATCTCATCGCGATGCTTGATGAACAGTCTGACTACCTGGGCGAAGTCTATTGCGACAACCCTTCCACATTGTTCGACGTACCGGCAATAATTCAATACATGCAAATACATCGAGAAGAGTATGCCGACAGAAACGCGATGCTCTTGGTCATCCGTTATCTGGAGGAAAACGGAGGATGTTGACGCCGTCAAGCTCACGTCTGTCTGGGTCAATCCTGCGTTCGCTTGTTTGCCAGGTAGCAATATGACTCAAGTTCATTCGGTGTGTCGAAAACTTTCGGCCTTAATGCAAGCTGGCGCAGCTGGTTTGCTCGAAAGCTGGCAACTCGTGGCGATAGCCAGTGTCGTTTGCTGGGCCGGCAATGTTGTTGCTGATAGCGGCTATGGCTTTTCGCCCCATCTGATCCTGGTAGTGGATGAGTCCGGGTCAATGCGAGGGCGACATGACTGGCTGGCAGACGCAATACCGGCACTTGGGCAGGCGCTTAATGATCGCAACGTAAATTCCCCGCCTGACCAACTGTATTTCACCCTTGCGGGTTTCACGACCCGCAGTCGCGATCTTGCCCAACGCTCGTCAGAGATTGACGCCGCTCGCGCGGTCCGAACGCTGCGCACGGACGGCGGCACCGAAGACGGCTATGTTGCGATCCGCGATGTCTTGAGCGGCTATTTGAGTGGAAATGAATACTCTCCTACGACGGTCATCCTGATCACCGACGAAGACCGAGATGAAACTGATCGCGAACTCACCCTGTCCAGCTTATCCAATCAGTTAGTAATGAATGGAATCGTCGTCCACGCGGTAACCAGGGCTCGAATCGTCTGTCCTGATCGAAGAGAGGGCATTGCTATCGACCGGAGCCGCGTCGCTGTGGTGGCAGGCCAGGATGACTTTTCGACTTGTTCAGATGCCAGGGTAAAGACTGTCCGTGATTACGTGGAGCTTGCCCACGCAACCGGCGGGCTCGTTTGGAGCCTGGATATGATCGCGGGTTTCGGCGAAAAAAAGACACGACCGGAAACGCTGCAGCAATTTGTCAATGCGCTGTCAGACAGGGTCATTATGCAATGGCCGACCGGAGCTCTGTGGGCAGATATTGACCACTGGCCGGAAACCCCGCATTCCGGAGACGTCGTTACGTTTGATGGAAGCAACTCGTTGAGCGCTCAACCAGGCGGGCAGATCAGTGATTGGAAGTGGGATCTCGATGGAGATGGCACCATCGACCAGAATGGCTCAACGGTTGCCAGGATATTTTCTGCACCTGGTCGCTACCGCGTCGTGCTCTACGTAACAGATAAGTCAAACCCGCCGAGCACGGGTCGCAAGGTATTGTTTCTTCAGATCTCGGAGTAGAGGCTGAACCACTCACGTCAGTATTTCCTGTTAGCAGCCGTTTGGCCAGTTTCCTGGCGAACTAACGAACTTCGCTAAAAGCGGTCGTTCGACATCGGCTAGCGGGTGTCGGGATTCGAGTCTATGGATGTCCATTCTCGCTTGACGTCTATCATCAGCGCGTCAAAGCGGGCATCGTCGCGCAGGCAAGCCACCCACTTGTTGTGCCGAGACCAGAATGGATAGTTGATATTGCCAATACGTACCGTGTTCTCCAGCCAGCCGAGTGCCTCTTCAGTCTCGCCAGCGAGAGCCAGGCAGTGCGTGAGTTCGCGGGATAGTAACTCGGTGTTGCGTGCTGCAGCACGCAGTTCGTCGGTCACGGCTTCTTTTGCGGCTTCAGGTTCGCCGCAGACGCCGTGGAAGAGCGCTGTACCGAGCTGCGTCAGGGCTGAGCCGGCATGGTCAGTGTTCAATTTGCGAACAACCTCTGACGCCTCGTCGACTCTGCCGTTGCGCAGCAAAACATAGTTCCAGGTCCAGATGGCAAAGGCATTCTTCGGATCCAGCTCGAGGAATCGTTTGTAGTGTGGAAGGGCATCCGAACACCGCCCCTCCATGAGCGCAACGAACCCCGGCATGCAATGGTTCAGCGGAGTGAGCGGGTCAACGTCAAGCAACTCGTCGAATAACTGCGAAGCGCGCTCGTTTTGACCGCTCAGGGCACACAGGTATCCCAGCGTTGCCAACGCGTCTGGATCGGTGGGATTCGTATCGAGCGAGCGTTCAAGTGGTACGCGAGCCGCACGAAGATCGCCAGAAAAGAACCGCACCATACCGATAAGCAGGTACCCGGGCGATGAATGCGGATCGAGCTCGAAAATCTTGTCGGCGCACTCGGCAGCCTTTGCCATGAACGCTCCGGCTGGATCGAGACCGAGCTCGCCGTACTTCGCGTAGGCATGTCCGAGAGCGCCCAAAAGACGGGCATTTGGCCCGACGACGTGCAAGCCGTTTAGCAGGTGTCGCTCGGCCTGCTGAAGGCCGTCTTCGGAGAATTTCAACGTTTCATATCGAGCCCGAAGATACGACTCTACCGCCCGAGGATCCTCCAGCTCGCCGACCTCCGCTGGCTCACGGGCGCCGAGGCGTATCGCGAGTTCTCTTGCGACGGATTGTGCAACTTCGTCCTGGATCTCGAACAGATCGGCCAGGGTACCGTTGAAACGCCCGCTCCACCTTACGTCACCGGAATTCAGGCGGCTTAGTTGCAGGATGACCCGAAGGTTGTCGCCGGATTTGCGAACAGAACCATCCAGAATGAAATCGACTCCGAGCCCTTTGGCGACGTCTTGTACCGCGTTGCCTGCGCCCTTGAGCCGCATGGCAGAGGCGCGAGCGATGACACGCAGCGACCGGACTTTCGAGAGTTCCGTGATGATCTCTTCGGTCAGACCGTCCGCAATATACTCGCCGTCGTCGTTGACGCTGTGGTCGTCAATTGGCACAACGAGGATCGAGACTTTCTTGTCCGCTGCAACCGACTCTTTCGTAACCGGTGCCTCGAGGATATAGCCACGCCGTGCAACAGTGCGAATGACCTTACGTTCGCGATCGCCGATAGCCGCCCGAATCTCCATCAGGCAGTGCTTTAGAGACCCGTCTGTTACGACCTTGTTGCCCCACACGGCGTCCAGGAGCTCGTCTTTCGACACAATTCGCTGCGACCTGTGTAGCAGGTACACGAGCACGTCGAAGGACTGACGTCGGAGCGGTACCGTCTTTCCTGCCAGGCGCACTTCGGCGCGTAGCGTATCAACGGCAAAATCACCGAACCTGTAAATCATTGAAAGGGGGCTAGTTCTTCATCTAAGAGCTTGATTCCGCCAAGACGGTCGAAGCCTTGTTGTTCTCTGTGTCACGCAAATGTACCCGAAGTTTCACAACTTTTCCGTGCCCGGCTCTTAAGCTGAAGGCATCGCGAGCCGGCGATGACTTCAACTTCGAGCTACGCGATCCCGGAGGAACCGGTCTTGCGATCCGGTCGCTCGAATCTGGGCCCTCCAATCTTCAGATCCCCAAACTTCGGAAATAGGGGTATAGCCATGTTAAAAAGCCAATTCAGCAGGATTGCGACCTTGGTCGTCTTTGTCGGCGTATGTGCAGTACTGGGTGCGCAGACCGCCAGCGCAGATGGAGATCGCCGCGTCTACCTGCGTTTCGCGGGCGATTTCATTCAAAACCTCGAGCAAAGAGACGCTGTCGGCGGGGTACCAACGGACTCGACGAGCCTCTTCGGCCTCGTAAGGGCAAAAGTCAAAGGAAACCTGGGACGGGCCGATTTAACCGGAGTGACCAAGTCCAAGGGTGTCGAAACGGGACCCGAGTACGATCCAAGATGCCCGGACTATTTCCTCAAGATCGTTGACATAACAGACAACAACCTGGTGTTCACTTTCTCGGACCTGTCCTTGCTTTACGGTGACGGGACAGGTGTCGTCTGCGTCAATTTTGCGACCGGTGAAGAGTACGTTGCCGTGGAAGGAGTGTGGCTGGGTGGCACGAAGAGATTTCGAAACGCCAAAGGCGAATTCTCGATCCGCTTCGACGAATCGGTTCTGGTCAACGCGAATACCCAGGTCACTGCAGAAACAGGAAGGATCTTCGGCACGTTGAGTCACCACCGCTAATCTAGCGCCGCAATTACGCGATATCATTAGCTGAATCATCGCCGCATCAGGTTCAGGGGCCTGCCGTCATGCCAGGCCTCTGATCCCTGTCTGCGGATTCAACGCGCGGAGGCCGCTCGCGCCCCGGGCGTCGTTTCGTACGCGCGCCATGCCTGCGCATAGCCTGCTACTATACGGGTCACTTTCCCAGCCCGGCCCGACACAATGAAAACAAACGGACTGAGCCAGAAGGCCTACGTTCCGATCGCCGAAGGCGACAGCTACGACCCGTTCGTTGCGGCGGATGAATCCCCCGCCGAGTTCACGCTCAAGGCCGTCGGCCTCGGCATCCTGTTCGGCATCATTTTCGGCGCCGCGAACGCCTACCTCGGGCTGCGCGCCGGCCTGACGATCAGCACGTCGATTCCGGTCGCCGTCATGACGGTTGCGGTATTCCGTGCGCTGCAGGGCATCGGCATACGCGGCACGATCCTCGAGACCAACATCTCGCAGACGACGGGCTCGGCCTCGAGCTCGCTCGCGAGCGGCATCATCTTCACGCTGCCTGCGCTCTTTATGTGGGGCATGCCGCCCGAGCTGCTGCAGATGACGCTGCTGGCGATGAGCGGCGGGTTGCTCGGGATCCTGTTCATGATCCCCCTGAGGCGTTTCCTGATCGAGCGCGAGCATGGCAAGCTGCCGTACCCCGAGGGCACGGCCTGCGCCGAGGTGCTGGTCGCCAACGAGATTGGCGGTGGCCGTGCGCGCTTCGTATTCTACGGACTCGCCGGCGGCGCGTTCTTCAAGTTCCTGACCTCGTGGATCAGCGTCATCCCGGGCGACATTCATTCGAAAATCCCTTTCTTAAAGAAAGGCCAGCTCGGCATGGACCTGTCGGCCGCCCTGTTCGGCGTCGGCTACATCCTCGGGCCGCGCATCGCGGCCGTCATGGTCGGCGGCGGCCTGTTGTCCTGGCTCATCATAATTCCGGCGATCGCATACTGGGGCGAGGCGCGCACGGAGCCGTTCTATCCCGAAACCATCAACCTGATCCGCGACATGTCGCCGAGCCAGATCTGGACGCGCTACGTGCGTTACATCGGCGCGGGTGCCGTGGCGACGGCCGGCATCATCACGCTCATCCGCAGCATCCCGGTCATGGTCAGCAGCTTCAGGATCGGCTCGCAGCAGCTCAGCGAGCGCGTGGGCGAAACCGATGCTGCAGTGCAGCGAACGAGCAACGACCTGCCGCTGCGCGTCGTCGGCATCGGCGTGCTGATGATCGCGGCCGTCCTCGTGCTGGTACCGCAGGTCTTCGGCGCCGTCGGCGGCACGGGCGTGCGCATGGCCGCCGCCATATGCGTAATCGTATTTGCGTTCTTCTTCGTCACGGTCGCGTCGCGCATCGTCGGCCTCGTAGGCGTGACCAGCAATCCGACCAGCGGCATGACGATTGCCGCGCTGCTCGGCACGGCGTCGATCTTCCTGCTGTTCGGCTGGACCGACATCACTGGCAAGGTCGCCGCGCTGACCGTTGGTTGCGTCGTCGCGATTGCCGCATCGATCTCGGGTGACACGTCGCAGGACCTCAAGACAGGTTTCCTCCTGGGCGCCACGCCGCGCCGCCAGCAGACAGCCGAGCTGATCGGCGTGCTGACGTCGGCCGTGTTCGTCTGCCTGACCGTGCTGGCGCTCGGCAAGGGCTTCGGCTTCGGCAGCACCGAGCTGCCGGCGCCGCAGGCGACGCTGATGAAGCTCGTCATCGACGGCGTGCTCGATCAGAACCTGCCGTGGGCGCTCGTTGGCCTCGGCGTCGGCATCGCGCTGGTCTGCGAGATCCTGCGCATCCCGTCGCTGCCGTTCGCGGTCGGCGTCTACCTTCCCGTGTCGACGATGACGCCGATCTTCGTCGGTGGACTGATTCGCCTGTGGATGGAACGCAGCGCGCGTGACGAGACTGAAGCCGCCGATCGTCGCGAGCGCGGCGTGCTGCTCGGCAGCGGGTTCGTCGGCGGCGAAGGCCTGCTCGGCGTGGGCATCGCGCTGGTCGCGGTCATGCAGAGCAAGCGCCCCGACGGCATCGGCACCGATTGGGCCGGTAGCGAGCTCGCCGCGATGCTCGTCGGCGCCGCAGCGTTCGCGCTGTTCATCACCTGGTTCTTCCGCAAGGTGCGTTGACCGTGATCGAATCGCTGCTAACCTTATTCAGCGACCCGGCCGCGTGGCTTGCGCTGGTTACGCTTACGATCATGGAGGTTGTCCTGGGTATCGACAACCTGCTGTTTATTTCCGTCGTGTCCAACAAGCTGCCCAAGGAGCATCGATCTCTCGCCCGGCGCGTTGGCATCGCAGGCGCGCTGATACTTCGCCTGGTCCTCCTCGGAGCGATCGTGTGGATCATCAAGCTGACCGACCCGCTCTTCGAGATCTTCGGCCAGGCGTTTTCATGGCGCGACCTTATCCTGATTGCCGGCGGCCTGTTCCTGGTATGGAAGGCGACGTCCGAGATTCACCAGACGGTGGACCCCGAGCCGGGTCCGGACCGACTGAACCCAAAGGTCGTGGCGACGAGCATTACGGCGGTCATTGCACAAATACTCGTGCTGGACATGGTCTTTTCGATCGACAGCATTATCACGGCCGTCGGTATGACGCCGCACATCCCGATCATGGTGATCGCCATACTGATCACGGTAACCGTCATGTTCATCGCGGCGGATCCGCTGGCTAACTTCATCCAGGCCAACCCGACGATCGTCATGCTGGCGTTGGCGTTCCTGCTGCTGATTGGAACCGTGCTGATCGCCGACGGCTTCGGCGTGCACATCCCGCGCGGCTACATCTATGCCGCGATGGCATTTTCGGCCCTCGTCGAAGGGCTGAATATGGTGGCCCGGCGGACGCGGCAGCGCGAATAATCGGGGGCGTCAGCGGGGGCGGGCGCTACTGGGGCAGAGTCACCGGGCTTTGTCGCGTCTCCGCGCTGCCGACCAGAACAGGTACAGCAGTGCGATCGAAACGATCGTCAGCACGATCTTGTTGATCAGCAGGACGTCGAATTCCTGGACCGCGCCGCCGAGCGTGAAGGACGGGGACGACCACCACGTCAGCTCGAGAAAGCCCGGCACAATCAACGACATGCCAACCCACTCATGGCCGCTCGTGTAGAGGCGTGCGCCGCTGCCCAGGAGGACCAGGCCGGCAATCGAGAAGATCCACAGATCGCGGATCTCCGAGGTGATGCGCTGCCGCTCGTTGAGCTCCATCGCGAGGGCCGAGTGGCGCGCATACAGCTCCGGGTTTTCCTGGTTCAGGGCGTAAGGCTGCATTGACGGGTCTTGTTTCGTCAGCTCCCCGATCTGTCGGCGAGTGTCTTCATACTCGGCCATCAGTTCGTCCGTCGATTCTTCCATCCGTATCCGCATCCGGGCTTCGGCGGGGAAGCCTGGCGCAGTTACGGACAGCGGTTCTTCGTAGCCGGTCGCGTAGAGATGCACGTGGCGAATCGCCTGTGTGCTCAGAACGGCCGCGAAGAGTATCAGTAACGTTATTTGAAACGCCTTCATGACCTGCTCCCTAGAGTCCCGCTGAAGGGTCTCTCCCTGGCTATAAGAGTGTCGGGCTGCGTCGTGCCATCGTCAATTCTGGGAAATACCAGTAGACTCGTGGCCCATGGATTTTCTCGCTCCGACCATGATCGTCTTCGCCATGCTGCTCGTCGTGGCGATCGCGGCGCTGAGCTTCGAGTCGGCCGATCCGTTCGCGGCCTGGGTCAAGCTCGCTGAGCGCTATGGCACCGAGCGGCGGCCGACCGCGATACAGTTTGCGGGACAGCGGATCCGCTTCGGCGGACAACGCGGCAAGCCGAAGGATCTCAATGCCTTCGTCACGTTCGATGCGACGATCGACGACTTCGGCCTGTGGATCATCTGCAACGGCATCGACGAGGAACAGTTCCCGGCCGCACTCAAGATCCCGGGGACGCACGTTCGCCTGGTTGCCGAGAAAGGTAACGGGTACGTGTTCGATCTGTACGCAGAGCCGCCCGTCCGCATGGTCGCGCGCGGCGAGCTCGGCCAGGCACTGGCGGAGCGCAGTCGCCCGTGAAAGAGGGCAATCCGCAACCGCTCAGGCTGCGGCGCAAACATGGCGAAGGTCGGCGACCCGAGGCTACGGCGGAAGACGGCGCGCGCCTCGTGCGCGCGCAATCGCTGCGCGCCGCCGTTACGGCCGGGCTGGTTACGTTCATCCTGTTTTGCATCGGGTGGGCAGCGTTGTCGGCGGCTGCCGATCGCGTCTTTCCCTGGATGACGGTCGTTTACGGCATCGTGCTTGGTCTGGTCATTCGTTCAGCAGGGCGCGGTGTCGACTGGCGGTTTCCGTTGCTGGCGGCCATGTTCGCGGTCGCGGGCTCGATACTCGGCAACATCGCGCTCGCGGCGTCGACGACGGCGGCGGAATTTGGCACGGGCACGCTCAGTATCCTGCAGGCCATCACGAGTATGACCCTGCCGCTTTTCTTCGAGGAAGTCTGGAGCGTGGCGGACGGTTTCTTCACGGTCGTCGCCGCCGGTTTCGCTGCATTCCTGGCACCGCGCCGGCTCACACGTCGCGAGCGATTTGCATTACGCCTGCGGCAGGAGGCCTCAGACCGGCATCAGTAGCGAGCCGTCCTGGCGCGTCGTCGCGCCGCGAATTGCTTTGAGCTGGCGCCTCACCGCCTTCTCGATTTCCTGCACCGTGTGTGCAAGACCCAAGAAACAGGACGGCTTGCGCCGCAGCAGGGACCAGTCCCCCGATTCGATGATCCGCACGAGATGGGTCATGTTGACGCGAATCGCATCGATATACGGGTTCTGCCCATCGTAGAGTACTTCTATGTAGCGATACACGCGGTTGAACTTTGAGTTCAGCCGCTCCCGCATGACCTGCTGATAAAACGTCGGAGTCTTTTTGAGCAGATCCTCCCCCGACTCGTAGCGGATCGTGTACTCGCCGGGCTCGGAGTTCTCGACGGCGATGCCACCGATAACGAACTCGTTGTACAGGTGGTCCCGGCATTTCTCGAGGTAGCAGCGATCGGCCATCTGCGCGATCAGGTCGGCGGTGCCGATCAGGTGACCGCAAATTATGTCACGCGGATCCTCAAGCTCGATGTTGTCGAGGTCGACCTCGTAGCCCGTGAAGTGCACGATGATGCTTGCAACCGCGACGTCTTTCGCAAGCCCGAGCTCGGGCAGGTAGCGGCGCAGGAAATCGGCGCTGCGCGACACGTGGTACAGCGTGAACTCGGCGCCGTTCGCGAAATCACTGTCACGAGACTCGTGTCTTATGTAGCCGGAATCGTGGAACAATGATGTGATGATCGACATCTGGGCGCGCGCCGCGCCCAGGCGATCCGATGGTTCCACGCTGCGCTCATAGCCCGATACGAGGCGGGCCAGCGCCAGCGTCATGTCGAGCGTGTGCTGCATGTCGTGATAGGTCGTATCGCAGCCGTTGTAGCCGGGATACCTCCCTGAGAACAGGCGCTCGAAGTCGTAGAACGCCAGCCAGAGCTTGTCGAAAGAGGTGCCGGGAAACGTCTCGCTGAACAGCTCGTGCACGGCATCGCGGACGGCGGCCGGACTGCTCACCTGCACGGTGTTGGTGACGTCGAATTCGTTGCGACGATCTTGATTCATAATTCGCTGCGCTTTTTTATTGTTGTTTGTCAATTTATACGCGCTTCGAAGACGTCGTGGTAATAACTTGCGGAATTTGTCGAGCCGGTCACCACCTAGACTGTGAACTCTGCAACGACCGGCGCGTGATCTGACGGACGCTCCCAGGCGCGCGGCTCCTTATCAACATAACTTGCCGTGCAGCGCTTGGTCATAATGTCGCTCGTCAGGATCAGATCGATACGTAATCCGGCGTTGCGACGAAACCCGGCCGCGCGATAGTCCCACCAGCTGAATGTGCCTTCGGCGTGCTCGAACTTGCGAAACACGTCGGTCAGGCCGAGGTCGAACAGCTTGCCGAGCGCTTCGCGTTCGCGCGGGCTGCACAGGATGGCGTCGCCCCATTTCTCCGGGTCGTACACATCGGCGTCGGCCGGCGCGATGTTGAAATCGCCGAGAACGACGAGATTTTCGTGTGCCTCGAGTTCGGCTGCGAGGAAGTCGCGCAGCGAGGCGAGCCAGCGCAGCTTGTAGTCGTATTTCTCCGAGCCGACCTCGGAGCCGTTCGGTACGTACAGGTTGACGATGCGAATGCCGTCGATGGTCGTGGCGAGAACACGCCGCTGCGGGTCGTCGAAAGCGGGAAAATCGGTGACCGGGTCGGTCGCCGGTGCACGGCTGACGACGGCCACGCCGTTGTACGTCTTCTGCCCGCTGGCGAGCGATTCGTAGCCGATCTCCCCGAGCGCATCGGCGGGAAACTTCTCGGTGAGCTGCTTGATCTCCTGCAGGACGAGTACGTCGGGCTCGTGGGCCTGCAGCCACTCGATGACGTGTCCCTGGCGCACGTTCATCGAGTTGACGTTCCACGTCGCTATCTTCACGAAAGACAGGCTCTAGGTCTCGATGCCGTTCTGCCGCAGCAGGGCGTCGATCGTGGGCTCACGGCCACGGAAGGCCTTGTACGCTTCCATGATGTCGCGGCTGCCGCCGACCTCGAGGATCTCGTGCCGGAAGCGTCCCGCCGTGTCGCGATCGAAGGTGCCCGCCTCTTCGAACGCGTCATAGGCATCGGCGGCCAGCACCTCGGCCCACTTGTAGCTGTAGTAGCCGGCGGCGTAACCGCCACCAAAGATGTGAGAGAACGCGTGCGGCAGGCGATTGGTATCGGGGTGCCGGATCAGTGCGACCTCGTCGCGAACCTCGTCCAGCGTCTGCAGCACGGGTACCGGGTTGTCGGGGTCGTACTCCGTGTGAATGCGAAAGTCGAACAGGGCGAGTTCGATCTGGCGCAACATCGCGAGCGCCGCACCAGCGTGCCGGCTGTTATCGAGCTTGTCGAAGAGATCACGCGGCAGCGGTTCGCTGGTCTCGTAGTGCGAAGAACAGCGCGTCAGCACATCGTAGTTCCAGGCGAAATTCTCCATGAACTGGCTGGGCAATTCGACAGCATCCCAGGGCACGCCGTTGATTCCCGACACGCTGGGGAAATTCACGCGCGTCAGCAGGTGATGCAGCATGTGCCCGAACTCGTGGAACAGCGTGACGACGTCGGTGTGCGTCAGCAGCGACACGCCGTCGTCGTCGGCCGGCGGGAAGTTGCAGACGAGGTAGCCGACGGGCAATGTCCGGTAGCCGTTGAGCACCTGTCGGGTTACGCACTCGTCGATCCAGGCGCCCGCGCGTTTACCGTTGCGCGCATACAGGTCGGTGTAGAACCCGCCGAGCAGCTCTCCGTTCTGGCGGACGTCGTAATAGCGCACGTCGTCGTGCCACGCGGACACGCTGTCATTCGGGGATAACTCGACGTCGTATAGCTGCGACGCGAGCGCAAACAGCCCTTCCTTGACCGTGATCGCCGGGAAATAGGCGCGCAGTTCTTCGTTGGAGATCGAGTAACGATCCTGCTTGAACTTCTCGAGCCAGTAGGTGACGTCCCAGGCCTCGAGCGGCATGCCCGCGAACGCCGTGAGTTCGGCGAGCTCATGCTCGGCGGCTTCGCGCGAGTGCCCGGCGAGCTCACGCAGGAACTCGAGAACCTGGGCGGGCGTATCCGCCATTTTCGTCGCGAGCGAGTACTCGGCGTAATTGTCGAAGCCGACCAGGTCGGCCGCCTCGTGGCGCAATGCGAGTATCCGCTCGATGTTCTCGCTGTTGTCCCATTTTGGATCGCGTCCCTGGTCCGAGCCGCGCGTCACCCAGCCGCGATACAGCGCCTCGCGTAAATCGCGCGAGTCCGCCTGCTTCATGACGGCGTCGTAGGTCGGGAAGTCGAGCTTCAGCAGCCAGCCATCGAGGTCCTCGGCCTTCGCATCCTCGGCCGCGCGCGCGAGCAGCGTGTCGGGAAGCCCGCGCAGCTCGTTTTCGTCGGTGACGTTGAGCGACCATGCATCGGACGCATCTTGTACGTTGTGTTCGAAGGTCGCCTGGACTTCGGCCAGCTCCTGCATGATTGCCTTGAATCGATTCTTGGCGCCCTCCTCGAGGTCGACGCCCGCGAGATGGAAGTCGCGCAGGGCATGATCGACGGCGCTGCGACACGCGGCGGGCGCATCGCCGGGCAGGTTGCCACGCACGTCGGCGTAGGCACGCTGCAAATCGGCATTCTGGGACAGCTCGGTGCTGTACTCGGTGAGCAGCGGGAGGGCCTGTTTGTAGGCCTCACGCCAGGCCTTCGACCCGAGTACACTTTGCAGGTGGCTGACGGGCGACCAGATGCGCCCGAGCTCGTGTTCCATGTGTTCGATCGGCGCCACGAGGCCGTCCACATCGCGCCGGGTGCCGGGGTCGAGAAGGCGCCCGAGCTCGGCGCGGTTATCCGCGATTACATGGCGAATCGCGGGCAGGACGTGCTCGGGGGCTATCTCGTCGAAGCGGGGCAGCGACGATGTGTCGAGAAGCGGGTTGGTCATGCGGTGCTTGATATCCTTATACGCCACCGCATATTAGCACAAGCGCCGGGTCCGACCTTCCGATCTGGCGAGTGTTCATCGCAGGTATAAATTTTACAAAAGGACGATAAATTGTGACGGAACGATACGATCTTCTCGTGATCGGCGGCGGCAGCGGCGGTCTCGCGCATGCGCAGCGCGCAGCGGAATACGGCGTCAACGCGGCCGTGGTGGAAAAGGCCGCGTTGGGCGGCACCTGCGTGAATGTGGGCTGCGTGCCGAAGAAAGTCATGTGGTACGCGGCGCACCACGCGCACCAGTTCCATCACCTCGCCGATTACGGTTTCGACGCCGAGGTCACGGGCCACGACTGGGCCGGCCTCAAGGCGCGCCGCGACGCCTATATAGAGCGACTGAACGGGATCTACGAGAACAACCTCGATAAGCGCGGGGTCGTCTGGCTGAGCGGCACGGCCCGCTTCGTCGATGCGCACACCGTCGACATCGACGGCCGGCGGGTAGAGGCCGAGCGTATCGTCATTGCCTCGGGCGGCCGGCCGACGGTGCCCGACATTCCAGGCGCGGAACTCGGCATTACGTCGGATGGGTTCTTCGAGCTCGAAGAGCGCCCGCAGCGCGTCCTGATCGCGGGCAGCGGCTACATCGCGGTCGAGCTTGCGGGTGTGTTCAATGCACTCGGCTCGGACGTGCAGCTCGTCATCCGCAAGGACAGCATACTGCGCAGTTTCGATTCGATGCTGAGCGGCGAACTCATGCAGGCGATGGATCGCGAGCACATCGATGTCGTGAGCCGCGTCATCCCGCAGTTCATCGAAAAAACGGATGAGGGCATCGTGCTGCACGCCGAGGATGGCCGCAGCTTCGGACCGGTCGACTGCCTGGTCTGGGCAATCGGGCGCACCCCCAACACGGAGGAACTCGACCTGGGCAACGCGGGCGTCGAGCACGATGCCGAGGGTTACGTACCGACCGACAAATTCCAGCAGACCAACGTCGACAACGTCTTTGCGCTCGGCGACGTCACGGGCCGGGCGCAGCTTACGCCGGTCGCGATCGCGGCCGGGCGGCGTCTCGCGGACCGGCTCTACGGTGGCATGGAAGGCCGGCATCTCGAGTACGAATTGATCCCGACCGTAATTTTTTCGCACCCGGCGATCGGGACCGTCGGCTTGAGCGAGGACGAGGCGCGCGAGCTATACGGCGACGACGTGAAGGTCTACACCTCGGGCTTCACCGGAATGTACTACGCGCTCGGCACCAACAAGAAGCGCTCGGCGATGAAGCTGGTTACGGTGGGCGATGACGAGAAAGTCGTCGGCTGTCATGTCATCGGCGAAGGCGCCGACGAGATGATGCAGGGCTTTGCCGTCGCCATGCGCATGGGTGCAACGAAAAAAGACTTCGACGACACGGTCGCGATTCATCCGACAAGCGCGGAAGAACTCGTGACGATGCGCTAGACCGTAATCAACATGTGCTCGAGCACGGGCGCCGTTTGCGGCCTCACGCCGCGCCAGATATTGAAGGATTCGGCGGCCTGCTCGACGAGCATGCCCCACCCCATGATCGACTCCGCGGCGCCCTGCTCGCGCGCCCATATGCTGAACGGCGTCGGGCTGAGGCCGTACGACAGGTCGTAGCAGATCGTCTCGGGCGAAACCGCGGCGGCCGGGTACGATGGCGTGTCGCCCTTGAGTCCGGCCGAGGTCGCGTTGATGACGAGTTCGTAGTCCGTGTCGTCCGGCACTTCGTCGAGACGACATGCCGAAACGGGGCCGAAGCCGGAAAAATGCTGCGTGAGCGCCTTGGCCTTGCCGAGGGTGCGGTTAGCGATGATCAGCAGGGCCGGGCGCATCTCGAGCAACGGCCCGATGATGCCTCGTGTCGCGCCGCCGGCGCCAAGAATCAGCATGCGCATGTTCTCGAGCGTGAGGTCGTGGTTTACGGCGAGGTCGCGCAGCAACCCGATGCCGTCGGTGTTATCACCATGGATCTCGTGGTCGCGAAAGGACAGTGTATTGACGGCGCCTGCCGTCGCGGCGCGCTCGGACAGGTGGTCACACAGCTTGATGACTTCGCTCTTGTGGGGCGCGGTGACGTTGAGGCCCTTGCCCCCGGCGCGCTGGAACTGGCGCACCGCCCTCTCGAGCTTGTCGGGCCTGACCTTGAGCGGCTCGTACTCGATGGCCTCACCCGTCTGCTCCGCGAACACTCGATGGATCAGGGGAGAGCGGCTGTGCGAAATCGGGTAGCCAATTACGCCGTATCGATCGGGCGACTTCATCGGCCCTCCGCCAGCCAGCGCGCCGCGTCTTTCGCGAAGTAGGTCAGGATCGCATTGGCGCCTGCCCGCTTGATGCCGAGCAGCGACTCCAGCACGACGGCGCGCTCGTCCAGCCAGCCGTTTTGCGCGGCCGCCTTGAGCATCGCGTATTCCCCGCTGACCTGGTAGGCCATCGTCGGCATCTCGTAGGCGTCTTTCACGCGGCGCACGATATCGAGGTAGGGCATCGCGGGCTTCACCATGACCATGTCGGCGCCCTCTTCGATATCGAGCCCGACCTCGCGCAGGGCCTCGTCACTGTTCGCCGGCGCTATCTGGTAGGTGTGCTTGTCGCCCCCCTTGATGTTCTCGGCCGAACCGCACGCATCGCGGAACGGTCCGTAGAAGCTTGACGAGTACTTGGCGGCGTAGGCGAGAATCACGGTGTTGACATGCCCCGCCTCCTCGAGCGCGGCACGGATCGCACCGATGCGTCCGTCCATCATGTCCGACGGCGCAACGACATCGGCGCCCGCGTCGGCATGTGAGACGGCCTGCCGCACGAGCATGTCGACGGTGACGTCATTGAGGACATAGCCTTCGTCGTCGATGATGCCGTCCTGACCGTGGGTCGTGTACGGGTCGAGCGCCACGTCGGTGATCACGCCGAGGTCGGGCAGCGCGGCGCCGATCGCGCGCACCGTACGCTGCACGAGTCCTTCCGGGTTGGCGCATTCGGCACCGTCCAGGCTCTTCCTGGCCTGGTCGATCACGGGAAACAGCGCGACCGCCGGGACCCCGAGACGCTGCACCTCGGCCAATTCCCGTAACAACAGGTCGATACTCTTGCGGGAGATGCCCGGCATCGACGGGACCGCCTCTTCGCGGCCCTCGCCGTCGAGCACGAAGACCGGGTAGATGAAATCCGCGCTCGTCAGCGTCGTTTCCTGGACGAGATTGCGCAGCGCCGCCGTCCGGCGGTTGCGCCGCATGCGGATCCAGGGGAACTGTCCCGGGGAAGAGTCACTCATAAGCTGTCAGAATAATGCAAAGAAGTACTTATTTTCCTTATATTTAGGCAGGGTTTCCACGTGTACGGCACAGTTTTGGCCGGTTTCCGTAATAAATGCTCCCAGGGGTGGGTCATCTCGGATGACAAGTAGCAGCGCAGAGGGCGTACGGCGGCGGAGGTTTGACAGCCTCGTGTCGGTCTACTACGCCGACATGTTTCGCTACGCCGCCTGGCTGAGCCGGGACCGGTCGGTAGCCGAAGAAGTCGTCCAGGAGGCGCTATTGCGCGCCTGGAAAGCCCTCGACGCACTGCGCGACGACGGCGCGGCCAAGCCATGGCTGCTGACGATCGTGCGACGCGAGAACGCCCGCTACTTCGAGCGACGCCGCCTGGAGACCGTCGATATCGACAATCTCTCGGCGTCGCAGGCGGCACTGCTTGCCGAGGAGCCGGACGAGCAACTCGATGATTTGCGCCATGCAATCTTCGAGCTCGACGACGACTATCGCGAGCCGCTGGTCCTGCAGGTCCTGATGGGCTACAGCACCAACGAGATTGCCGCCATGATGGGCCTGAAGCAGGGTGCGGTACTGACGCGCCTGCACCGGGCCAGGCAGAAACTGATGGATATTGTGGACACCGAATGAACGGCGACCAAGACAAGAGAATCAGGGCACTCGATCTGAAGATCGCGAAAGCGCTGCAGATCGACGTCCCGCCGCTGGTCATGCCGGAGCTGCCCGAGGTCGATACCGACAAGGTCGCGGCGCTGCCGCAGCGCAGGCGGTCGCGGAAGCCCGTGTGGTACGCCATTGCTGCGACCGTCGTGCTCGCAACGTCGATCGCGATTCGCATGTCGGGACCGTTCGAGAATTACGATTCGCTGGCGGCCGAGGTGCTCGCGCACGTCGATCATGAGCCGCGGGCTATGCGGGTCGTCGACACGCCGGTCGCGGACGAACGACTGCAACGTGCGGTGCCCGCGACGATGGCCGTCTTCGATCGTGGCGAATCGCTGATCACCTACGCGCGCACCTGCATCATCAACGGCAAGAAGGTGCCGCACCTGGTCGTGCAGGGGCAGCACGGCCCGGTAATGATCCTGCTGATGCCCGATGAAAAGGTCGCCGCGGCGACGCCCCTCGAGGGCGAAAGCGTGCACGGAATCATCATTCCGGTCGGTGAGGGCAGCATTGCTGTCGTCGGCGATCGCGAAGAAGCGCTCGAACCCATTCGCGAGAATGTGATTGATTCGATTACCTGGACGACGTAAGGGTCGTACCGGTCAACTGACGCCCGCTTGGGCATAACCCTGGAGAGAAGAGAAGATGTCGGACAAAAAAGTAGTTAAGCCAGTTGTTCTAGCCGTTGGCGCCGCCCTGGCCGGTTCGTTCGCGATTGCGGGCACGGTCAACGCGGCGCAGGTCGCCGACTCGGCCGAGAGCCCGTTCCAGTTCACGAACCTCGAGATCGGTTACATGATGGGCGAGGGCGAAGGCTCCTGCGGCGAAGGATCCTGCGGTGAAGGCGACGACAAGGAAGGCGAAGGCAGCTGCGGCGAAGGTAGCTGCGGCGAAAGCGACGATAGTGAACCTGAAGGTTCGTGCGGTGAAGGCTCGTGCGGTGAAGGCGACGACAAGGAAGGCGAAGGCTCCTGCGGCGAAGGCAGCTGCGGCGGATCTGCCTGAAGAAGCACCACGGAAGACGGAGAAAGCCCACGCACTGCGTGGGCTTTTTTTTGGCCATGGACGGCCTTATGCCGCGGGCGCATGGACGCGCAGGAGCGGCGTTGCTAGATTGATTTGCATGACAAATGAGCTGTCACGATGTCGTTGGGCCGAGGGTGCCGGCCCGGAGTATGAGCGTTATCACGACGAGGAGTGGGGCGTCCCCGTGCACGACGATCGGACGCAGTTCGAGTTCCTCATCCTCGAAGGTGCGCAGGCCGGCCTCAGCTGGTCAACGATCCTCAACAAGCGTGCAGGCTATCGCAAGGCCTTCGCCGCGTTCGATCCGCAAAAGGTCGCGCGCTTCACGAACAAGCGCGTCGAGAAGCTGCTGCAGGACCCCACGATCGTGCGTAACCGGCTCAAGGTCGAGTCGGCCGTCACCAATGCGCAGGCGTTTCTCGCCGTGCAGGAAGAGTTCGGAACGTTCAGCGACTACGTCTGGCGCTTCGTCGACGGCAGGCCGGTACAGAACCGTTTTCGCAGGGATCGCGACGTGCCGGCGACGTCACCTGTGTCCGATACCCTCAGCAAGGACCTGAAAAAGCGCGGCTTCCGGTTCGTCGGCAGCACCATCGTGTATGCGCACATGCAGGCGACGGGCCTCGTCAACGATCACGTGACCGGCTGTTTCCGGCACGGAGCCTGTGCCGCTCTGGCTTGAATTCGCGCCGCCGACGGCGGAATATCGGTGCTGTCCTCGACAGGAGCACCGTCATGGCAGAAACACTGAATAACAAACCGTCCACGGCGTACTGGATTATCGGCGGCATCCTGCTGGCCTGGAACCTGGTCGGGCTCATGTTCTACTACCAGCAATCGACGTTGACGATCGACATCATGATGGATGCCGGTCTTACCGATCAGCAGATAGCCCACATAACGAACACGCCGGCCTGGGCGCACGCGGGCTATGCCTTTGCCGTCAATGCCGGCGTGCTCGGCGCGCTTCTGCTGCTGCTGCGCAAGGCCTGGGCAATTCCGCTGTTCTACATCTCGCTGGCCGGCGCGCTCGTCCAGGATATCGATGCCTTCGTAATGCGCGACGCGCTCGAAGCCTGGGGAACGACGGCAGTGGCATTGCCGCTGATCGTGATCCTTATTTGCGCCTTCGAGATCTGGTACGCGCGCCGCGCGAAAGCGAAAGGCTGGGCCAGCTAGGACCCGTCGACAAGCTCTAGTTGCCGATCGTGACGAGCGTCAGGCCGGACAGGCCTTGCGGGGTATTGTGCGAGATACCGCCCAGGTAGATCGTGTTGGACACCAGACCCTGCCACTCGACGGTCACGGTGCCCGTCGTGCCCGCGCTGACGAACGCGGGCCCGCTTGCGCTCATGTTGCCGCGGTCGTCGGCCTCCCCGAACGCCCACGCGAGTAGCTGGTAGTTCGAGCCCGGCCCGCCCTGCACCTCGTCGGTTTCGAAGCCATGGACGTGCACGGCGTACAGGCCCTCGGCCGGCCGGAACACGTCGAAGCGCTCCTCCGAAGTCGGCTCGCCGCTCTCGCCGAGCCGCGTGCAGCTCGTGCCGTCGAGGCCACAGTAGTAGACGTACAGATCGAGGTCGTCGTCACCATCGGTCAGCAGGTCGAACAACGCAAAGCGCGCGTACAGCTGACCCGCCGGGACGCTGATGATGTGCCGCGTGACGCCGTCGATCTCGCGGAACGTAAATGTCTTGGTCGGGTCGTTGTCGACGAAGCCGGTGACGATCAGCGGCAGGGCCAGGCCGTGCACCTGCGGCGCATACGCACCCGAGTAGCCGAATTCGACCTCGAACGTGTCTGAACCCGTGCCGCCGAACGACGTGATCTCCTCGGGGGCGACGATCGACGTTGGCCTGACGGCGACCGGGGTGTAGACGGCATGCTCGTCCGAGCGCCACGTAATCGAACCGAAGCGCCACAGGTCGAGCAAGCCGGAGAGGTAATTGACCGTAACGTCGAAGCTGGCCGATTCGCCCGGCGCCAGCGAAATGCTGTCCGGCACAACGGC
Source organism: Woeseiaceae bacterium (assembly GCA_013042375.1). Lineage (GTDB taxonomy): Bacteria > Pseudomonadota > Gammaproteobacteria > Steroidobacterales > Woeseiaceae > UBA1847. Next base: position 22,128 of record JABDQH010000019.1, read on the forward strand.
AACGCTGGTCTGCGGCGGTGCCTCGACCTCGACCGTCCACGCGCCCGCCTCGTCGCCGACGTTGGTAACCCGGCGCGTCAGCGTGTGCGAATTCGCGAGCCGCGGCATCGTGACCGACGGCAGGTTCACGGCACCGGCATCCTCGGCGAACACGGCCGCCTCCATCTCGTCGTATTCCGCCGCCGTGATGTCGTAGACGAGGCCCGGCGCCATGGCGTCGTTCGGCACGATGTGCCCCGCACCGAAATCGAAGGCATGCGCATTCGTCAGGCCCGCCGAGCCGGCCACGTCCTGGCGCGCGGTCGTCATGAGCGCCGACTTGATGGCAGCCGGCGACCAGTCGGGATACGCCTGCCTGAGCAGTGCCGCGACGCCTGCGACGTGCGGCGTCGACATCGAGGTACCGCTCAGGTAGGCGAAGTTCTCGCCGGGCGTCGCGTAGGCGGTGTCGGGTGAAAACCCGGCGAGGATGTTGACGCCGGGCGCCGTGACGTCGGGCTTGAGCACGTCCGGTATCGGTGCGGGCCCGCGCCCGGAGAAGCTTGCCATCTGGTCGCCCGTATCGCTCGTGGTCAGCAGGAAGCCTTTCTCGAGAATGAGCTCGACGACGTTGTCCGCGTCGAACTCGGCGAGAATCAGGTTGGCGTCCGCCTGGCCGATCATCAGCGCAGGGATGTCGGACAGCCCGCTTTCGCCGTACATCACGATCGGGTCGCCCGCGATGTTGTAAACGAGCGCCGCCACGGCGCCCGCGTCGGCGGCATGCTTTATCTTGTCCTCGAAGCTGCAGCCGCCGCGCTGGATGAAGGCGATGACGCCGTTTAGCTCGTCACTGTTGATTGGCGGCTGGCAGGCGTCGTTCTCGGTGCCGGTGCCGCCGGAGGGCAGGGTTACATCGTCGTCATCGACGAGGACGAGCTGCGCCTCGATCGGGTCGACGTCTTCGAGCGGCGGGGTGAAGTGAGCTTCGCGCACGGCATAGCGCCCGGCAAGATCCGTCGGCGCCGTGATCTCCAGCGCCTCCTGGTTCGATTCGCCGTCGCGTGTCGAAGCGGCGACCGTGATGACGGCCGGACTCCCCGCGGGCGAGCCTATCGTGCCGGTGTTCGGGCCTTCGTTGCCCGCGGCGACGGCCGCCACCACGCCGGCGCGCGCTGCTGCAAGCAGCGCGAGGTCGTCGGGCGCCGTCGTGCGCGTCAACGAACTGCCGACCGAGTAACTGATCACGTCGACGCCATCGGCGACGGCCGCATCGATGGCATTGGCAAGATCGGACGTGTTACAGCTCGCGCGCGTGTCGCCCGGCCGTAGCCAGCATGCCTTGTAGGCTGCGACGCGCGCCTTGGGCGCGATGCCTTCGATATCGCCAATCGTCGTGCCGAATATCGTGGCTTGGGTACGGTTGCCCGCGGCCGTTGTCGCCGTGTGCGTGCCATGGCCGTCGGCGTCGCGCGGCGAACGAATTTCGTCGTCGTCGATCGGGCCCGTCTCGAGCGCGCCGTCGATGAACCAGCGCGCGCCGATGAGCTTGTTGTTGCAGTCGTCTTCGGTAAAGCGCTCGCCGGATTCGCACGCGCCGTTCCAGTTCTCGGGCTCGTCGAACGCGAGCACTCCGGGCGCCTTGCGGTAACGGCGGCACAGCCACCGGCCGAGCAGCGTCGTTTCGCCCCAGCTGCTGCGGCACATGCGCGGCCTGTCGGCTTCGCGCGTGTCCCTGAGTCCCGGGTGCTCGGGAGTGATGCCGCTGTCGATAATGCCGACGACAATGCCGTCGCCGTCGAGATCTGCGACGCTGCGCAAGCCCTTTTCCCCGTCGAACAGGCCGAGGAACACCGGGCTGTGACGCGTCGCGAGCGGCCGCACTTCGTCCTCCCAGACTTCGCGCACTTCGGGCAGGTGCTGCAGTTTCTGGGCCTGCGCGGGCGTCATGCGCGCCGCGAAGCCGTTGAGCCCGTAACGGTAGCTGTAGATGTGTTTCACGCCGGCGCCCGCCCGCGCCAGGACGCGTTCCTGCTCGTCGCCGAGCCGCGCTGCGTACGCGACGGTTTCGGGCTGGTTTTTGTCGAACTTGATGCGCGGCGTCGCCTGGCGTTCGGCGACCGATGGGGAACGCAAAGCGACGATATAGACTTTCGTCCGCGACGGGTCCTCCGCTCCGGCCAGGCTGACCTGCATATCGGGCAACTCGCGCAAGGACGGTTCGGCATGGACGCCGGCGGCCAGCGTCAGCAGGATGCACAGCGACAGAATCCGCAATGAGGTCATGGCGTCAGTCGTTGAGGTAGCCGCGCTTTTCGTCTTCGGAAAATTCGACGCCAAGACCGACGGCGATGCGATTAACGAAATTGAAATAACCGACGATCATCGTCAGATCGAGGATGTCCTTGTCGGACAGCCCGACAGCGCGCAGTTCACCGAGGTCGCTCTCGGTCATTGCGCCCGGGACACTCGTGAGTTTCTCGGCATGGCGGGCGATGTTGCTGATGCGTGGTTCCAGGGCCTCGAGTCCGTCCGCGGTCGCGAGCGAGGTGAGGATTTCCTCGTCATCTTCGTAGTTCCGTAACGACTCCAGGTGGTGATTAACGCAGTACTCGCAGTCGTTAGCGGCAGAGACGACGACGGCGATGGCCTCGCGCTCCATGCGGGTCAGGCCCGAGCGGCCGAACATGAGGGTCATGTAGAGGTCGAGATGGTCTCCCATCGCCGCCGGATTCAGGCTGTGGACCTTCAGAATGTTAGAGATTTTGCCGCGCGACTTCGTCAGCTCGGCGAACATCTCCGCGAGTTCACCCTCGGCCTCTTCGATGTCGATTTCTTCGATCCAGGACATGCGCAGAAGTTAACACGAATCATCCCAGCCAGTCTCTCGGTCGGAGATAGTCCGCATAGAGCTTCTCCTCGGGCGAACCGGGCTCCGGCGACCAGTTGTAGCGCCACTCCACGAGGGGCGGCAACGACATCAGGATCGACTCGGTGCGGCCATCGGACTGCAGGCCGAAGAGGGTCCCGCGATCGTAGATCAGGTTGAACTCGACGTAACGGCCGCGCCGGTAGAGCTGGAATGCCCGTTGCCTGTCGCCGTAAGGGTGGCCGGCGCGCTTCCTGACGATCGGCTTGTAGGCTTCGAGGAAGCCGTCGGCCGCGCGCCGCACGAACTCGAAGCTCTTGTCGAAACCGGGTTCGTTAAGGTCGTCGAAGAACAGGCCACCGACGCCGCGTGTCTCGCCTCGATGCCTGAGATAGAAATACTCGTCGCACCAGGCCTTGTAACGCGCATACACGTCCTCGCCGAACGGGTCGCACACGCTTTTGGCGACTTCGTGCCAGTGCACCACGTCCTCACGAAACGGGTAATACGGCGTCAGGTCGAAGCCGCCGCCGAACCACCACACGGGATTGCGCTCGCCGGCCGTAAAAAAGCGGAAGTTGGCGTGTGTCGTCGGCACATAGGGATTGTGCGGGTGCAATACCAGCGATATGCCGACGGCCTGGAAGGACTTGCCGGCAAGCTCGGGCCGGTGTTTCGTCGCCGACGGCGGCATCTCCGTGCCGAATACGTGTGAGAAGCCGACACCGGCCTTCTCGAAAACGCCACCGTCGGACAGCACACGGCTCTTGCCGCCGCCGCCGCCCGGGCGCTGCCAGTCGTCGGCCGCGAATGTCGCCTTGCCGTCGAGCGTTTCGAGTTCGGCGCAGATGCGGTTCTGCAGATTGGCGAGGTAGTCGCTGACGTCGTCGATGTTGCTCATTTGCTGCGTGGCCTGAGTACCCGTCCGCTCGCGAAATCCCGGATCTCGGACGGCCCGCTGGCCGGGCCGCAATCGCCGGGAACGATGTAGTCTACAACGTTGCGCATCTGGCGCCGCAGGACGAAGCGATTGCGCGCAGTCGGCCTGCCGCTCAGGTTGGCGCTGGTCGAGACAAGCGGTGTGTCGGCGGCCTCGCACAGGGCCTTTGCCGTCGGGTTGGTCGTCAGGCGCACGGCGATCGTCGCATGGCTGCCGCACAAGGCCGGCGTGACTTTCGGCCCGGGCGGCACGATCCAGGTAACGGGGTGGTTTGGGTCCGGGTCCGGCAGGGAGTTGCCCGCAGGAAGGTCGATCCAGCCTTCGAGCTGGCCGGCGTGTGCGGCGATGAGGATCAGTCCCTTCGCTGCATCACGTTGCTTGGTGTCGATGACGCGCTGCACCGCCTGGCTGTCGTCGGGGAGGCAGCCGAGTCCGAAAACCCCCTCGGTTGGATATGCGATCACGCCACCGCGCAGCAGGACGTCAGCGCCCCGTGCGATGGCGTTCATTTCTTTTTCTTCGCAGTTTTCTTTTTCGCGGTTTTTTTCTTTGCGGTCTTCTTCTTCGACTTTTTCTTGGCTTTCTTCTTCGTCTTCTTCTTGGTCGCGGTTGTCTTGGCCGCCGCTTTCTTCTTGCCGCGCCGGCCGCGTTCGGGCGCCGCCGCCAGGAGCTCCTTGCACTCCTCGATGGAAAGCGACTTCGGTTCGCGGTCCTTCGGCACGCGCGCGTTCTTCTTCTTGTCCGTGATATACGGCCCGTAACGGCCGTTCAGTACCTGGATGCCGTCCTCCTCGAAGTCGAGGATGATGCGGTTCGCGTCGGCAATCTTTTTCTCTTCGATGAGTTCGAGTGCGCGCGGCAGTTCGATCGTGTAGGGATCGTCGTCACCGCGGATCGACACGTACTTGTCACCGTAGCGCACATAGGGCCCGAAACGGCCGACGCTGGCGGACACGGACAGGCCGTCGGGCGTCTCGCCGAGCTTGCGAGGTAGTTTGAACAACTCGAGTGCCGTCTCGAGGTCGATCTCGTTCATCTTCTGCCCGGGTCGCAGGCCGGCAAACTTCGGTTTTTCCTCGTCGTCCTTCGTGCCAATCTGCACGAACGGCCCGTAACGCCCCATGCGCACGGAGACGGGCTTGCCGCTCTTCGGGTCGATGCCGAGTTCGCGTTCCTTGGCGACCTCGCCGCGTGTGAGGCTCTCTTTCTCCTCGCACAGTTCGTGGAACGGGCCCCAGAAGTTGTCGAGCAGCGGTATCCACTCCTTGTGACCGAGCGAGACCTCGTCGAGGTCGTCCTCGAGCTTGGCCGTGAAGTCGTAGTCCACGTACTGCGTGAAGTGCTCAGTCAGGAAACCGTTGACGATCCGGCCTATGTCCGTCGGGATGAAGCGTTTGCCGTCCATCTCGACGTACTCGCGATTCTTGAGCGTCACGATGATGCTCGCGTAAGTGGACGGGCGCCCGATGCCGTATTCCTCGAGCGTCTTGACGAGGCTGGCCTCGGTGAAGCGCGGCGGCGGCTCGGTGAAATGCTGCTCGGGCCGCAGTTCGAGCAGTTTGATCGTGTCGCCTTCGGCAGTCTCGGGCAGCAGGCGATCTCCCTCATCGTCCTTCGTGTCGTCCCGGCCTTCCTGGTACACGGCCATGAAGCCCGGTTCCACGAGGACCGATCCATTGGCGCGCATGCGGTGGCCGTCGTCGTTCTGTGTCGCGGCCCCCGGCATCATATCGATAGCCACCGTGTCGAACACGGCCGGCACCATCTGGCAGGCCATCGTGCGCCGCCAGATCAGTGCGTAGAGTTTGTATTGTTCGTCGTCGAGCGATGCCCTGATGTCGTCGGGATGGCGCGCGACCGAGGTCGGGCGCACGGCTTCGTGTGCTTCCTGCGCGTTCTTCGACTTGTTCTTGAAGGTGCGCACCGCGTCGGGAACGTTCTGTGCGCCGTAGCGCTCGGTGATGACGTCCCGGATTTCTGCGACGGCAACGTCGGCCAGCGTGACCGAGTCGGTACGCATGTAGGAAATCAGGCCGACCTGGCCCTCGCCGGGCAGCTCGATACCTTCGTAGAGTTTTTGCGCGACACGCATCGTACGCTGCGTGTTGAAGCCGAGCTTGCGCGAGGCTTCCTGCTGCAGCGTCGAAGTCGTGAACGGTGCGGCCGGATTGCGGCGACGCTGCTTCTTCGTGACGCTGACGGCCGTCAGTTCGCCGCCGGCGGCGGCGAGCAGCGTTTTCTCGACCTCTCGCGCTGCCTGTTCGTTTTCGAAGCTGAACTGTTCGACCTTCTCGCCCTTGTACTGCACGAGCCGCGACACGAACGGCTGTTCGCTCTTGCTGACGTCGGCCTCGATGCTCCAGTATTCGCGCGCCTTGAAAGCCTCGATTTCGAGCTCGCGCTCGACGATCATCCTGAGCGCCGGACTTTGCACACGGCCGGCAGACAGCTTCGGCTGAATCTTTTTCCAGAGCAGCGGCGACAGGTTGAAGCCGATCAGGTGGTCGAGGGCGCGGCGCGCCTGTTGCGCACCGATGAGGTCGCCGGACAGGTCGCGCGGGTGCGCCACGGCCTCTTGCACGGCCTGTTTCGTGATCTCGTGGAATACGACGCGGTGCACGTCCTTGTTGTCGAGCGCCTCGCGCTCCCTGAGCAATTCGATCAGGTGCCAGGAAATGGCTTCGCCTTCCCGGTCGGGGTCGGTCGCGAGGTACAGCGCATCGGCTTTCTTGAGCGCGCGCATGATCGCTTTGACGTGCTTCTCATTGCGCTCGATGATCGCGTACTTCATCGCGAAGGCATTGTCCGGGTCGACGGCGCCTTCCTTGGGCACGAGGTCGCGGACATGACCGTAAGAGGCCATGACTTCAAAATCTTTGCCAAGGTATTTGCTGATCGTCTTCGCCTTGGCGGGCGACTCGACGATAACGAGATTCTTGGACATCGCGCGGTCTAATTACGTGCTTGACAGCGGCGTGTCAAGAAATTCGGGTGCGTGGCTCAGTGGAGCTGCGTCGGTGTTTCCTCGAATACGAGGTCTTCCATGCGCGCGTAGGCCAGCTCCTGGCCCGGCTGGCTGAAGAGCACCATGAGCACGACCCACTTCACCTGTTCGACGTCTATATCGCTGGTTTCGAGCGCAAGCAGGCGGTCGACGAGGATCTCGCGCTGCGGCGACGACAGGATGCCGATCTGCTCGAGATAGGTGATATAGCCGCGGCAGCTGGCGTCGAGCCGTTCCTGTTCGAAGTCGTTGTAAATGCGCGTTCCATGCGCGGTCTCACTCCCGTAACCCAGGCAACCCTGTTGGTCGGTGAGTCCGTCGAGCCAGTCGAGCGCGCGCTCGATCTCGGGGTCGCCAAAGCCGGCTCGCGACAGCTCGTTGCGCAGTTCGTTGTGGTCGGGTTCGGGATCTTCTTCGGTGTCGACGTAGGTCTCGAAGAGATACATGAGTACGTCGAGTACGTTTTCCTTCATGCCTGGAGAGGCTCCTTCTTGACGTATCGTCCGCCGGACAATGACTCCACTTCTCCATGGAGCTCCAGGATCAGAAGCATGGAGGAAAGCTGATCGATCGTCAATCCGGATCGTTTTTCCAGTTCGTCGATGCTGACGGGGTCATGATCGAGGCAGCGACGCAGCGTGTCGTAGCCGGCGTCATCGCCACGCATATGCCCTGTCAGCGGCCCGAGCTCCGCGACGATATCGTCGGCCGTTTCGACGAGCTTCGCACCCTGGCGAATGAGCTTATGACAACCGCGGGACAGCGGGTTATGTATCGACCCCGGCAGCGCGAAGATCTCGCGACCCTGATCGCCGGCCAGTCGGGCCGTGATGAGCGAGCCGCTGCGGCGCGCCGCCTCGACGACGAGGGTGCCGAGACTCAGCCCGCTGATCAGCCGGTTGCGCTCGGGAAAATGCCAGTGCTCCGGCGAGGCGCCGAGTGGGTACTCGGTCACGAGCGCGCCGTGTGCGGCGACGTCGTGGGCCAGTGTGCGATTGACGGCCGGGTAAACGCGATCGATGCCCGTGCCAAGTAACGCCACGGTCCTGCCGCCGGCGTCGAGCGCGCCGCGATGGGCGGCCGCGTCGATGCCCTGGGCCATGCCGCTGACGATGGTGAAGCCCTGGCCTGCAAGGTGCCGTGCAAACTCGCGGGCATTGCGCTCGCCGCCCTGGGTCGGGTTGCGACTGCCGATGATGGCGAGCGCCGGCAGGTGCAGGGCATCGACGTCGCCGTTGACGTACAGGACAAGCGGCGGGCCCGGAATCTGCGACAGCATCTCGGGATAGTCCTCGCCGCCCCACGTGACGAGATGATGGGCATCGGCGTCCAGCCATGCCAGGGCCGCATCGATAGCGGCATCGTCGGGCGAGGCGATCGCGACACATTTTTCGTCGGCGAGTCCGGTCCCCGCGAGCCGGGCGCGCGGCTGCGCGACGATCTCGTCGACGCTGCCGAAGCTGTCGAGCAACGGGCGCAGTTCTGTGACGCGCAGGTAGGCGTTCGCGAGAATCAGCCAGGCGCGGTTCGGGGACGGCATGCACAAATGATAACGCCCGCAGGCATGATGCGCTGCGGGCGTATTCGGGCGGAATCGCGGCTTATTATCCCGCCTGACGGGAAAAGCCGCTCCCACGGTGGATAAGAACACCTGTGGGAGGGCCTTCAGGCCCGAATCTCTACGTCGGGTTGCGAACCGCGTCGTGCACGTGGATCGCCTGCGTTGCCTCCATCACGAGGCCGTAGCTGATGCGATCGTAGGCCTTGAAGACCATGACCGTGCCGGCCTGTTCCTCGGGAAGGACGACCTTGCCGCCGCGGACATTGTCGTCAATTTCCTGGCCGGCCTGCCACACGCTCAGTACGTCGCCGACCGAGACGCCGTTGTTGGTACCGCGGTTGAGCACGACGACCATGTACTGGCCGATCTGTGTGACGCCGCCGACGACCGAAACGATGCGGCCTTCGATGTTGCCGCTCGGCGTGCGTGGGAAGAAGTTCAGCGGAATATCGACTTCCTCGGGCAGGAAGCGGTCGCCCGCCGTGGCCTCCTGGTTGGTATCCGTTAGTGCGACGGTTGCCGGGTCGCCATTGCGACGCAGGGCGCCTTCGCCGACTGTGATGCCCTGGTAGCCGATCAGGCGATTGTCATCGGGATCGTAGAGCGGATCGCCAACCTTTACGACGCTATAGCGTGCGCCGGGCGTAGCATTGGGCAGGCCGCGCACGTATACGTCATTGCCGGCCGAGGCGATCAGGTGGTCGCCACGCGTTGCGACCAGGTACGGCAGCGAGTCCGCCTGGGCTTTCTCGAGGACGACACCCGAACTCAGGAAAGCCGCAACGTCTTCGTAAGGGATACTCGTGATCGACTCCGACAGCGGCGTGACGCGCGCCTGCGGCGACAGGCGGTACGTCGACGCGCGCACGTTGGTGATGCGCGGCTGGCCGTCGATGTAGACGAGACCGAGAACGTCACCCGGGTATATAAGGTGCGGATTCTCGATCTGGGTATTGATATGCCAGATTTCGGGCCAATACCAGGGGTCGCGGAGGAACGTGCCGGCGATGTCCCAGAGCGTGTCGCCGACCTGGACGACATACTCGTTCGGTGCACCCGACGCGAGCGGCACCGGGTCGCCCACACGCTCGACCGCTGGCCGGTAGGGCGCGGGCGGTGTATAGGTGCGTTGTGTGGGTTCGTAAGTCGAACCGCTCGATGCAGGCGTGGCCGCGGAATCGTAGGCGGGTGGGTTGCCCCCGCAGCCGGCCAGTGTAAGGACCAGTGAGACAGCGGTCAGCCGAAGGCTGGGTTTCAGGCTAAGCTTGCTGAGTGACATGTCGCGAGGACTCCGTGGAAACAATTCGGTTCAGGCCTTTGGTTTCAAGGCATTGGTATACTATGTCGCCCCGCAACTGCCGGGGCTGCTAATTACGTCACATTTCCGGCCGCAAGAACGGCCTCGGAGGGGTGAATTCACGCGGCCTAGTGTGACATCTTATTCAATGAAGTCAATCATTTAGGTCGTATTTGTAGCAACTTACGCGAAAATGGTGCTCCGTGTAGCGCCCGAAATTATGGCAAAACTGAAGATTCTCGAATTTCCGGATCCGAGGCTCCGCAAGAAGGCGGTGCCGGTAGAGAGCGTCAACGACGAGCTGCGCACGCTCATCGGCGATATGTTTGAGACCATGTACGACGCGCCCGGTATCGGGCTGGCGGCGACCCAGGTCGACGTGCACAAGCGCCTGCTTGTCGCCGACGTGTCGCCGGACAAGAGTGAGCCGCACGCGTTGATCAACCCGGTCATCGTCGAGAAAGATGGCGTCACGGTTACCGACGAGGGCTGCCTGTCGGTGCCCGGTTATTACGAGGAGGTCGAGCGCGCCGAGCAAATCCGGGTTCGCTTCCTCGACCGCGATGGTGAGGAACGCGAGATGGAAGCGACCGGCCTGCTCGCCGTGTGCATCCAGCACGAGATGGACCATCTCGAGGGTAAGCTGTTCGTCGACTACCTGTCCGAGGCCAAGCGGCAGCGGATCCGCAAGAAGCTCGAGAAAGAGCGGCGTCACACGGCGGTCGTGATGTGACGCGGCTGGTTTTCGCGGGCACGCCGGAGTTCGGGCGTGCTTCGCTCGAGGCGCTCGTCGAGGCGGGCCGCGCTCCCGTTGCCGTTTACACCCAACCCGATCGGCCGGCCGGCCGCGGCAGAAAGCTCTCGGCAAGCCCGGTAAAGCGCTTTGCCGAGGCGCACGGAATTCCCGTGTTGCAGCCCGCGACGCTGCGCAGTGACGAAGCCGTCGAAGAACTCGCAACGCTCGAGCCGGATCTCCTGATCGTCGCCGCCTACGGGCTGATACTTCCCCAGGCCGTGCTCGACGTACCGAAGCACGGCTGCCTCAATGTGCACGCCTCGGTGCTGCCTCGCTGGCGCGGCGCGGCGCCGATCCAGGCGGCCATTCTTGCGGGGGACGCGACGACGGGCATCAGCCTCATGGCGATGACTGCCGGGCTCGATTGCGGCCCGGTGTTTCACAGCGAGGAGATCGCGATTGGTGCCGACGAGACAGCCGGCGAATTGCACGATCGCCTTGCCGCACTCGGCGGTCAGCTGCTCGTGGCCAGGCTCGACGCCATCCTGGCCGGCGACATCGAAGCCCGGGAGCAGGACGAGTCGCTCGCGACCCACGCGCCCAAGATCGACAAACGCGATGCCGAGATCGACTGGTTGTTGCCGGCCGCCGACGTCGCGCGGCGTATTCGCGCATACAACCCGTTCCCCGGTGCCTATACCCATGTGAGACAAGAACCCGCTCCCACATCTTCGGCCCTCCCACAAGGCACGAGGCTCAAGATCTGGCGAGCGTCGGTGACTGACGGCGAAGGCGAGCCCGGGACCGTGTTGCAGTTCGATCGCGACGCCGTCGTCGTCGCCTGCGGGGAGGACGCCCTGCGCCTCGAGGAGCTGCAGCTTCCGGGCAGGCGGCGTGCCCCTGCGCGCGAGTTCGTCGGGCAGGCCGACCTCGCGGGTGTGCGGCTGAACTGACGATGGCGAGCGCGGGGGCGAGAACACGGGCGGTTGCCGCCGAGGTCGTCGACGCGGTCGTCAGCGCGGGCCAGTCACTCGATGCGGCCATCGCCGCACACGAAGGTAAGTTGCCGCCCGGCGACCGATCCCTGCTGCGCATGCTGTCTTACGGTGTAGTGAGACATCAATTCAGATTGCAGGAATGGATCGATGCGCTCGTGAGCCGCCCGTTTCGCAAGCGCGATAGCGTCGTCAACGCGTTGCTGGCCGTGGGGCTTTACCAGCTCCGGGACACGCGCATTCCGGATCATGCCGCCGTGTCGCAAACCGTCGAGGCGACACGCGCCCTCAGGCGGCCGCAGCTCGCGGGAGTCGTCAATGCCTGCCTGCGCCGATTCGGGCGCGAAGACCTGGCCTCCGTGCCGGCGCGTAGCGAGGCGTCGAAGTGGAACCATCCGGCGTGGCTGATCGAACGGCTGCGAGCAGACTGGCCCGACGATGCCGCAGCGATCCTGACGGCGAACAACGCGCGCGCGCCGATGTGGCTGCGGGTGAATACGGCGCGCCAGGACGTCGCCGATTACGCCCGCCGCCTCGCCGACGCCGGGATCGGCGCGACCAGCTGGGACGGTGTTCCCGGGGCCCTGCGGCTCGCCGAGCCACAGTCCGTCGACGACCTGCCAGGTTTCGCGGACGGTGACGTGTCGGTGCAGGACGCGGCCGCCCAGGTTGCGGGGCCCTGGCTCATGGCCGCGCAGCCGCGACGCGTGCTCGACGCCTGCGCCGCCCCCGGCGGTAAGACCGGTCACCTGCTGGAGCTCGACCCGGGTATCGCGCTGACGGCGCTCGACAGCGATCCCGAGCGGCTCGGGCGCGTCAGCGAGAATCTCGCCAGGCTGGGCCTCGATGCGACGATTGTCGCGGGCGACGCATCAAAACCTGAAGAATGGTGGGACGGCAAGCAATTCGACGCGATTCTGCTCGACGCGCCCTGTTCGGCGACCGGCGTAATCCGGCGCCATCCCGATATCAAGCTGCTGCGGCGCGACGCGGACATCGACGCGCTACGTGCCTTGCAACGGCGGATGATCGACGCACTGTGGCCGCTGCTGCAGCCGGGCGGGCGACTGCTGTACGTCACATGCTCGGTACTGGCTGCAGAGAACGACACATTGGTGAAAGGCTTCCTCGAGACCCATGACGACGCGGTGGAGGACACCGTGTTGCACAATAACAACATCCGCGATGTAATGCGGAGGAAGGCATGCGGATACCAGGTCCTGCCCGGAACGGCCGGCGTGGACGGTTTCTTCTTCGCATGTCTCGTCAAGAAGGTCTCCTGAAACAGATGACGATGCGAGGACGCGATGGTGTGATGGTCGGACGGCGTGCGATATATGCGCTGCTGGCCATGTTCGTCCTCGGCACGGGGCTGGCGCAGGACGAGATCGAGCGCGAGGGCTACTTCGAAGTACGCTCGGCGTCGACGGAGGTGATCGACGGCGTGCACTCGCTCGATGCGCGCCTGCAGCTCATACTGTCGTCGGAAGCGCTCGCCGCGCTCGACAACGGCGTCACGCTGACGATCGAACTGCAGCTGCAGGTCATTCGCACGCGTCGCTTCTATCTCGACGACGTCGAGGCCGAGCTCGCCGTGCGCTACGAGCTCGAGTACTCGCCCGTCAGCCAGCGATACATCGTTCGCAACCTCAATGTCGGGGACCAGGATTCCTTCGCGACACTCTACTCCGCGCTGAACAGCCTGGGCCGCGTCCAGGGACTGCCCGTTATCGACGACGCCGTGTTGTCCGCCAATCGCGATTACCGCGTGCGGCTGCGCGCGATGTTGAACACGGAGCGGTACCCGGCCGCGCTGCGCGTGCTGTTCTTCTGGCGCGGCCAGTGGCAGCTGCAAAGCGAATGGTACGAATGGTCGCTCGAAAGATAAGGCGGGCCGCCTACCTCATCGTCGCGACGGCCGGCGTCGGCCTGGCATTGGCCGCCCTGTTCCTGCTGACGCGGACTGTCCAGAAGTCGGAAGACTTCGATCGCCTGCAGGACATCATCCTCGCGATCAACCTGGCGGGCGGCGTGCTGCTGCTCGCGCTGCTGATCGGCAACCTCGCACGCCTGGCCCGCGACTATCGCGGCAACGTGCCTGGGGCCAAGCTCAAGGCGCGCGTGGTCGGCATGTTCGTCGGCCTCGCGGTCCTGCCGCTGATCGTCGTCTTCTATTTCTCGCTGCAGTTCATCAACCGCGGCATCGATAGCTGGTTCAACGTCGAGGTCGAGGAGGGACTGGAGAACGCGCTGACTTTGAGTCGTGCCGCGGTCGAGCTGCAAAAACGCCGCAACCTGCAGGCGACCGAAGCCGCCGCGCAGCGCCTCGCGACCGTGAGCGACCGCCAGGTCATCTTCGAGCTCGGCCTGTTGCGCCGCGAGAACGGCGCCAGCGACATGACGCTGTATGGCAACAACAACACCGTGCTCGCCACGAGTTCCGGAAGTTCGACCGCCGGCCTGCCGAAGCCGCTCAACGAGGAGGTGGTCCTGCAGATCCAGCAGGGCCGCCCGTTCGTGAGTCTCGAAACGCTGGCCGAGGGCGGCGCCGAGATCCGCACGGCGGTCCTGTTCACGCATCGTGCCAGCCGCAATCAGGAGGCGCGCGTCGTGCAGGCGTATTACCCGGTCGACGACCGTCTCGCCAGCATGGTCCGCAGCGTCGAAAACTCGTTCCAGCAGTACCAGCAGCTCGTGTTCTTCCGCGAAGACCTCAAGGACCTGCTGACCCTCACGCTGTCGTTTGTCCTGTTGCTCAGCCTGCTGGCGGCCATCTATGGCGCCTTCGTCCTGTCGCGCCGTCTCGTCGCGCCGATCCAGGATCTCGTCGCGGGCACGCGTGCCGTCGCCATGGGCGACTTCGATACTCGTCTGCCGACGCCGACGCGTGACGAAATCGGTTTCCTGATCTCCTCGTTCAACGACATGACACAGCGCCTCGCTGCCGCCCGGCGCGAAGCGTCAATGAGCCAGGCGCTCGTGGAAGCCGAGCGCGCCAACCTCGAGGTCATTCTCGCGCGCCTGTCGACGGGCGTACTGGCGCTCGAGGCCGACCTGACGATCCGTAACGCGAACCAGGCGGCTGGCTCGATTCTCGGCGTGGATTTCGAGACGCACAAGGGCGACAGGCTGTCCGATATCTCGCGGCAGAACATGCTGCTCGGGCAGTTCGTCGACGTCGCACGCGTGCACCTCGACGCGGGCGAGACCGAATGGCGCGAGCAGATCGTTTTGCGCGGCGATGTCGACCGCCTTGTTCTCACCTGCGCATGCACGGCGTTGCCGGGCGACGAGGACCATGCGGCTGGCTTCGTCATCGTATTCGACGACATTACGGCCTTGCTGCAGGCGCAGCGCGACGCCGCGTGGGGTGAGGTTGCGCGGCGACTCGCGCACGAGATCAAGAACCCGCTGACCCCGATCCAGCTGTCGGCGGAACGCATGCGCCACAAGTACCTGCATGCCATGGCCGAAGACGAAGCGCAGGTGCTCGATCGCGCGACGCACACGATCGTGCAGCAGGTCGAGGCGATGAAGGATATGGTGAACGCCTTCAGCGACTACGCGCGAGCGCCCGACATCCAATTGTCACGCTTCGATCTCGACAAGCTGGTGCACGAGGTCGTCGATCTCTACCGGGCGCAGGAGAGCGACGTGCGTATCGTGCTGACGTCCGATCCGACCATGCCGATGCTTGAAGCAGACATGGGTCGCGTGCGGCAGATACTGCACAACCTGATTCGTAATGCCGTCGAGGCGCTGGAAAACCGCGAGGGCGGCCGCATCGATGTGCAAGTCGGCGTTGCCGAGATCGACAGCATCGACATGGTACAGATCCGTGTAGAAGACAACGGGCCGGGATTCCAGGCCGGCGCCGTGAGCCAGATTTTCGATCCGTATGTCACGACCAAGCCGAAAGGCACGGGTCTTGGCCTTGCGATCGTCAAGAAACTGGTCGAGGAGCATGTTGGCTCCGTTCGAGCCAGAAATCGCGAAAGCGGCGGAGCGATGATCAGCATTCGCCTGCCGGTCAATGAGGCCGCGCGGGAGCTGATGATAGCGAAGGCGCCGAGACGCGCTGACAATAGGAGGGAAAGTGCATGAGTAATCCTCATGTCCTGGTCGTGGATGACGAGGCTGATATCCGCGTACTGATCAAGGATATCCTCACCGACGAAAGCTATGACGTGACCAGCGCCGCGGATGCGAGCGAGGCGCGCGCTGCGCGCGCCGCGCAACGCTTCGACCTGGTTCTGCTCGACATCTGGATGCCGGATACGGATGGCATCACCTTGTTGCGGGAATGGTCGGACGGCGGTGAGCTGAATTGCCCGGTCGTCATCATGTCGGGCCACGGCACGGTCGATACGGCGGTCGAGGCGACGCGCCTCGGCGCGTTCGACTTCGTCGAGAAACCGCTGTCGCTCGCGAAGCTGCTGCGCACCGTGGAGGCGGCGCTGGAGTCCGCCGGCCGCCAGTCCCCGGCGGCACGCAAACTGCTGCCGTCGCTGCTCGCGCCCGTTGGTCGCAGCGCCCTGATGCAGGGTCTGCGCGAGCGCGTGCAGCAGTACGCGCGTCACGACGGCGCCGTACTCATCAGTGGCGAGCCCGGGACCGGTCGCAGTGCGTTCGCGCGCTACATGCACGGCCTGAGCCGGCGCGGCGGCGAGGCGCTCACAACGCTGACCGCGGCGACGATCACGGACAGCAATTGCGAGGAACAACTGCTCGGCAGCGAGCTTGGCGGCGAGGTCGTGGCAGGCGCTTTTGAACGTGCCGCGGGCGGCACGCTGGTCATCGATGAGCTCGCTGATCTGACCGAGAACGCGCAGCGTATCCTGTTCGGCGCGCTCGAGAGCGGTCGCTTCACGCGCGTCGGCGGGTCCGAGCCGATCCGGCTGGACGCGCGTATTGTCGCGACGGTGAGCGCGGATTACGAAGACAGGGTCGAAGCCGGCCAGCTGCGGCGCGACCTCGTGTCGCACCTCGGCGAACTGAAACTGCGCGTGCCGCCCCTACGCGATTACTCGGAAGACGTGCCAGAGCTGCTGACCTACTACGTGGACAAGCTCGTGGACTCGGAAGGCCTCACGTTCCGGCGCTTCAGCGTCGCGGCCCAGAACCGCTTGCGCAACTATCCGTGGCCCGACAATGTCCACGAACTCAAGAACCTCGTCAGGCGCCTGCTGCTGTCCGGCAGTGACGAAGACATCGGGCTTGAGGAAGTGGAGGCGGAAATCGCCGCGGCGAGTGCGGCCGATGAGCCGCTCGTCAAACAGGACCTGCTGGCGCTGCCGCTGCGCGAGGCGCGCGAGCAGTTCGAGCGTGCTTACCTGCAGCAGCAACTCGTCCTCTGCGGCGGCAAGGTTGGGCAGCTCGCGAAGCGCGTCGGCATGGAGCGCACGCATCTCTACCGCAAGTTGCGTTCACTCGGCGTCGACTTCAAGTCAGTCACCTCCGATGACTAATAAGGTGCCAGTCACCCTATTTCTTTAGACTCGAAATAGGGTGACTGGCACCTTATTTGGCACTTTATTTTCGGCCGACGATTGACGAGCGGGCTTCGGGCAGGATCTTGCCGTCCGGCAGGAAACTGAGGCCGGGCTCGCCGAAGTCTTCGATCGAGAGGCTGCGGATGAGCGTGAGGGCGCGATCGCGCGGGTCGATGCTCGGGCCGGCCGGTCGCAGCTGGACCGTCGAGACGATGTCCCCTTCAACGAACCCGCCGTTGCCGTCGAGCGTCACGGTCAGGATCGGCGCGATCCCCTTGATACCGGCGACGCTGATCCCGTAGTAGGTAGCGAAGTTGCCGAGGCTGTACGCGATCAGCCTCCCGTTGTAGCGCTCCATTGCGCGCACGACATGCGGGCCGTGACCGATAACGAGATCGGCACCGGCATCGACCGCCCCGCGTGCGAACTTCACGACGTCGCCGCGCGGCTCGCCGTAGTACTCCTCGTCGTCGAACGGCACATGCGTCGCGTCGGCGCCCTCGGCACCGCCGTGGAACGTGACGACGACGATATCGAACTCATCGCTGAACGAGGCGATCGTCTCGAACGCCGTCTCGTAGTCGAGCAGCATGTTCGAGTTCCTGGTCACGGCATAGTTGATGAATGCGACGGACAGGTTGCGGCGAATGATGGCTGACCAGGTCCCTTCGCGCCCGCTCGCAAGGACGCCGACCGCGTTGAGGGCGGCGGCGCTCGAGTCGCGGCCCTCCTCGCCGAAGTCCCGCGCGTGATTGTTGGCGAGGCTCATGACGTCGAAACCGGCGTCGCGGTAGTGCTGCGCGTAACGTGGTGGCGAGCGAAACAGGTAACACGCGTTCAGGTTGCTGCATTTCTTTGCCGGCTCGCCGCCTTCCATCAGCACACCCTCGAGATTGCCGAACGTCACGTCCGCTGCCGAGAGCACGGCAGCAACGTCGGCGAGGAAAGCGACCGCGTCGTCGTCGGGCAGGTGGTTGTGCGGGTAATCGGTGCCGATCATCATGTCGCCGACAGCGGCGATGCTGATACGCATCGCCGATTTATCCGGCGCGGGCTCTGGTGGAAGGGGCTTTTGTCCGGAGTCCTCCGGGCCTGAAGGCTCTCCCGCAGCTTCCTCAGCTGTTGCCACCGGTTTCGGGGCTGAAGGCCCTCCCACAGGTCCCGGCGCGGGCGGCGTCGCGCACGCCGCGATCAGCGCCAGCGACACGCACGCGACGAGTGTACGCAGGCTAGTCACCGAGGCGAATGCGCAGGACGTCGATCTGCGCGGCGCGCAGGCGGCTGCGCAGCATGTTCAACTCGTCGAGGTCGTCGGTGGGGCCAACGTAGACGCGGTGGTAGTCGCGATCGTTGACCTTGACGCGCTGGATGTGGGACTCGATGCCACGCAGCGCGAGTTCGGCGCGTCGCCGGTCGGCATCGTTGTGGCTTGAGAACGAACCGGCCTGCAGCACGTACAGGCCCGGCTCGACGACAACCTGCGGCGCCGCGCCGGCGGTCATTGCCGGTTCTTCGTCCGGCGTGACGACCTCGAAGTTCGGCAGGATGTCGTAGAACGTGAAGCGCCGCACTTCCTTTTCTTCCTTCGGGTCCGGAGGCCCTCCCGCAGAAGAGACTGTACTCGTCTCGCCGTTGTCGTCGAGGGCCGACTGCAGGCTGGCGGGGGTCGAAGGTCCTTCCACACCGACCCCGGCACCCACGGGCGGGTCACGACGGTCCTTGACGTACACGGCCACGGCGACCGACAGGCCCACGGCGAGCCCGAACAGCATCGCGACGACGGGCGAAACGCCGGACTTCTTCGTCGAGCGGCGGCGGCGCTTCGCCATTACATTTTCTCCGGTGCCGAGACGCCGAGTATACCGAGGCCGTTGGCGATCACGACGCGCGCCGCCGAGACGAGATAGAGACGTGCGTCGCGCAGGCCGGCATCGTCGACGATGAAGGCGTGCGCGTTGTAATAAGTGTGGAAGTCGTTGGCGAGATCCCTGAGGTAATGCACGAGGTGCTGCGGCGCCCGGTTGTTTGCGGCGAGTTCGAGGACTTCCGGGTAACGACTCATCGACGTCATTAAGGCTTTTTCCTGCGGCTCGCCGAGCAGGCCCAGCTGGGCGCGACCGTTGGCCTTGTCCCAGGTCAGCGCTTTTTCGCCCAGCTGCCGAAACACGCTCGCGACGCGCGCGTGCGCGTACTGGATGTAGTAGACGGGGTTGTCGCTAGACTGCGATTTGGCGACGTCGAGATCGAAATCGAGGTGCTGGTCGTTGGACCGCGACACATAGTAGAAGCGTGCCGCATCGTTGCCGACCTCGGCGCGTAACTGGCGCAGCGTGTCGAACTGGCCCGAGCGCGTCGACATCTGCACTCTTTCGCCGCCGCGATAGAGCGTCACGAACTGTACGAGTTTGACCTCGAGATCATCCGCCTCGTAACCCATGGCCTCGAGGCCCGCGCGCACGCGCGTAACGTAACCATGATGATCGGCACCGAGGATATCGATCAGGTGATCGTAGCCGCGCTCGCGCTTGTCGAAGTGATAGGCGATATCCGACGCAAAGTAGGTCTTGACGCCGTTCTCGCGCACGACGACGCGGTCCTTCTCGTCGCCGAACTGCGTCGCCGGGAACCAGGTTGCTCCGTCCTGCTTGTAGAGCATACCGCGTTCTTCGAGCACGGCGAGCGCATCATCGACGCGATTCGACTTCGTCAGGCTCTGTTCGGAGAACCACTCGTCGAAGTGCACGCCGAATTCCTCGAGGTCCTCGCGGATCTCGTCGCGGATTGATTCGAGCGCCTGCTGGCGAATGCGGTCGAAACCGTCCTCGCCGTGCAGCGCTTTGGCCCTGGCGACCAGTGCGTCGACGTAGGCGTCCTTGTCGTCGTCGCTGTCGCCGGGCAGCCCGCGCGCGACGGACTCGGCCGTGGGCACGTCGAGACCGGCGGTATCGATCTCGTCTGCGATGTTGCGGATGTACTCGCCGCGATAGCCACCCAGCGGGAACGCGACATCGACACCGTTGGCCTCGAGCCAGCGCAGCCACACGCTGGCGCCCAGGATGTCCATCTGGCGCCCGGCGTCGTTGACGTAGTACTCGCGATGGACCGGGTAGCCGGCCGCCTCGAGCAGGTTGCCGACGGTCGCGCCGTAGGACGCGCCGCGACCATGCCCGACGTGCAATGGGCCCGTCGGGTTCGCGGATACGAACTCGAGATTGATCCTCGGGCCTTCTTTCGGCGCCTGGCGCCCGTAGGATGCGCCTTGTGCGAGCGTGCGCTCGAGTTCGGCGTGGAAGGCCTGTGCGCTCAGGTAGAAATTGATGAAACCGGGCCCGGCGATCTCGATCTTGTCGACGGTGGCGCTGTCACCGAGTGCCGCGACGATAATTGCCGCGATGTCGCGCGGTTTCTTGCGGGCGGGCTTTGCGAGCCGCATCGCGATGTTGCAGGCGAAGTCGCCGTGGCTCGCGTCGCGCGTGCGCTCGACCGTGCCGTCGAGGTCTATGCCGTCGGCAGCCTCCGCTAGTTCGGGCAGAGCGCGCAGCGCACTGGCGACAAGTTCAGCGACGATTGGTTTCATGGCGCGCCATTGAATCAGAACAACTCGATGGGGTCCACGTCGATCGACCAGCGCACCTTGCGAGCCGCCCGGTCCTGTTCGAGCGTCGGACGCAGGTCGCGCAATGCTGCATGCAGGGCGCGCCGGTCGCCGGCCTGCAGCAGCAGCTGGGCGCGGTAGCGGCCGGCCCGGCGCGCCATGGGCGCATCGACCGGGCCGAGTACGCGGAGCGTCGGATCGGAGCGATCGGCGAGCGCACGACGGGCCACCTCGAGCAGAGCATGCGCGTCCTCGCGCCGATGCGCTGCCGAGCGCAGCAGGGCGAGCCGTGTATACGGTGGCCAGCGCGTTGCCTCGCGTTCGGCCATGGCCTCGGCCGCCACCCGTTCGTAGCCGCCCTGGATCAGGGTCGCCCAGAACGGGTTGTCGGGGTAGGCCGTCTGGATCAGCACCTCGCCGGCGCGGCTGCCGCGCCCGGCCCGCCCCGCCACCTGCACAATCGACTGGGCGAGGCGTTCGCCGCTGCGAAAGTCGGTCCCGAACAGCCCCTGGTCGGCATTGATCACACCGACCAGCGACAAATGCGGAAAGTGATGGCCCTTCGACAGCATCTGCGTGCCGACGAGAATCTCGGCCTCGCCTTCCTTCGCCTGTTGCAGCGCGTCGAGCATCGCGCCCTGCTCGCGCGTGCTGTCGCTGTCGATACGCGTGACGCGACGTCCCGGGAAGCGTTGCCGCAGCGCCTCCTCGAGGCGCTCGGTACCTTCGCCGAGCGGCTTGACGGTCTCGCCGCATTCGCTGCAGCGATCGGTGAGGTCGCGTCCGTAGCCGCAGTGGTGGCACAGCAGGCGTCGTTGCCCGGCGTGTACCGTCAGGCGCGAGTCGCAGCGCGCGCATTCGGCCACGTGGCCGCAGGTCGCGCAGATCAGCGTCGGCGCGAAACCGCGGCGGTTGAGGAACAACAGCACCTGGCCACCTTCACCGAGGTGCCGTTTGATTGCGGCGGCCAGCGGTTCGCTGATGCCGTCGGTAGCCGGCGCGCGCAGGGTATCCACGAGACGCAGGCTCGGTGGTTGCGCCCCGCCGGCTCGCCGCGGCAAGCGCGCGTGCACGTAGTTGCCGCTCGCGCAGTGGTGCAGCATCTCGAGCGTCGGCGTTGCCGTGCCGAGGACGACGGGCACGTCGAGGAGTTTCGCGCGCACGATGGCGAGATCGCGTGCCGAGTAGCGCAGCCCTTCCTGCTGCTTGAAGGAATGATCGTGTTCCTCATCGACGATGATCAGCCCGGGGTTTGCCAAGGGCGTGAAGATCGCGGAGCGCGTGCCGACGACGAGCCTTGCGGCGCCCGCACGGGCCGCACGCCATGCGGCGAGCCGCTGCGCGTCGCCGAGTCCCGAGTGCAACAGCGCCGGCTCGATGCCGAGGCGCTTGCGCAGCCTCGCGACGATCTGCGGCGTCAGCCCGATCTCGGGCACGAGGACCAGGACCTGCCGGTCCGAGGCGATCACGTCCTGCATGCGCCTCAGGTATACCTCGGTCTTGCCGCTGCCCGTGACGCCGTCGAGCAGGCACACGCCGAAGCCGTCGTGCTGGCGCAGCGTGGCGAGCGCCGCTTCCTGGTCGTCATTGAGCTCAGGGCCCGGGGTTGCGGCGGGCGCGATGGTCTCGTCGAAATCGGGCGCGCGCGCATCCGCGCGCTCGAGCAGGCCTTTTTCGAGCAGGCTTTTGGCCGTGCGGCGCCAGTTCGGCAGCAGTTCGGTCAGCTCGTTCGCCTCGATACCGTTGCCGCCGGCATCGCATACGGTCTCGAGCAGTTCGGCCTGTTTCGGGGCGCGCCTCGCGAGTCCTTCGATGTCGGTCGCGGCCGCTGCGTCCGTCGCGACCAGCATCTCGACCAGCGGGTGCAGGCCCTTACCCTTGCGGAGCAAGGCCGGCAGGGCCGTGGAAACGACCTCGCCGACCGGGTGGTGGTAGTAGTCGCTCGTGAAGCGGATCAGCTCGAGCTCGTCGGGACCCAGGAGAGGACGCTCGTCGAGGACGGCGCTGCAGCGGCGGACCCGGTCGGCCGCGAGATCGGATTCCGTAGCCCGGTCGACGATGAGCCCGACAGCCTGGCGGGAACCGAACGGCACCCGGACGCGGCAGCCGGGCTGCGGTGCCTGGGACCCCTCCGGGGGCAGGTAATCGAACGCGCGCGACAGCGGGACAGCCACGGCCACCTTGAGGATGGGCTGCTTTTCTCGTGTCAACGTGGTGCTCGCTCGGGCGTTAGATAAGAACGGACACGTTAGATAACCTTGCGACGGAGTCAAGGGATATGAGCGTCGAAACGGCCAGTTTTGCGGTATCGTGGCCCGGCGAGCAGTCAACAGGGACGCGGGCACTGGATCAGGATCAGCGACTAAACCGGTTTCTGGCCGAAGTCGAACGGCGTGCCTTGCGCATTGCCGAGATCGGCGTGCGCGACCGCGACGAAGCGCTCGATCTCGTGCAGGACGCCATGATCAAGCTCGCCAGCAAGTACGCCGACCGCAGCAGCGAGGAATGGGCGCCGCTCTTCTATCGCATATTGCAGAACGGCGTGCGTGACTGGCACCGTCGCCAGGCCGTGCGCAATCGCGTCATGGTGTGGTTCGGCCGCGCCAGGACCGACGCAGAAGACTACGATCCGGTCGCCTCTGCGCCCGACCCGATGGGCAGGACGCCGGACGAGGAGTTGAGTACGAGCCAGTCGATGGACAGCCTGGCGTCGGCCGTGCACGCACTGCCGGCGCGTCAGCGTGAGGCGTTCATGCTGCGCACATTCGAGGGACTCGACGTTGCCGGAACCGCCGTCGCCATGGGCTGCAGCGAGGGCAGCGTCAAGACGCATTACTCCCGTGCGATACACTCGCTACGGGCAACGCTGGAAGAGACATGAAAAGCTCGGACGAAAAATTTGTAGACGAGGCGAAGGCCCTGTTCGACGAGTCGGTCGAACGGCTGGATGCAGCGACGCTGTCCACGCTCAATCGCAACCGCCATGCCGCGCTCGAGCGGGCACGGGGCGCGCGGTTACAGTGGCTGCGCTGGGCGCCGGCAACCGGCATAGCCGCAGTGGTTATCGTCGCCGTCATGCTGGCACTGCCGGGCAACGGCGTCGATACGATTCCGTCTGCGACGAGCGACGTGGACATCCTGCTGGGTGAGGAGAGCATCGAGATGCTCGAGGACCTCGAGTTCTATGTGTGGCTCGACATGCAGGAAGACGATGTCGGCTGAACACATCGCGATGCTGGCCTGCGGCCTGTGCATCGGTGGCGTAACGATCGCCGCAGACGAGGAAGCGGTCGATACCGCGTTCCTCGAGTATCTCGGCGAATGGGAAGAGGCGGACGACGACTGGCTGCTGTTCGAGGACGTCGAATTGGCGGCGGCAAGCGAGCAGGACGAGTCAGCGGAAGAGGAGGCGGAGTCGCCGGAGAGGGAAGATGAGAGCTAGGGTCATTGTAGTGCTGAGTGCATTGCTGGCGTGCGGCACGGTGTTCGCCGACGGTGTTGCCTGGAACGAGCTCAGCGACGAGCAGCGCGCTGCGTTGTCCTCGTTCGAGGAGTCGTGGGACAGCCTGCCGGCAGAGCGCCAGCTGCGCCTGTCGCGGGGCGCGGCTCGCTGGACCGGCATGTCGAAGCGTCAACGCAGGGAGGCGCAGCGGCGATTCAATACCTGGCAGAAGCTGCCCCAGGAGCGCCGTGCACTGATCCGCGAGCGTGCGGACATCTTTCGCAACCTGTCGCCCGAGGAGCAGCAGCGCGTTCGTGAAAACTACAAGCGTTACCGTGAGATGACGCGCGAGCGCCGCGAGAAGCTGCGCGAGCGGTACCGGGACCTGACGCCGGAGCAGCGTCGCAGCCTCCGCGAAGAGATGGGTCGCCGCAGCAAGGGCCGCCGCGGGCGGTAAGCACTTTCCACCTTTGTGCCCGCCCGGGGCCTTAGATACACTCCCGCAGTCCGAAAGGGAGTGGTCCTATGAGAATCGGTGTACCGAAAGAGAATTTTGCGGGCGAATGCCGCGTTGCGACGACGCCCGACGTCGCCGCGCAGCTGATCAAGCTCGGCTTCGACGTCTCGGTCGAAACCGGAGCCGGCGCGAAATCGAGTTTCTCCGACAACGCATATCGCGACGCGGGATGCGACGTCGTCGCGACGACGGCTGACCTTTGGTCGCAGTCCGACATCGTCATGAAGGTGCGCGGTCCGGACGACCAAGAGGCGGCCCAGCTGCGGTCCGACCAGACGCTGATCAGCTTCCTTTGGCCCGGCCAGAATCCGGAACTGCTCGAGAAGCTGACCGGGACCGGGGCCACCGTGCTCGCGATGGACAGCGTGCCGCGTATCTCGCGGGCGCAGAAGATGGATGCCTTGAGCTCGATGGCCAATATCGCCGGCTATCGCGCCGTCGTCGAAGCCGCGCAGCATATCGGGCGTTTCTTTACCGGCCAGATCACGGCAGCCGGCAAGGTGCCGCCCGCCAAGGTGCTCGTCATCGGCGCCGGCGTCGCCGGCCTCGCGGCCATCGGCGCGGCGAAGAGCATGGGCGCCATTGTGCGTTCCTTCGACACGCGTCCCGAGGTCAAGGAGCAGATCGAGTCGATGGACGCCGAGTTCCTCATGCTCGACTTCGAGGACGAGGACGGTTCGGGCGAAGGCGGTTATGCCAAGGTCATGAGCGACGAGTTCATCAAGGCCGAGATGGAGCTGTTCGCCGAGCAGGCAAAAGACATCGATATCATCATCACGACGGCGCTTATTCCGGGCAAGCCAGCACCGCGTCTGATTACGGCCGAGACGGCCCGCTCGATGAGGGACGGCAGCGTCATCGTCGACCTGGCCGCCGAACAGGGCGGCAACTGCGAGCTCACGGTGCCGGGCGAAGTCACCGTCGACAGCGGCGTTACGATCATCGGCTATACGGACCTGCCGAGCCGCCTCGCGGCCCAGTCGTCGCAGCTCTATGCGACCAACCTCCGACACCTGCTGACGGACATGACGCCCGAGAAGGACGGCAAAATTGTCGTCGACTTCGAGGACGAGGTCGTTCGTGGCACCACTGTCTGCAAGGACGGTGAAACGACCTGGCCACCACCGGCACCCAAGCTCTCGGCCGCACCGCCGAAAGCGGCGCCGGCTCCAGAGCCTGTGGTTGAGAAGGAAAAGAAACCGCGTTCGTTCGTCGGGCCTGCGATCGGCATGGCGCTCGCGGGCGTTGCGCTGCTCGGACTCGGTGCTGTTGCGCCGGCGTCCTTTATGGCGCACTTCACGGTCTTCGTCCTGGCCTGCTTCGTCGGCTACATGGTGATCTGGAATGTAACGGCTGCCCTGCATACACCGCTTATGAGTGTCACGAATGCCATTTCGAGCATCATCGTGATTGGCGCACTGATGCAAATCAGTTCGGACAACCCCCTGACGATGTGGATTGCAGCGGTGACGGTCGGAATAACAAGTATCAATATTGCGGGCGGATTCGCGGTGACACGCCGCATGCTCGAAATGTTCAGGAAGTGAGGCCGACATGATTAACGCTGGAATCGTAACCGTGTCGTACATCATCGCGACCATTCTTTTTATCCTGGCCCTTGGCGGTCTTTCCAACCAGGAGACCGCACGTCGCGGTAACTGGTACGGCATCATCGGTATGGCGATTGCCTTGATCGCGACCATACTCGGTGTGGTCACCGCGCAATACACGATTTTGCTCGTGGCATTGCTCATTGGTGGCAGCATCGGTCTGTTTGCGGCTTCGCGCGTGCAGATGACGCAGATGCCCGAGCTTGTCGCAATCCTGCACAGCCTTGTTGGTGTGGCTGCGGTTGCCGTCGGCTACGTGAATTTCATGGATCCGACGGAACACCTCACGGGTGTCGAGCTAACCATTCACGATATCGAAACCTATCTCGGCATCCTGATCGGTGCCGTGACGTTCTCCGGTTCCGTTATCGCGTTCGGCAAGCTGTCGGGCCGCATTTCGGGTAACCCGATGATCCTGCCGGCACGCCATTGGCTCAATCTTGGCCTGTTGATCGGGGCGATTTGGTTCGGACGTGAGTTCGTCATGCAGTCGGCCGCGGGCACGGGCATGGAGCCGTTGATCATCATGACAGTCATTGCCTTGCTCTTCGGCATCCACATGGTAATGGCAATTGGTGGTGCGGACATGCCGGTCGTTGTGTCCATGCTCAACAGTTACTCGGGTTGGGCTGCGTCGGCGACGGGCTTCATGCTCGGCAATGACCTTCTCATCGTGACGGGCGCGCTCGTCGGTTCAAGCGGTGCCATCCTCTCTTACATCATGTGTCGCGCGATGAACCGCAAGTTCCTGGCCGTGATTGCCGGTGGCTTCGGTACGGGTGGTGGCTCTCCAGCCGCGGCCGGCGGTGGTGAAGACCAGGGCGAGGTTGTCCCGGTCGAGCCGCTCGAAACGGCCGAGCTGTTGTCGAACGCCAAGGAAGTCATGATCATCCCGGGCTACGGCATGGCCGTTGCGCAGGCGCAGCACACGGTGTTCGAAATCACGCGCACGCTGCGGGAGAAGGGCGTCAATGTGCGTTTCGGCATTCACCCGGTTGCGGGCCGCATGCCGGGCCACATGAACGTGCTGCTCGCCGAGGCCAAAGTGCCTTACGACATCGTGTACGAAATGGACGAGATCAACGAGGATTTCCCGGACGTCGACGTGTCCGTCGTCATCGGGGCCAACGACATCGTCAACCCGTCGGCGCTCACGGACCCCGACAGCCCGATCGCTGGCATGCCGGTGCTCGAGTGCTGGAAAGGCAAGGTGTCGATCGTCTTGAAGCGCAGCATGGCGACCGGCTACGCCGGTGTGCAGAATCCGCTGTTCTTCCTCGACAACACGCGCATGCTGTTTGGCGATGCCAAGGCGACGCTCGATGAGGTTTTAAAGGCGCTCTAATTGCTGTAATAATGCGTGCATAGCGGGCGCACATGGTGCGCCTATCCCGAAGGGGGGAGACTATGCTCGCTGGGCTTGCATCCGATATTTCGCAACAGGTTCTGAGGACCGATGTTGCCGGTATGCCGCTCGAGTGGATCGACTACCGCGAAGCGGTGCGTCTCTACCACGCCGAGCAGGTCGCCTATGACTGCGGTACGCGCCTGTACACCGTGTTCGGCGGCTTTAGCTCGATCGATGGCAGCCGCAGCCGTATTCACGTCAGTTCGATCATCGCGACGCACGGCACGAGCAAAAGCCTGTCGAAAAGCCGTGACAAGTACGTGCCGCCGCTCAACAATCGCACGCTGTTCAAGCGCGACGCGAACCTGTGCCTGTATTGCGGCATGCGTTTCATGACGCGCGATCTGACGCGCGACCACATTACGCCCGTTTCGCGCGGTGGGCTCGACACCTGGAACAACGTTGCGACCGCCTGCAGGCGCTGCAACAACTACAAGGGTGGACGCATGCCGCAGGAGGCGGCGATGGAGCTGATCGCCGTGCCGTTCACGCCGAATTACGCCGAGTACATCTACCTGAAAGGCCGCCGCGTGCTTAGCGACCAGATGGAGTACCTGCTCGCGCATATCCCGCGCTCGAGCCCCCTGCACGCGCGCCTCTCCGGCCATCTCGCCAACGGCAGCGAGATCGTTGACGTCCATTATCACGATTAATAATGTGAATTGTGGGAGCGGCTTCATACCCCGAGGGCACCTCGGCCGCGATTCGGGCCTGAAGGCCCTCCCACAGCCACAATGATTCGGCTATGCAGTACTTAATTGATGCCTCCGTCTACGTTTTCCGGGCCTACTATTCCATGCCCGACGACATGGTCGATGACGCCGGCAACCCGGTCAATGCCCTGTACGGATTCTGTCGCTTTTTCGGCGACTTCATGGAGCAGGTGACGCCCGAGTTCATTGCCGTCGCTTTCGACGAAAGCCTGAGCAAGTCGTTTCGCACCGAGATCTATCCCGAGTACAAGGCGAACCGCGATCCGGCACCCGAGGAACTGAAGCGCCAGTTTGCGCAGTGCCGGCGCTACGTGCGTTCGCTCGGGGTCATGGAACTCGCGAGCCCGCGTTATGAGGCCGATGACCTGATCGGCACGCTGGTCGAACACGGCCGCCGCCAGGGTCGGCCATCGACGATCGTCAGCCGTGACAAGGACCTGACGCAGCTGCTGGGCAAGGAGGACGTGTTCTGGGACTTCGCCGGCAAGGGCAAACTGCGCTACGAGGAGATACCAGGCTCCTTTGGCGTGTGGCCCGAGCAGATCGCCGATTTCCTGGCGCTCGCGGGCGACGCCGTCGACAACATCAAGGGCGTCCCGGGCGTCGGCAAGAAGACGGCGGAGAAACTGCTGGCGCATTTCGGCAGCCTCGACGTCATCTACGACAACCTCCATCGCGTGCACGAAGTCAACGTGCGCGGGGCGAAGACGCTGGGCGCGAAACTCGACACGCATCGTGACGACGCAATGCTCGCGAGGAAACTGACGGGCATTGCCTGCGATGCGCCGATCGACGATGCCGAGTCGATGCTGCAGCCGGCGCCGCCACAGCTCGGCGCAGTCAATTCGCTGTTCGACGAGGCCGGCATCGGCATGGCGCTCAGGCGGCAGGCCGAACGCGTTTCGGACATCTATCGGCATCAGTAGCCGCAATCCGGAATATCCCTAGTTCCGGAAGCGGCGACCGAGTGTTGTCATGAAGTCCCCGGAATAGCGTCGGGTGACGAGGTAATGGCCGAGATCATCGCACGCAACGAGCAGCTGGTCGTCCCCACGGCACGCCTGCGTACGACCTGCGACGCCATCGCGACTCGCCGCGCCGAGGTCGCGGACGTTGCTCATGTCGGACAGCGCCGCGCCGTTGAGTCGGCGCGCTTCGGCATCGGCGTGGAGCGCGAAGGCTTCAACCTGTTTGTCATGGGCCCTCCCGGCAGTCACCGGCACGCACTGGTCACAGAGCTGGCAGAGGCACGGGCGGCGCGCAAGCCGTCGCCCGAAGACTGGTGCTATGCCAACAACTTTGCCAACCCCGAGCGCCCCCGGGCGCTGCGGCTACCGGCCGGCAGGGGGGCCGCGTTCCGGGAGGACATGCATGCACTGATCGACGAGATTCGCATCGCGATCCCGGCCGCGTTCGAGGAGGAGGACTACCGTAACCAGCTCAAGGCACTCGAGAGCGAGTTACACGAGGAGATCGAGCAGCAGTGGGAGGACATCCGGCGCAAGGCGGCCAAGGATGACATCGCCGTGCTGCAGACGCCGAGCGGCTACGTGCTGGCGCCATTGCGTGACGGCAAGGTCATCGACGACAAGGACTTCAAGGAACTTCCCGACGATGAGCGCAAGTCGATCGAGGCGACCATCGACAAGCTCGGCGAGGAGCTGCAGGCGCGCATCGAATCGCTGCCGAAGCTGCGCAAGCAACAACACGAGCGCGTCAGGGCGCTCGACCGGGAGGTAACGGCACACGCCGTGACCGTGCTGATCCAGGAGCTGGCCGCCAAGTACGCCGACGTGCCCGACGTCGCACACTACCTAGAGGAGGCGCGCGAGGACATCATCGAGCATGCGCAGGAGTTCCGGCAGACCGACGAACCGGCACTACCCTTCCTGCGCAATGACATCCCCTCGCTGCTGATGAGCTACGAAATAAACCTCGTCGTCGGCAACGAGCCGGACCGCCCGGCACCGGTTATCTACGAAACCAATCCGAGCTACCCGAACCTCGTCGGCAAAGTCGAACACCGTGCCGAGATGGGCGCGCTGCTGACCGACTTTCGGATGGTGCGCGGCGGCGCGCTGCTGCACGCCAACGGCGGCTACCTCGTGCTCGATGCGCATCGCGTCCTCGGGCGCCCGTTTGCCTGGGAGGCGCTCAAGCAGGCGCTGTTCACGAAAGAGGTCCGCATCGAATCGCCGGCCGACACGCTCGGCTTCGCGACGACTACAACGCTCAAGCCCGAACCGATACCGCTCGACGTGAAGATTATCCTCATCGGCGAGCGCTGGCTGTACTACCTGCTGTCGTTGTACGACAAGGAGTTTGGCAGTCTCTTCAAGGTCGCCGTCGATCTCGACGACGACGTCGAACGAACCGGCGACAGCGTCGCGGCGTACGCGAAGATGATTGGTAACCGCGTGCGTAGCCACGAACTCCTGCCCTTCGACGAGGCGGCCGTGCGGCGCGTCATCGAGCAGCGCGCGCGACAGGCTGACGACAGTGAGCGCCTGTCGATGAACATGCAGTCGCTCGACGATCTCCTCGTCGAGGCTGAGTACTGGGCCAGGCAACACGATGCGAACAGCGTCGGCGTCGACGACGTTGTCGAAGCGATCAGGCGCAAGAAAGAGCGGCTCGGGCGCATCGAGAAACGCATTGTCGACGCTATCGAGCGCGATACGTTGCTGATCGACACGTCCGGCGAGTGCGTCGGCCAGATAAACGGCCTGTCGGTCATCGATCTCGGCGACCATCGATTCGGTCACCCGGTCAGGATCACGGCGACGACGCGTATCGGCACTGGCGACGTCGTCGATATAGAGCGCGAGGTGGAACTCGGCGGTGCGATACACTCGAAAGGCGTCATGATCCTGTCGTCGGCGTTGTCGTCTCGCTACGCGCCGGACACGCCGCTGTCGCTGCACGGCAGCATTGTCTTCGAACAGTCCTATGGCGGCGTCGACGGGGACAGCGCATCGGTCGCTGAGCTTTGTGCGCTGCTGTCGTCGATCTCGAAGCTTCCGATCCGGCAAAACGTCGCGTGCACTGGATCGATTAACCAGCTCGGTCGCGTGCAGGCCGTTGGTGGCGTGAACGAGAAGATCGAGGGGTTCTACGAGATCTGCAAGGCGCGCGGGCTCGACGGTACGCACGGCGTCGTCATTCCCAAGGACAACGTCAAGCACCTGATGCTGCGCGAGGACGTCGTCGACGCGGTCGATAAGGGCAGGTTCGCGGTGTGGGCCGTCGAGACCATCGACGAGGCCGTCGAAACACTGACCGGTACACGTGCGGACGTCGTCAGCGGCAAGGTCGAGGAGCAGCTCGTCGAATATGCCAGGCAGCGCAAGCGCTTCGCCGAGGGAACGAGCAACGGAGCGAGCAACAATGAGTGACGCGGACACCATCCGGCGCATATTGCTCGCCGTGACCGAGACGAGCCCGGTCGAGACCCTGTGGCAGTCGCTTCTCGATGCCGTCGAGAACTCACGCGCCGAGGTGGTGACGGTGTTCGTACGGGACGAACACTGGCGGCGCGCCGCGAGCCTGCCGTTCACGCGGGAAATCTCGCGCCTCAGCGGTTTGCAGGCCGAATTCACGCATCGTCGTGCCAGGCAGGTCAGCCTGGCCACGGCCGTGCGCGTGCAGCAGCGGCTCGAGCATCTCGCCTCGAAGACCCGCCTGAAGCTCGAGTTCGAAGTCGTTTCCGAGCAGGAGGGGGCCGAGCTGGCACGCCGCGAACGGCACATTCTGCTGGTACGATAACGCGCCTATGCCCCAGTGGTCACCGATATACACGGCCCTGCGCGAGGCCGGACTGAGCGTCGGCGAGGAGGCGTCGCCGCGGTCCGTCGGCGGCGGCGACATCAGCGCAGCCTGGCGTCTCGACAGCGACGACGGTCCGGTGTTCGTCAAGACGGGCCCGGCCTCGTCATACGACATGTTCTCGGCCGAAGCGGAAGGCCTGGCCGAGCTCGCGGCGCCGGGCGCGATCCGCGTTCCGCGCGTGATTGCCTGCGGCGTCGAGGCCGAAGCGGCGTACCTGGCGCTGGAGTGGCTGGCCTTCGACACGCCGACGCGCGCGACGGAAACGCGCCTGGGTGAGCAGCTCGCCGAGCTGCATCGCACGACGCGCGAGCGCTACGGCTGGCACCGCGACAACACGATCGGCCTGACGCCGCAGCGCAACGACGCGAGCGATGACTGGGTCGAGTTTTTTCGCGAGCACCGTCTCGGCTTCCAGCTGCGGCTCGCGGCCGACAACGGCTTCACGGGCAGCCTGCAGGAGGAAGGCGCGCGGCTCATGAAACGCATGGGCGTGTTCTTCGCCGACTACGCTCCCGACGCGTCGCTGTTGCACGGCGACCTGTGGGGCGGCAACTGGGCGAGCTGTGACGGTGAGCCCGTCATCTTCGATCCGGCCGTCTACTTTGGCGACCGCGAAACCGATCTCGCGATGACGCGCCTGTTCGGCGGCTTCGGTGCTGCATTCTACGAAGCCTACGAGTCGAACGCGCCGCTGGCTGCCGGCCATCGCGCGCGCTGTGACCTCTACCAGCTGTATCACGTTCTCAATCACCTGAACCTGTTCGGGAGCGGCTATCTCGGACGGGCGCAGGCGCTTATTCGCAACCTTTCGAAGGCTTAAGTCATGAATTCCCGCATCCTGCTTGTTGCACTCCTTGTCGCGTCGCTCGGCGCGTGTTCGAAACCGGCCGGCGAGCCGGCTGCGCCGTCCGGCGAACCGGCCGCACCTGCCGAGGACGCGGCCGCGAAGGGCGCCGCGCTGCTCGGCCCGTTCAAGGTAAATCTCATGCAGGCATTTTCGACCGGCATGCAGCAGGGCCCCGAGTCGGCGATCGGCGTGTGCCGGGACGAGGCGCCCGGCATTGCGGCGAGTTTGTCCGTCGATGGCGTACGCATGGGCCGCAGCAGTCACAAGTTGCGCAACCCCGACAACGCGCCGCCCGAATGGCTCGTCCCCGTCCTCGATACGTATGTGAGTGGAGATGCCCAGGGTCCGCAGGTGGTCGAGCTTGCGGACGGCAGGCACGGCTATGCCGAGCCGATCATGATGCAGGGCATGTGCGTGATGTGCCACGGCAGCAACATCCAGCCCGCCGTCGCGGCGCGCACTGCCGAACTGTACCCCGAAGACCAGGCCACGGGGTTCGGCGAGGGCGATCTTCGCGGCGTGTTCTGGGTCGAGTTCTGAAGGCGCCTGGACGTTAAGTACATCCCAGAATTGACGAATCGGCCTCAGCGGTCAGACTAGGAAGGTTCGATAAAGGCAAATCGGGCGAAAGTCCGAGACGCAAAGCCACGGGTCCTCGCCTCCTCCGCGACGCATTCCGCCCGCCCCGTAGGACCCCAAGATCGCCGGGCTGCCGAATAGTCCGAGCCAACAACGGCATCGGATAGGAGGAGAAAATGAAAAGCAGCCATCTAACAACAGCACTATTCCTGGGCCTGATCCTTGGACTGTGGTCCGCCGGTGCGGCGGCGCAGGACCCCGTGTATGTCGACTGCGGAGACGGCGACGGCGATTCGTTGAACGACGCCATTCGAATGGATGGAGACTGGGGACAGCCGCTGCGGCTCTATGTGATCGGCACATGCTACGAGCGTGTGACGGTCCCACGGCATCGCGTAACCATCGACGGCCAACCCGAAGAAGGTGGCCCCATAGCCGTTCTTGACGGCACCATCGTCAATTGGGGTTCGAATATAACAATCCGAAACATCACGATCACGGGTGCGGGGGTCGGCGTCTCGGCATCGGTGGGTCGGACACGGCTGATCAATGTCGACATCTCCAACAACGACGAGGAAGGCATCGTCATCAGCGGTGGTGGCGCGGTTTTTCTCAACGATAGCCGCGTACAGCATAACGGCCTAGAAGGTGTTGCCGTCGAAACCGGCTTCCTCGTAGTCAACGATTCCGTTATCGCCGGCAATGAGGTCGGGATCGATGCGACTATGGGAAAGATCACGCTCGAGGGAACCAGTATCGTCGAAAATTACGGCGCCGGTGTCATTGGCAGACTGCACACGGGCATCGTCGCGAACGGTCCTGTTTGGATCGAGAGAAACGGCAAGGTTGGCGTGAAGCTCATGCTCGACTCCGGGCTCCTGACGAGTGGTGAGGTCAGCATCAACGATAATCACTGGGCCGATGTGGCATGCCGTGACCGGGAGTCCAGCGCCAGGTTCGAGGACACGTATCCGGGACGCGTCTGGTGTTCGGATTTCCGTTGGTAAACGGTTTCTCGCGGGACGTTCGCGGCTGAAGCCGCTCCCACGGTCGCAGGTTAGCCTGGGAAGTCCGCCGGATCGCCGGACTCGTCGACTTCGTACGCTTCGCCGAGGAAGTCCTCGTCGAACAGGTAGAGCATCGAACCTTCGGGGGCGCGTAACGCGGCAAAGGCGCCCTCGAATCCCGGGTACTTCTCGTAAGCAATGCCGCTTTGCTCGATGACCGCCATCAGAGAGGCGCGGTCGTGGCAGCGAAAACACAGTGACGGCGCTTCGAGCGCAATACTCTCGGACAGGCCGAGCGGGGCGCCAGCCGCATCGAAACGCATGTGCGTCGTCGGCTCTTCTCGCATTTCCAGAAGGGCCGGTGCGATCGGCGCCCAGAACCGCGCGGCGCGAACCGTGTCGCGCACGGGCAGCGAGAGTTCGAACCAACTGCCGCACAGCGAGTCGTTCTCGGCGTCTTCGCTCATATGAAACGTGCGCGCCTCGACCATGCGCACGCTGTGGCCGTCGCGGTCCCTGAACCGGAGCTGGTTGAATGCGTCGTCGTGAAGTCGCACGAAATCGAATTCGAAGCCGCGGTCGGTCATCGAGCGCGCGTGCCGCGCAAGGTCAGCCTGCACGAACGTGATGGCCGGCGCGTCGAAATCTGCGTCGTGCAAGCCGATATTGAGCTCACCGTCACTGACCACGGCGTACTTGTGGCGATAGACGTCGGCGCACTCGAGTTCGGTGAAGCCGAGGGATGTGTAGAAGCGCAGCGATTCGAGAACGTCGGGCGTGCGCACGGCGAATTCGAGAAAATGGCCGATGGTACTCACGAGCCTGGCCACCCGCGCGTATGGCGCTCGACGAGCCTCGTGAGAGCTGTGACATGGTCGTCGCGCGTATTGAGCGCCGGGATGTAGCTCAGCGTGCCGCCGCCGGCTTCCGTGAAGAACTCCGCGTTCTGCATCGCGATCTCTTCGAGGGTCTCGAGGCAGTCCGTCGAGAAGCCCGGGCAGATGACGTCGAGGCGGCCGACGCCACGCTCGCCGAGTTGCCTGACTGTCTCGTCGGTGTAGGGTTTCAGCCACTCTTCGCGGCCGACGCGTGACTGGAACGACAGGGTCCAGTCGTTCTCGCCGAGCCCGAGTGCTTCTGCGAGGAGACGCCCCGTCTTCTGGCAAAGACAGTGGTAGGGGTCGCCGCGGTCGAGTGTGTACTGCGGTACGCCATGGAACGACATCATCAGGTGATCGCCCCGGCCGCTCTCGGCCCAGTGGTCGCGCACGCTGGCGGCCAGCGCCTCGATGTAGCCGTCGTCGTCGTGATACTGATTGACGAAGCGCATTTCCGGCACCCAGCGGACGCCTTGCAGGTGCTTTGTCACGGCATCGAATACCGACGCCGTGGTCGTGGCCGAGTATTGCGGGTACAGCGGCAGCACGAGGATGCGGCGCGCTCGTTCGAGACGCAGCCGTTCGATGGCGCCGGCGACAGACGGTTCGCCGTAGGTCATGGCGAGCTCGACACTGAAGCGGCCGGATGACTGCTCCTCGAGGCGGGCCCGGACGCGTTCGGTCAGCGCGCGTGAATACAGCATCAGCGGCGAACCCTCGTCGGTCCAGACCTCACGATACGCTTTCGCGGAACGCGACGGGCGGATGCGCAGGATGATGCCGTTCAGGATCAGCCACCAGAGCAGCCGCGGGTACTCGATGACGCGAGGGTCGGACAGGAATTCCTTGAGGAAGCGCCGCACGGATGTCGTCGTCGGCGCATCGGGTGTCCCCAGGTTAACGAGGAGGACGCCAGTGGTCTCGGTCTGTCCGTGTTCGAATTCGCGCGTGGGCTCGTATGACGGCATTATTCGGCAACCGTTGAATTCAGCGTAACCCTACTGCAAAGACCGCTCGCGTACCAGCGCGGGCGACTATAATCGTTTGCCGTAAAACAACTTTTTCGGAACATGCCATGGACAATCGCACCCTGATTCGCGACGTCGCCGTATTCCAGTTCAAGCTCGTTGTCGATGGCCTGCGCGACCTGTTCCTCGTACCGATTTCCCTGGTCGCCGGCATCCTGAGTCTCGTGACAGGCAGGGAGGGCGCGCCTGGCCAGCAGTTCTACCAGGTGCTCGTGGCAGGCAAGCAGAGCGAGTTATGGATCGACCTCTTCGGCGCACTGCGCAACGCGCCGGAGGATGTCGAGCAGCCGGTGCCTTTTCCCGATGCAAAGATGGACGAGATGCTCGACGGCATCGAGGCGTTCGTCGTTGACGAGGAGCGCCGCGGCGGCATGACCGCGCAGGCCCGTGCGCGCTTCGAAAAAGCCCTACACAGCTTCCAGGATCGCCGTGACGCCCATGCCTCCGGCGGTACAGACGGAGACGAGCCCCCGGCCTGAGCCTTGCTGGCTGAGCACCTTGGCAAGGGTCGCGAGAATACGTGCGCCCGTCGCTGCGAACGGGTGGCCCATCGCGAGGCTGCCACCCTTGACGTTGAGCTTCGCCAGGTCGATCGGGCCCATCGGTTGGTCGCGGCCCAGGCGCTCGCGGCAGAACTTGGCAGACTGCCACGCTTTCAGCGTCGCGATCGTCTGCGCGGCGAATGCTTCGTGAATCTCGTAGAAGTCGAAATCCTGCAGCGACAGGTTCGCATCCTTGAGCATGTCCGACACGGCATACGCCGGGGCCATGAGCAGGCCCTCGTCATCGACGAAGTTGACGGCCGCCACCTTGGCGAACGTCAGGTAGGCGAGGACCGGGAGGTTCTTTCTCGTCGCCCATTCCTCGGAAGCGAGTAACAGGGCCGCGGCACCGTCGGTCAACGGTGTGCTGTTGCCGGCCGTCATCGTGCCTTCCCCGCTGCGGTCGAAGACAGGCTTGAGGCCGGAGAGCCTCTCCAGGGACGTGTCACGACGAATGTTGTTATCTTCCTCGACGTTCATGAATGGTACGACGAGGTCGTCGTAAAAACCTTCGTCATAAGCCGCCGCGGCTCTCACGTGGCTGGCGAACGCAAGCTTGTCCTGGTGCTCGCGCGGAATCTCCCACTTCTTCGCCGTGAGTTCGGTGCTTTCTCCCATCGACAAGCCCGTGCGCGGCTCGGTGACACCGGGCAGTTCCGGCTTCAGGAAGCTCGGGCGGAAACGCAGAATTGGCTTGATGCGGTCGATGAACGATCGTGCGGCGTGCATTTCGAGCAACATCTCGCGATACGGGTCCGGGTACACGATCGGCGCATCGCTGACCGTATCGGTGCCGCCGGCAATGCCTGACTCGATCTGCCCGAGCGCGATCTTGTTTGCGATATGAATGGCTGCCTCGATGCTCGTGCCGCAGGCGCGCTGCAGGTCGTAGGCTGGTGTTTGCAGCGACAGTCCGGATTCGATCACGGACTCGCGCGCCAGGTTCCAGTCGCGCGAGTGCTTGATCACGGCGCCGAGCGCGACGTCACCCAGGGTCTGGCCGCGCAGGTCGAACCGGTTGACGACCCCGTCGAGCGCAGCGGTCATCAGGTCCTTGTTCGGGCACTTGCGGTAGATCGAATGTGAGCGGCAAAAAGGAATCCGCGATCCGCCGATAATCGCGACGCGGATGGCTTGTCCATCGTGCAACATGCTGGTTTCTCCGAGTGCATTCTCGCAGCGGGGAAACTGTACACCATCCATGGACGCCGCCCCAGTATTTCAGCGCCTGGGGTAAGATGCGCCGATGCTCGCCCTGTCCGCCACAACGCGCAGCCAGTTTGCGTCGATCATGCGCATCAGCGGGCCGCTGATCGTCAACTACCTGGCCGTCGCCGGTATGAACCTCGCCGACATCATGATGTCCGGGCGGCTCGGCGCGGATGCGCTCGCGGCCGTGGCCGTCGGCAGCAACACCTGGATGCTGGCCTTCTCGGCCTGTCTCGGCCTGCTTATGGCGTTGTCGCCGATCATTGCCCGGCTCTACGGTGCGGGCGACGTCAGGAAGATCGGGCGCTACGCGCGTCATGGCATGTATCTCGGCTTCGGGCTGGGACTTCTCATATTGCTGTTCGGCCGTCCGCTTGCCGAGGTCCTGTTGACGACCATCGGCATCGATCCCGAATTCAGGCCCCTGGCCGTCGCCTATGTCCGGGCCCTGTTGTTCGGAGCACCCGGCATCCTGATGTTTATCGCGCTGAGGTTCACGGTCGAAGGCGTTGGCTATACGCGCCCGATCATGTTCACGTCGCTGTTCTCGCTAGCGTGCAACGTATTTCTCAATTACACGCTGATGTTCGGCAACTTCGGCGCGCCGGCGCTCGGCGTCGAGGGCTGCGCCTGGGCGAGCGCGATCACGATGTGGGTGGTCTGGCTGGCGCTTGCGTCGTATATCTCGGTCAGCCCGAGGCTCAAGGAACTCGGGGTTTTTACCCGCCTCGGGCAGTTCCGGCCGCAGCTGCTCCGTGAGATCTTCACGCTGGGTATTCCCATTTCGATCACGATCACGGCCGAGGTCGGCCTGTTCGCCGTCGTGTCGGTGATGATCGGCACGCGCGGGGTCGACATCACGGCGGCGCACCAGATTGCGATCAGTTATGCGTCCACGATGTTCATGATCCCGCTGGCGCTCGCGTCGGCGACGACCGTGCAGGTCGGTCACATGCTGGGCGCAGCGCGCAATGAGGAAGCGCGGATCGCGGGTTTCGCCGGCATCGCGATGTGCGCCGTGTTCATGGCGATGTCGTCGCTCGTGCTGCTCGTATTACGCGACCAGATCATAAAGCTGTACACGGACGACCCGGTCGTAACCGGCATTGCCTTGAGCCTGCTGCTGGTTGCCGCGATCTTCCAGATCGCCGACGGTGTACAGATCTCGGCCGCGGCGGCGCTGCGAGCATTCAAGGACACGCGTGTGCCGATGGCGATCAACGTGTTCGCGTTCTGGGTCGTGGGGTTTCCGCTGGCCTACCTCGCGACGATCACCTACCAGCTGCCTGCCGACCGCATCTGGGCGGCCTTCATCGCGGGGCTCGCCGTCGCGGCCGTCTTGCTGACGTGGCGCTACAATCGCCTGTCGAGGCCCTAGCCCTGCCCGAAATCGGGCGCATCGCCCGCAAGGTATTCGTCTTCCTCGGACGTGTTCTCCCGGCCGAGCAACGTGTTGCGATGCGGGAAACGCCCGAACTGGTCGATGATGTCCTTGTGCAGTTCGGCAAACTGCACGACCGTCTCGAAGGTCTCGCGGTAGGTTGGTGAGACGGATTCGGCGAGCTTGTTATAGAGCGCCACCGACTTTGCCTGCACCCTCTTCGATTCCGCATGCTGCAGAGGCATGTAGAAGAACACGCGCTGGATAGGGGTGAGGCTCGTGTCCTTCTTCTCCATGGCGCCCTCGACGCACAGCTTGAGCGCGAGTTTGTCGTGCGAGAATGCTTTCTCGGTGTTGCGATGGATGTTGCGGCGAAACTGGTCGATCAGGAGTATGAGGGCCAGGCGGCCGCGCGGTTCCGTGGCCCAGTAGTCGAGCTGCCCATTGCTGGCCAGGTCGACATCGTCGCCGAACTCCTTCTCCAGCTCGTGATCGAATACCGGGTCCTCGCCGAACCACGTATCCATGCGTCGGTCGATCTGCGGGGCTGCCAGCTCCTGCTCCTTGAACCAGAAGGACAGGATCTTGTCGATACGGGCCTGGTCCTCATCCGTGATGGTGGCGCCCCGGCTTTCTCTAAGCAATTTAACGGACATGCGGTAGACTCTAGCAGATGATCAATACCCCCACCCGTGCACTGCTCACAGGCTGCCTGTGCGCAGTATTGCTGTCGGGCTGCGGCGAGCAGCGGTCGGCGCCCGAGCAGGAATTGCGGGCCTGGGTCGACAGCGGTATCGAGGCCGCCGAGGCCAAGGAGCGCCGCCGCCTCGTCGGCATGGTGTCGCCGGCATATGCCGACGCCCGGGGCAACGAGCGCAGCGACATCGAAGACCTGTTGCGCGTGTATATGTTCAGGCAGAATCGCATCGTGCTGCTGCCCGATATCGAGGAGATTACGGTCTACGACGATACGGCTGCCATGATCGTCATGACGGTCGCAATGGCCGGGAAGAGCGATGGCGTCCTGGGCTTCAGTGCAGATGCCTATCGCTTTGCACTCGAGCTCGAAAAGGACGCGGGCGAGTGGCATTTGATTTCGGCACGCTGGGGAGAGCTGGGTGATGAATTACGCTAGACGAACCGCATGTATCGGCCTCGTTGCCGTCCTGGGCAGTCTCGCCGGCTGCGCGTCTATTCCCGAGAACCTGATCGAGCAGCCGGAGGTCAGGTTGCGCGACGTAAAGGTGCAGGGACTGGGCTTCAATGCCCAGACGTTCCTGCTGACCTTCGACATCAGCAACCCGAACGCCTTCCGGCTGCCTGTGAGCTACGTCAGCTATGGCCTCAAGCTGGACGGCCAGCAGTTCGCGAGCGGCAAGACCGCCGGCAATGTCTCGGTGCCGGCGAGCGGCATGACGGAGTTTGCGATCAGCGTGGACCTCGACCTGCTGAACACGGCGCCACGCCTTTTGTCCATCATCCGCGACGGCGCGCGCCGCGAAATTCCCTGGCAGCTCGACGGCGAACTCGGCCTGGACATTCCGCTGACACCGCCCGTCAACTACAGCAACACGGGCGTGATCCAGCTGAATTCAGGCGCTTACTGAGTATTTGGTTACTGCCGCAACCGATGCGACGATTCCGGCCGTCCCTTATACTGGATGGTCCGCGGCGCGCTGCGCCATCTACTAGCAACACGGGAATCGGGGCCGCCAGCGGGCGTGCTCCGCGGCACGTATGACCGAGCGACCAGCGAAAAACCTGCTGGACCCGAACCTGCACCGCGACAGCTGCGGCTTCGGGTTAATCGCCAATCTCGACGACCTGCCCAGTCACCGGGTCGTCGCGACGGCGATCGAGGCGCTTGCGCGCCTGACGCACCGCGGTGCCGTTGCGGCCGACGGCAAGACCGGTGACGGCTGCGGTTTGCTTATCAAGTTTCCCGAGACCTTCCTGCGCGCGGTCGGTAAGGACCTCGGGTTCACGCTCGCCAAACGCTTTGCCGCGGGCACGGTCTTCCTGAGCAGGGACAAGGCAACAGGCGATGCGGCGCGCGCGACGATCACGCAGGCGATCGGTGAGTTCGGGCTCGAAGTCGCGGGCTGGCGCGAGGTCCCCGTCGATACATCGGCCTGCGGGGAGCAGGCGCTGGCGACGTTGCCGAAGATCGAGCAGGTGTTCGTCAACTCGCCCGACTACATGCCGCGCGGCTCGTTCAACCGCAAGCTGTTCCTGGCGCGTCGCCGCGCCGAAACGCGTGTCGTGGACGACGAGACCTACGTCGCGAGCCTGTCCTCGGCGACGATCAGCTACAAGGGCATGATCATGCCGACGGCGCTGCCGGTGTTTTTCCCGGACCTCCGGGACCCGCGCATGGAATCGTCGG
This sequence comes from Woeseiaceae bacterium, assembly GCA_013042375.1. Classification (GTDB taxonomy): domain Bacteria; phylum Pseudomonadota; class Gammaproteobacteria; order Steroidobacterales; family Woeseiaceae; genus UBA1847. The sequence continues at coordinate 63,971 of JABDQH010000019.1, forward strand.
TGTGCGTGTTCCACCAGCGCTTCTCGACCAACACCTTGCCGCAGTGGAAGCTGGCGCAGCCGTTCCGCTTTCTCGCTCACAACGGCGAGATCAACACGATCCAGGGCAATCGGAACTGGGCGATCGCGCGCAGCAAGAACTTCGTCTCCGAGAAACTCGACGACATTTCCGACCTCGACCCGATCGTGTCGATGTCGGGCTCGGACTCCTCGAGTCTCGACAACATGCTCGAGGTCCTGCGCGCCGGCGGCATGGACGTCCTGCAGGCGATGCGCATCCTGATTCCGCCCGCCTGGCAGCCTGTGGGCGACATCGATCCGGACGTCCGCGCTTTCTACGAATTCTGGGACGGCCAGCAAGAGCCCTGGGACGGGCCGGCCGGCATCGTGCTGACCGACGGCCACTACGCGGCCTGTTGCCTCGATCGCAACGGCCTGCGCCCGGCGCGTTATGTCATCACGAAAGACCGCCACATCACGATTGCATCCGAGGTCGGCGTGTACGACTACGACGAGCGCGACGTCGTCGAGAAGGGCCGCCTCGGGCCGGGCGAGATGCTCGCCGTCGACCTGGTTAACGGTGTCGTGCTCAACACCGACGACATCCACGATGTTCTCAAGTCGCGCGCGCCCTACAAGAAGTGGCTGAAGCGCGGCGTGCGCTATCTCGACTCGCTGCTCGTCGACTCGCGCATGGCGGCGGAGCCGTTCGACGCCGAGACGCTCGCGACGTACCAGAAGATGTTCAACCTGTCGCGCGAAGAACTGAATGAGGTCGTCGCGGTGCTCGCGAAGGCGGAAGCCGAACCCGTCGGCTCGATGGGCGACGACACGCCCATGGCCGTGCTCTCGCAGAAGGTCCGCTCGCCTTTCGACTATTTCCGCCAGCAGTTTGCGCAGGTTACGAACCCGCCGATCGACTCGTTGCGCGAGCGCATCGTCATGTCGTTGCAGACCAACGTCGGCGGCGAGTCGAACCTGTTCGACATCGGCCCGAAGCATGCCGAGCAGGTCATCATCAATTCACCCGTGCTGTCGCAGGCCAAGCTGCGCCAGCTGCTGGGTCCGGACATGTTCAAGGACAGCCACGTGTTCATCGACCTCAACGTCGACGACATGTTGAGTATTCCCGAGGCACTCGATGCGATCTGCGAACAGGCCGAGCAGGGCGTGCGCGACGGCAACCTGGTCGTCATGCTGTCGGATCGCTATCTGGAGAAAGGAAAACTACCGGTGCACGCGTTGCTGGCGACCGGCGCCGTGCATCACCACCTCGTGAAGACGGGCTTAAGGTGCGACGCCAACATCATCGTCGAGACCGGCGTGGCGCGCGACGCACACCACGTCGCCTGCCTGGTCGGTTATGGCGCGACCATGGTGTACCCGTACCTCGTCTACCAGTCGCTGCATGACATCGCGCAGCGCGGCAACATCGACAGGCAGCAGCAGCTAGGCCGCGCCTATCGCCGCGGCATTCGCAAGGGCCTCTTCAAGATCATGTCGAAGATGGGCATCTCGGCGATATCGAGCTATCGCGGCGCGCAGCTCTTCGAAATCGTCGGACTCAGCGACGATGTCGTCGAGCGCTGCTTCCGCGGCACGTCGTCGCGCATCCAGGGGACTAACTTCGACGACCTGCTGTACGACCAGAAGCGGCTGGCTGAAGCCGCGTGGGAGCCGCGCGAAACGATCGACCAGGGCGGGCTGTACAAGTTCGTATACGGTGGCGAGTACCACTGCTATAACCCGGACGTGGTCGCATCACTGCAGTCGGCCGTGCGCACGGGCGACTACGGGCGTTACCTCGAGTACGCGAGGCTCGTCAACGAACGGCCGGTCGCGACGCTGCGTGACCTGATGGACGTCAAACCTGTCGGCGACCCGATTCCGCTCGACGAGGTCGAGCCGCTCGAGGCCATCCTGCCGCGCTTCGACAGCGCCGGCATGTCGCTAGGTGCCTTGTCGCCCGAGGCGCACGAGGCGCTGGCGATCGCGATGAATCGCATCGGCGCGCGTTCGAACTCGGGCGAGGGCGGCGAAGACCCGAAACGCTATCGCACCGAGCGCGTCTCCAAGATCAAGCAGGTCGCGTCGGGCCGCTTCGGCGTCACCGCCGAGTACCTCGTCAACGCCGAGGTCATCCAGATCAAGATCGCGCAGGGCGCGAAGCCGGGCGAGGGCGGCCAGCTGCCGGGCCACAAGGTCAACGACATGATCGCGCGGCTGCGCTACGCGATGCCGGGCGTGGGCCTGATTTCGCCGCCACCGCATCACGACATCTACTCGATCGAGGATCTCGCGCAGCTCATCTTCGACCTGAAGCAGGTCAACCCGGAGGCGCTCGTGTCGGTCAAGCTCGTCGCCGAGCCCGGCGTCGGCACGATCGCCGCCGGCGTGGTCAAGGCCTACGCGGACCTGATCACGATCTCGGGCTATGACGGCGGCACGGGCGCGAGCCCCCTGAGTTCGGTCAAGTACGCGGGCAGCCCCTGGGAGCTCGGCCTGTCGGAGACTCACCAGGTGCTGCGTTCGCAGGAGATGCGCCACCAGGTGCGCCTGCAGACGGACGGCGGGCTCAAGACCGGTCTCGACGTCGTCAAGGCAGCAATCCTCGGCGCCGAGAGTTTTGGTTTCGGCACAGCGCCGATGGTGGCGCTCGGCTGCAAGTACCTGCGTATCTGCCATCTCAATAACTGCGCGACGGGCGTCGCGACGCAGAATGACGTACTGCGCAGCGAGTATTTCATCGGCCTGCCGGAGATGGTGATCAACTTCTTCCGTTTCGTGGCCGAGGAAGTGCGGCAGCGCATGGCCGAACTCGGCGTCGCGAAGTTCGAGGACCTGATCGGTCGGACCGAACTCATCGAGCTGCAGGAAGGCGAGAGCGTGCGCCAGTCGCGGCTCGACCTGTCGCCGATCGTCTCGACGGACGGGCTGGCGCAGGACGCCGCGCAGTTTTGCACGACGCCGAGGAACGAGCCGTTCGACAAGGGCGAACTCGCCGAGCAGATGGTCGATGCCTGCCTGCCGGCCATCGAGGCGAAGAGCGGCGGGCGTTTCGGCTTCGAGGTGCAGAATTTCAATCGTTCGATCGGCGCCCGACTCTCGGGAGAGATCGCGCGCCGGCACGGCAACCAGGGAATGGCGGATGCGCCGCTCGACATCCTGCTGCGCGGTACGGCCGGCCAGAGCTTCGGCTGCTGGAACGTCGCGGGCCTCAACATGACGCTCGCGGGCGATGCGAACGATTACGTCGCCAAGGGCATGACCGGCGGACGCATCGTCATCCGTCCGCCCGAAGACGTCGGCTACGTGGCGCGTGACACGGCCATCGTGGGCAACACTTGCCTGTACGGCGCAACGGGTGGCGAGCTGTTCGCCGCGGGACGCGCGGGCGAGCGCTTCGCCGTACGCAACTCGGGGGCGACGGCCGTCATCGAAGGCGCCGGCGATCATTGCTGTGAGTACATGACGGGTGGCGTCGTCGTCGTGCTCGGCAAGACCGGTGTCAACTTCGGCGCCGGCATGACGGGCGGTTTTGCCTACGTGCTCGACATCGACCGCACCTTCGTGGATCTCTACAACCACGAGCTCATCGACATTCACCGCATCAATCCCGAGACCATGGAAGCGCACCTGCATCACCTGCGCGACCTGGTCCGGTCGCACGTCGAGGCGACGGGTAGCGAATGGGGCGATACGATTCTCGCCGACTACCGCACCTATGCGCCGAAGTTCTGGCTGGTCAAGCCGAAAGCATCCGAGCTCGGCTCGCTGTTCGAGTCCTTGAGGCAGGCCGCGTAATGTCGAAGCACCCGCTACAGTTTCTCGAAGTGCCGCGCCGCGATCCCGACAAGGAGTCCGCCGAGGATCGCATTCTGCACTTCGGCGAGATCTACGGTTCCTATGATGGCGCGAGCGCCGGGGCGCAGGCCGGGCGTTGTCTCGACTGCGGCAACCCGTACTGCGAGTGGAAGTGCCCCGTACACAACTACATCCCGAACTGGCTGACTCTGATCGAGGAGGGCAAGCTATTCGAGGCGGCCGAGCTGTCGCACCAGACCAACTCGCTGCCCGAGATCTGCGGTCGCGTATGCCCGCAGGATCGCCTGTGTGAAGGTGCTTGCACGCTCGAGGATGCCAACGGCGCCGTCACGATCGGCAGCATCGAGAAGTACATCACGGACGAGGCCGTCAGCCAGGGCTGGCGGCCCGACATGTCGAACGTGACGGATACGGGCAAGTGCGTCGGCATCGTCGGCGCAGGCCCCGCCGGTCTCGCGGCCGCCGACGTGCTGGCGCGCAACGGCATTCGCTCCGTCGTGTTCGACGCCTATCCCGAGATCGGCGGCTTGCTGACCTACGGTATTCCGCCGTTCAAGCTCGAGAAACGCGTGGTGAAAACGCGCCGCGAGATCCTTGAGGGCATGGGCGTGCAGTTCGTGCTCAACACGCGTATCGGCGAAGACAAGCCCTTCGCCGAACTCGTTGACGAGTTCGACGCCGTGTTCCTCGGCATGGGGACGTACGAGTACGTCAAGGGCGATTTCCCCGGCGAGAACCTGCCCGGGGTTTACGACTCATTGCCCTACCTCGTCGGCAACGCGTATCGCGAACTCGGACACGACGAAATTGACAATCCCTACATCGACCTCGAGGGTAGGAACGTCGTCGTGCTCGGCGGTGGCGATACAGGCATGGACTGCAATCGCACGGCGGTCCGCCAGGGTGCGATGAGCGTCACCTGTGCTTATCGCCGCGATGAAGAGAACATGCCGGGCTCACGCCGCGAAGTCGGCAACAGCAGGGAAGAGGGCGTGGTGTTCCTGTTCAACCGCCAGCCGCTCGAGATTCTCGGCGAGGATCGCGTGACCGGCGTGAAGGTCATCGAGACGAGGATGGGTGAGCCCGGGCCGGACGGGCGACGTCGTCCGGAGCCGATCGAGGGTTCCGAGGACATCCTGCCGGCCGATGCCGTTATCATCGCGTTCGGTTTTCGCCCCGACCCGCCGAGCTGGTTTGCCGATTTCGACATCAATACGCTCGACAGCGGCCGCGTGCTGGTCAAGTCGCTCGGCGTGACGCCCTACCAGACCAGCAACCCCAAGGTCTTCGCGGGTGGCGACATGGTGCGCGGCTCCGACCTCGTCGTCACGGCCGTGCACGAAGGGCGCGAGGCCGCGAAGGGCATCGCGAAGTTCCTTGAGGTCTGAGACCCGCCGTCCTAAGGTGTGGCGGTGGACCAGGAATCGCCACTAGTCGGAGGGTGCGCGTGCGGCGCGGTTCGGTACAAAGTGACCGGCGCACCGATGAGCGTCCATGCCTGTCACTGCACCGACTGCCAGACCCTGTCCGGCTCCGCCTTTGGTCTGTCGATGGTCCTCAACCTGTCGGACATCGAGGTCACGCTGGGCGAGTTGCAGGTCAACGACTTCACCGCGAGCAAGAACCGCATGCATCGCCACCACTGCGCGAAGTGTGGCGTTGCGATCTGGTTCAGCTCGCCGAGCTACGAGGGCATCATTGCGATCAAACCCGGCACGCTGGACGACACATCCGGTCTTCGGCCAATCGCGCACATGTGGTATCGCAGCGCGCAACCGTGGCTGGATGTCGGGGACGACGCGCCCGTCTTCCAGGAGCAGCCGTCGTTCGAGGAGTTGCTCGAACTGGGCCGCAAGTCTTAAACCGTGTTCTCAGTGACAAGCGGTGTGCTGCCCGAGGGCGCAAATAGCCGAGATTTGCGCGTAGTTTCTGGCTCTCTGCCCCACACACTATGGGTGCATGAAAGTGATAGCCGTACTTCGAAAGCTCAGACGAGACGGTTGGGTCGAAGTGGCGCGAAGAGGAAGTCATCGGCAACTCAAGCACACGGCCAAGAAAGGTCGAGTGACTGTGCCGGGAAAGCCTTCTGATGACTTGGCACCAGGAACGCTCAACAGTATCCTGAAGCAAGCTGGCCTGAAGGAGTGAATGCCCAGTGCGATACGCAATCGTAATAGAAGCGGCGGACGACAATTTCTCGGCTTATGTACCCGATTTGCCGGGCTGCATTGCAACCGGTAACACCGTAGAAGAGACTGAACGCTCCATCCGTGAAGCAATTGAATTTCATTTGGAGGGACTGAGAGAGGACGGTGTTCCGATTCCCCCAGCCTCTAGTCGAGTCGACTATGTTGAGGTTGCAGCCTAACAAGGCGCTGCACTTTGTCTCCCGCCTATCTGTCACGGCCCTTGCATGCGCAACGGCCGCACCAGATACTGGTCGCAAGTTAGCTGAACGTCAGGCACGCGGGAGAGAAAGAACGAACACAAAATTACAAAAGCAAAAGTAGACCAGACAATGAGATCTCTAACCATCTTCC
>JABDQH010000028.1 GCA_013042375.1 Woeseiaceae bacterium
TACAGGCGATTTCGCCGTTCAGTAGTTTTTCGACTATCTCAATTCACGGAGACGAAGAGATGAAGAAACAGCAAGGTTTTACACTTATCGAACTCATGATCGTTGTTGCGATCATCGGCATCCTGGCGGCCATCGCTATTCCTGCTTACCAGGACTACACGATCCGCGCACAGGTTTCTGAAGGTCTGAACCTCGCCGGTGGCGCCAAGGCCGCTGTGTCGGAGTTCCGTATGGACCGCGGCGAATGGCCGACGGACAACACGGCTGCCGGTATCGCCACGACGGCTACGGACATCAATGGCAAGTACGTCACGGGCGTTGCGGTAGCTCAGGGCGTAATCACGGTCACCTACGGTAACGATGCGCACGCCGACATCGAAGACGACACGCTCGAGATGTCGCCTGTCGCACAGACTGGTTCGGTCGTGTGGACCTGCCAGAGTGACGACCTCGCTGACAAGCACCTGCCGGCCGCTTGCCGCTAAGCGATGCAATCTAGAGCTTTTCGCTTTAGAGCAGAAATCGAAAAGCCCCGGTTCACCGGGGCTTTTTTTTGAAGCGGGCTATTCTATCCCCGTGGCCAACGTGATCCGCGTCACACCAATGAAACGGGCTGTGACCGCGGACAGGGAATAAGCGCCGAGTTGAGATAGACTTGAGATCCGCAGCGAGAGACGGACCACATGAACAAGAAGCAGACGGGATTCACACTCATCGAGCTCATGATCGTCGTCGCGATCATCGGCATCCTGGCCTCGCTGGCCGTCTCCGCCTACCAGACTTACACGGTGCGCGCCCAGGTGGCAGAAGGCATCAACATGGCGGTCGGGGCCAAAGCGCCAATCATCGATGCCTACAACATGACCGGCGAGCCGCCCGCGGGACGCGAAGAGGCGGGAATGTCGCCCGACGCGACCGACACGACCGGGAAGTTCGTCTCGAAGGTCGAAATCGTCAACGGCCGCGTCGACGTGACCTACGGTAACGACGCGCATTCCGAGATCTTCGACCAGACGGTATCGTTTACCCCCTACATGTCCGAAGGCGGCAGTTTCATCTGGCGCTGCGGCAATGCGCCGGTCCCGGGCGATTCCACGCTGATGGAAGGAGGCGGCATAGAGGCCGCTCACCAGGCTCCGACGGTGGACAATCGCTACCTGCCATCGTCCTGCCGCGACTAGCCAGGAACGCCCCGTTAGCTCGCAGAATATCGGCGCGCAAAGCCAGATTTTCGCGTTTGACTTAATCGAATTCGATAACTGTGAACCCCCGCACAAAATCCAGTTGAATCGGACACTTGGATCAGTGAGACTGTAACGCTCACGTATCTTCGACCCCTTAGGAATCGCATGGCAGCTACGGCTTCACAATCGAATCTCGCGGGCTTGCCACGCCGGCTGGTCCAGGACGGGATTATCTCGGAGGAAAAACTTCAGGAGGCCTCCGAAGCCGCCAAGAGAGAGCGCCTGCCGCTGATCGCCTACCTGGTCAACGAAGAACTCGCCGACCCTCGCGCCATTGCCGTCGCCGCATCGCATGAATTCGGCGTTCCCCTGCTCGACCTCGATGCAGTCGAAATCGACCTCGACGTCATCCGTGTGGTCGACCAGAACCTGGTCAGCAAGCATCGTGTGCTGCCGCTGGTGAAGCGCGGCCAGCGTCTGTTCCTCGGCATCGCCGACCCGACTAATCTCCAGGCCATCGACGACATCAAGTTCGCGACCAGCCTGCGCGTCGATCCCGTCGTCGTCGAACAGGACAAGCTCGAGGAGCGCATCACGAAGGCGATCGAGGCCGTCGACACGAGCATGAGCGGGCTCGAGGACGACGACTTCGACCTCGAGAATCTGGACGTCGGCGGAGTAGACGAGCACGAAGACGAAGTTACCAACGACGATGTCGAGGACGCCCCGGTCGTCCGCTTCGTCAACAAGGTCCTGCTGGACGCGATCAAGCGCGGTGCTTCGGACGTCCACTTCGAACCTTACGAGAAGTTCTTCCGTGTCCGCACTCGTCTCGACGGCGTGCTGAGCGAAGTCGCGAACCCGCCTGTCGCGCTGGCCAACAAGGTCTGCGCACGACTCAAGGTCATGTCGCGCATGGACATCGCGGAACGGCGTGTCCCGCAGGACGGCCGCATCAAGATGCGACTCAGCAAGAATCGCGCGATCGACTTTCGTGTCAACACCTGCCCGACCCTGTTTGGCGAGAAGATCGTCCTGCGTATCCTCGATCCCTCGAGCGCCCAGCTCGGCATCGAGATGCTCGGTTACGAGGATCAACAGCGGGTCATGTACGAGAAACACCTGGCGAAACCTTACGGCATGATCCTGGTGACCGGACCCACGGGCTCGGGTAAGACGGTGTCGCTGTACACCGGCATCAATATCCTCAACGAGCCCGGCCGCAACATCTCGACCGCCGAAGACCCCGCGGAGATCAACCTCCCGGGCATCAACCAGGTCAACGTCAATCCGAAGGTGGGCCTGACCTTCGCGTCGGCACTAAAGGCCTTCCTGCGCCAGGATCCCGACGTCATCATGGTCGGCGAGATTCGCGACCTCGAGACGGCCGAGATCGCGATCAAGGCCGCCCAGACGGGCCACCTCGTGCTCTCGACGCTGCATACCAACGATGCACCCAAGACCTTGACACGCATGGTCGACATGGGCGTCATGCCCTACGCTATCGCGACGTCCGTTAGCCTGATCATTGCGCAGCGGCTCGCGCGGCGCCTGTGCAACAACTGCAAGGAAGCGCGCGATGTGCCGCGCGAGGCGCTCGAGAAAGAGGGATTCCAGGCGGACGAGCTCGACGCCGGCGTCACGATTTACGGCCCCTCGGAGAAGGGCTGCAAGCAGTGCAACGACGGCTACAAGGGGCGCGTCGGTATCTTCCAGGTCATGGAAGTATCCGAGACCATGGGACGCATAATCATGGAAGGCGGCAACGCGATGCAGATCGCGGACCAGGCCGCCAAAGAAGGCGTCATCGATTTGCGCCGTTCCGGGTTGAACAAAGTCAAGGAAGGGGTTACCGGCCTTGAGGAAATCAACCGGGTTACAATTGAGTAACTAAATCAGGATATTACGGACCAGCGGACCTAGAAGATGGCTCAGACAGCAGTGGTAAGCAACACGCCGTTCCTTTGGGAAGGAACCGACCGCAACGGCAAGAAGGTCAAGGGCAAGAGCGTTGCCAACGACGAAGCGGCAGTACGCGCGGATCTCAGGCGCCAGGGTGTCGTGCCTACGCGCATCCGCAAACAGCGCAAGAGCATGTTCGCCGCGGGCGGCAAGATTGCGACGGGCGACATCGCCATTTTCAGTCGTCAGCTGGCCACGATGCTGGCGGCAGGCATCCCGCTCGTACAGGCCTTCGAGATCGTCGGCAACGGCCATGAGAACGCGGCCATGCAAAAACTGATTCTCGGCATCAAGGGCGACGTAGAGGGCGGCACGTCCCTCGCCGAGGCTCTGGCCAAGCAGCCGCTGTATTTCGACGACCTGTTCGTCAACCTCGTCGAGGCGGGCGAGCAGGCCGGTGCGCTCGAGGCCCTGCTCGACAAGGTCGCCACGTACAAGGAAAAGACCGAAGCGCTGAAGAAGAAGATCAAGAAAGCACTGACGTATCCCGCCGCGGTATTGGTCGTCGCTTTCGTCGTTACAACGATTCTGTTGATCTTTGTCATTCCGTCGTTCGAGGACCTGTTCCAGGGCTTCGGCGCGGACCTGCCGACGTTTACGCGCATGGTCATCGACCTGTCGAGTTTCGTCCGCACCCAGGGCGCGATAATTGCCATCCTGATTGGTGCCGCGATCGGCTCTTTCTTCTACTTCAAGAAGCGCTCGCGCGCCTTTCGCCACTTCCTCGACCGCCTGACGCTCAAGATCCCGGTGATCGGCACGATCATGATGAAAGCGTCGATCGCGCGCTACGCACGCACGCTCTCGACGATGTTCGCGGCCGGCGTACCGCTCGTCGAGGCCATGGACTCTGTCGCGGGTGCCACGGGCAACATCATCTATGAGCAAGGCGTCCTGCAGATTCGCGACGAAGTCGCAACCGGTCAGCGCCTGCAGCAAGCCATGGAGAACACCGACCTGTTTCCCAACATGGTTATCCAGATGATCGCGGTTGGCGAGGAATCGGGCTCGCTCGACGAGATGTCGGCCAAGGTCGCGGACTTCTACGAAGAGGAAGTCGACAACGCGGTCGACAACCTGTCGAGCCTGCTGGAACCGATGATCATGGCGATACTCGGCGTCCTGGTCGGCGGTCTCGTCGTCGCCATGTACCTGCCGATCTTCAAACTCGGCACGGTCGTCTAAGGCTTGCAGAATTGCAAAACGGCGGCGTTCGGAGGACACTCCGAACGCCGTTTTTGTTAACGCCGCCGGCGCTCCGCACGGAGATAATCGATGCACGAGTTGTTCGCCGAATCCACGATCCTGTTTGTCGCCGTCGTGTTCGCCTTTTGCCTCGTCATCGGCAGCTTCCTGAACGTCGTCATTCATCGCCTGCCGCTGATGATGGAGCGGGAGTGGCGAGAACAATGCGAGGAACTCGCGCATCACGCGAGCGAACGCGACATGCCCGAAGGACGGTTCGACCTGATCGCGCCGCGTTCGCGCTGCCCGTCCTGCGGCGCGACGATCAAGGCGTGGCAGAACATCCCCGTCGTCAGCTACCTGTTGCTGGGCGGCAAGTGCGGCAACTGCGGCGAGTCCATCTCGGCCCGTTACCCGCTCATCGAAGTTGCCACCGCACTGCTTGCGGCGGCGTGCGCCTGGCGTTTCGGTTTCGGCCTGGAGGCCGTGATGGCGATCGTCCTGACCATCGCGCTGGTACCGATCGCCATGATCGACGCGGAAACGCAGCTGATCCCCGATTCGATCGTGCTGCCGCTGCTGTGGGTCGGCCTCGCGATGAGTCTTTTTCACCCTGTGGACGGTGCGTCGACGCTGTTTATCGCCCCGCGGGACGCCATCGTCGGCGCCATGGCCGGCTACCTGAGCCTCTGGTCGGTTTACCAGCTGTTCAAGCTCGTCACGGGTAAGGAAGGCATGGGATACGGCGACTTCAAGCTGCTTGCCGCGCTCGGTGCCTGGCTGGGATGGCAGCAGCTGCACCTGATCGTGCTGCTGTCAGCCGTCGTCGGTGCGATCGTCGGCCTGTCGCTCATGGCGTTCCGCCACCACGACCGCAGCGTGCCGATCCCCTTCGGACCCTACCTTGCTGCGGCCGGTTGGGTCACGATGATGTGGGGCGACGCAATCCAGAAAGCCTACCTCGACAAGTTCCTCTAGTGGGCCGCGACAGGTCCAGGGCGCCGCTGCGTGTCGGCCTGACCGGCGGCATCGCCAGCGGCAAGTCGACGGTTGCGGAGATGTTCGCAACGCTCGGCGTACCCGTTATCGACACCGACGTCATCGCGCGCGAGGTCGTCGAGCCGGGCCGGCCCGCGCTCGAGGAAATCCGGGAGCGGTTTGGTGAACACATGATCGATACGCACGGCCGCCTCGACCGGGCAGCCATGCGCAGTGCCGTTTTCTCCGACGACGAGGCGCGCCGGGATCTCGAAGCCATTCTGCATCCGCGCATCGGCGCGGAGACCCGGCGCCAGGCCGCAGCGGCAGGCGGCGAGTACCAGCTGATCGTCGTACCGCTGCTGGTCGATTCGGCGCTCCGGGAGTTCGTCGACCGCGTACTCGTCGTCGACTGCGACGAACAGACTCAGCTGGAGCGACTGCTGGAGCGCGACGCCGAGTCGCTCGCACAGGCGCGGCGCATACTTGCCGCCCAGGCCGGCCGGCAGGAGCGCCTCGACATCGCCGACGACGTCATTGTCAACAGCGGCACCCTCGAGGAAACACGCAACCAGGTCAGGGTGCTTGCGGACCGTTACTCGAGCCTTGCTGCGCTTCGATCTCGGCGCGCACGGTCGCCTGGAACTCCCTGATATCCGCCTCGTTTGCGCGCCGGCCAATCAGCGTCGTGTTGTTTTCGGTATCGAGCTGCGTCAGGGCAACCTCGGACAGGTACAGGGCCTGCTCGGGATGGCCGGTCGTCGCCAGCAACGCCGCCATCGCCATCGCGTAGCTCGCCCCGGGGCGGGCGGCCAGCGAATCCTCGAACGCAGCCATCGCCTGCTCGATGTCACCGAGATACAGCTGCACGTAGCCGATCAGGAACTTGATGTGCGTGTACTCGATCGACGTCTGTTGGGCGTTCTGCGGCACGTCGAGCATGCGCGTAAACATCGGCAGGACCGTTTGCAGGCCGACCTCGGGGCAGTTGCCCTGCACGACGGACTTCGCGAACAGGTTGTAAAGCTTCAAAAGCCGGGAATCGAAGACCTTGGTCGAGACGATATCCGAGACTCGCTCCACTTCCGTCGCATCGAGCTGGCCGAGGTCACATTGCGCAGTCAGCTTGTTGATGCGCAACAGGGGTTTCTCGGCGGGAATGGCTGCGATCGCCTCGTCGAAAACGCGGAATGCCTCATCCGGCTGGCCGGCTGCGAGCAGCAGCAGCGCGTATTGCGACTGGGCCCGGGCCGAGGTCGGCGCTTTCATCGCGGACGCCTGCACGATGCCCGCGGGCGTCTGCCAGATCGTCGCCGAGTACCGGGTGAACCCGCCCAGCATCGCCAACACGGCGAGCGAGAGAAGCGCGAATACGCGCCGATCGAGGCGCGACCACAGGGCCGCCGCCAGCGGCAGGAACAACAACGCCGCGGCCAGGTAATTGCGATGCTCGAAGTACAGCTCGAGATTGATAACCGTCGATTCCAGCAGGTGGTTCGCGTAGAAGAACAGGATCGCCAGGCTCACCAGCGGCCACCTGGCGCGTAAACGGAACCCGGCAAACAGCAGGGCCGCGTGCACCAGGATGCTCGCCAGCGTCGTTGCCGGCGTCAGCAATCCGGTCGACTTGATCACGTGGTCCTGGTACACGCCCGTCGTGTACAGCTTGGGTATGAACCAGTTCTGCAGGTAGTCGATGAGGATGCGCGGTTGCGTTAGCAGTCGTTCATAAATCGAGAAATCACGCGGCGGCATCGCCTCGAAGAAGTTAGGGCGGAAGAAGCGCTCGCCGAGATAGGCGGCGATCACGCCCAGCGGCAGCCACACGAAGACTGCAGCCCAGCGCCGGTCGAGCGCACCGAATCCTGCGCCCTTGCGGGCAAATATCGTCAGCTCGATGACGCCGACCAGCACGGGCAGGAGGATGCCATTCTCCTTCGAGATCATGGCCAGGAAGGTGAACAGCGGCAATACCAGGGTCATCTGCACGTAGGCGCGCCGCGGGTCACGCAGCAGCAACATGCGTGCCTGCACCCACGCGAGTATGCCCGCCAGCATGAACAACGTGGCGAGCTGCGCCATCCGCTGCACGGGGTACAGGGTCGTCGAGACGAGGAACGGGTGCAGCAGCCACGCGGCGGCACAGAGTAGCGAAATGCCGCGCATGGCACTGCGTTCGTAGCCCAGCGCCTCGAGAAACTTCGCGATCACCAGGCCGAGCAGGACACCATTCGCCAGGTGAATGACCAGGTTGGTTCGTTTGAACGGATACGGGTCGGTCGGCCAGTTGTTGCCGTCGATGAGAAAACTCAGCAGGGACAGGGGTCGACCCGTGGGGCCCGACGCTCCGCTGAAGACGAAGGCCCTGAACGTCTCCCAGTTGCGGACGCCGTCGAAATCGCCGAGCCGGGCGATACTGCTGAAATCGTCGAGTACGAAGGGTCCATGGAGCCCTGGCAGGTAGACGATGATCGTGACGGCAAATAGTAAGAGCCAGCCGCCGAGATAAAGCAGCCATTTGCCGCGGTCGTCAGCCGTTGAACGTTCACTGGGCATAGATATCCGGAAATGGGAAAACGCTGCCGAATTCTATCCTGTTGATATGCCGGTTGCTGTGCGGCCGATAACATATTTGCCACGAGGGAGGTCGTGTCGCAGAATAGCCGCATGGCCAAACCTGCCAGCGATATCGCGCCACAAACGGCTGCCGCCCAGATGGAGTACGAGCAGCCGTTATCCGAGCGCATGCGGACGTTTCTTCGTCTCGAGTTCCTCTACCAGCAGATGCTTTATAACGGCGAGTTGGAGACGGACTGGTCGACGCGTGCGACGATAGCGACCCTGCTCGATATCCTGGCCATCCTGTCGCGCGGCGACGTTCGCAGCGACGTGCACAAGGAACTCGACCACCAGCTCGGGATTCTGCAGCAGTTCCACAGCCAGCCCGGCGTCGATACCGGCCGCCTCGATACGCTGATTCACAACCTGTCCGCAAGCCGCGAGGAACTGGGCAGCATCGGCACCGCCTTCCTGCAGCCGCTCAAGGACTCGGAGTTTCTGAGTTCCATCAAGCACCGCAGCTCGATCCCCGGCGGTACCTGCGAGTTCGACCTGCCAGTCTACAGTCACTGGCTCAGGCAGCCCTACGAACGGCGCTGCCGAGACCTCGAACAGTGGGTCGCGGCTGTGCGTCCGGTCTGCGACGCCGTCACCGAGTTGCTCTGGCTAATTCGCGAGAGTGCGGAACCGGTGGACAAGACGGCGATCAACGGCATGTACCAGCACAGCATGCAGAAGGACGCGAAATGCCGGCTGCTGCGCGTCAGCCTCGACGGCGACGGCACGCTGTTTCCCGAGATCAGTGGCAGTCAGCATCGTTTCACAGTCCGCTTCCTCGAATGGTCGAGCGTCGAGCGACGTGCCGTGCAGACCGGCCACGACGTCCCCTTCCGACTATCGATCTGCTAGTGATGCTGCCGCAATGCCTCGACGACGGGGACGTCGGCCGGCAGCAGCTCGTCGGCATCGAGTTGCTCACGGGGGACCCAGCGTAATTCCTGGCCCTCGCGGCCGACCGGCTCGCTCAACCAGTCAATGACGATAAAGAACTCGATCGTCACGACGCGATCGTCGTACTCATGCCGGAGGTTCATGAACGACGCGCAGGTCGTTACCTCGATACCCAGCTCTTCGGCCAGCTCGCGTGACAACGCCTGGACGGGCGTCTCATCATCTCCTATCTTGCCGCCCGGAAATTCCCACAGGCCGTGGAATGGGCCACCGCCCAGGCGCTCGGCAATCAACACGCGTCCACGGGTATCGCACAGGATTCCCGCGGCGACATGAAAATGATCCATCGACCTCGGTGTCTCAGCTCAACTTGCCGTGGCACTGCTTGAATTTCTTGCCCGACCCGCACGGGCATGGCTCGTTGCGACCGACCTTGCGCCCATCGCGCACGAACGGGGTCTGGGGCTGCGCCTGCGGCTGCGCCGGCGTCCCGCCCGAAGCGCCGCCCTCCGCGCCACCGAGCGCCGACGCCTCGGCGTGCTGGAACTTCATCTGCTCTTCCTGGCGACGGCGTGCCTCCATCTCGGCAAGATCTTCTTCGCTCTGCACGCGAATGCGTGACAGGATGCTGACCGTGTCGTGTTTCACCTGTTCGATCATCTCACCGAACATCTCGAACGCCTCGCGCTTGTATTCCTGCTTCGGATTCTTCTGCGCGTACGACCGCAGCCCGATGCCCTGGCGCAGGTGATCCATGGCGGCGAGGTGCTCCTTCCAGTGCATGTCGAGCTGCCGCAACATGACCTGCTTTTCCACGCCTCGCATGATGTCGGGGCCGATGTCACCCGCTTTCTTCTCGTAGGCTTTGCTCACCTCGCCGACGCAGCGCTCGGCGATGGCTTCGACCGTGAGCGTCGAATCCTCGTGTGCCCAGCGCGCCACGTCCGCGCGCACGCCGAATTCGGCGTCGAGGGCGTGCGACAGTCCTTCCGCGTCCCACATCTCGTCGAGCGACCCCGGCGGGATGTACTGGTGCACCGCGTTCTCAACCACCTCTTCGCGAATCGCCGCGATCGAATCCTCGACTTCGTCGGCCTCCATGAGGTCGTTACGCATCACGTATACGACCTTGCGCTGGTCATTGGCAACATCATCGTACTCGAGCAGATTCTTGCGAATGTCGAAGTTGTGCGCCTCGACTTTGCGTTGCGCCCGTTCGATCTGCCGCGTCAACAGACGACTCTCGATCGCTTCACCTTCGCGCATGCCCGCGCGCGCCAGCAGCGCCTTCGTGCGTTCGGGGTCTCCGAAGATACGCATGAGCGAGTCTTCCATCGAAAGGTAAAAACGTGACGAACCCGGGTCGCCCTGGCGCCCCGACCGCCCCCTGAGCTGGTTGTCGATACGGCGGGATTCGTGGCGCTCGGTGCCGATGATGTGCAGGCCACCGGCATCCACGACCTGGTTGTGGCGCTCCTGCCACTCCTCGCGCACATCGGCCTTGGCGGAATCGTCTTCGACGTCGACAAGCGCCGCGTCGAGGCTTCCCCCGAGCACGATATCGGTGCCGCGGCCGGCCATGTTGGTCGCGATCGTGATCGCCCCGGGACGACCTGCGTTCTGCACGATCAGTGCCTCGCGCTCGTGCTGCTTGGCGTTGAGTACCTCGTGCTTGATCTTCTTGTTCTTCAGGAATTTCGAAAGTAGCTCGGATGCCTCGATCGACGTGGTGCCGACCAGCACGGGCTGGCCGCGTTCCTTGCAATCGACGATGTCCTCGACGATCGCATCGTATTTGTCCTTCTCGGTCAGGTAGACAAGGTCGGGCTGGTCGTCGCGAATCATCGGTTTGTGCGTAGGGATGACGACGACCTCGAGACCATAGATCGACTGGAACTCGAAGGCCTCGGTATCTGCCGTACCCGTCATGCCCGAAAGCTTGTTGTACAGGCGAAAGTAATTCTGGAACGTGATCGACGCGACGGTCTGGTTTTCCTGCCGGATCGAC
Source organism: Woeseiaceae bacterium (assembly GCA_013042375.1). Classification (GTDB taxonomy): domain Bacteria; phylum Pseudomonadota; class Gammaproteobacteria; order Steroidobacterales; family Woeseiaceae; genus UBA1847. Next base: position 10,828 of record JABDQH010000028.1, read on the forward strand.
ACGCCCTCCTTCGCCTCGACAGCCTGGTGCAGGCCGTCGCCCCAGCGCCGGCCCGGCATGGTACGCCCTGTGAATTCGTCGACGATGACGACTTCACCGTCCTTGACGACGTATTCGACGTCGCGGCGGTAGATTGAGTGGGCGCGCAGTGCCGCGTTGAGGTGGTGGAGCAGGCGAATGTTACCGGGATCGTAGAGGCTCTCGCCTTCGTTCAGCAGGCCGTGCTGCGCCATCAGGGACTCGACTTTGGTATGCCCTTCCTCGGTGATGTGCGCCTGTTTTGCCTTGAGATCGAGCGTGTAGTCGCCACGCGGCAGCAAGCGGACTTTCGCCGGCTTCTCGTCGCCATCGACGAGCACGATATCGGCATCATTGGCCTCGGCCAGCGTCACGGCCTCGTCGAGCGTCATCTCCGCATTGTCGCGGTCCGTCACCACAACGCGATTGGCCCGGACCTCATAGTTGGTCGGCTGCTCGGTTTCTTCCTGCGCCGTCAGCTTCGGGATCAGCTTGTTGATCTGCGCGTACAGGTCGGTACTGGCCTCGGCCGGGCCCGAGATGATCAGCGGTGTGCGGGCCTCGTCGATGAGAATCGAGTCCACTTCGTCGACGATGGCGAAATTCAGCGTCCGCTGCGTCTTGTCCGCCGTCGAGAACGCCAGATTGTCGCGCAGATAATCGAAGCCGAGCTCGTTGTTGGTCGCATAGGTAATGTCGGCGCCGTAGGCCTCCTGTTTCTCTTCGCTGGTCTGTCCGGCCCGGGACACCCCGACCGTCAACCCCAGGAACTCATAAATGGGCCGCATCCAGTCGGCGTCACGCTGCGCCAGGTACTCGTTCACCGTGACGATGTGCACGCCCTCGCCACTGATCGCGTTGAGATAAGCGGGCAGTGTCGACATCAGGGTCTTGCCTTCGCCGGTGCGCATCTCGGCGATATTGCCGTCGTTGAGGACCATGCCGCCGATAAGCTGGACATCGAACGGCCGCAGGCCCATGGTGCGTACCGACGCCTCGCGCGCGACGGCAAAGCATTCAGGCAGCAGGCTGTCAAGCGATTCGCCGTCAGCGTAACGCTTCCTGAATTCGTCTGTCTTGGCCCTGAGTGCGTCGTCGTCGAGCGCCTGCAGGTCTGCCTCGAGGGAATTGATGCGATTGACGATCTTGCCGTACTGCCGCAGCAGGCGCTGGTTGCGGCTGCCGAAAATACGGGTCAGGAAATTGGCCACCGAGGGCTCCCCAGTATGACAAAGGCCGCTATTCTACGGCCAATTTGCGGTTGATGTCGTGATTTAGGGGCAGATATTGCGAACACAAGCCCCGGCCGCTGCGGGCCGTGATCGGACTCTCAGATGAGCGGCGCTAATCCGCAGATTCGCGGATGAAATTGACCGGGTTGACCCTGCGGCCGCCTTGCAGCACCTCGAAGTGCAGGTTCGGTCCTGTCGCGCGGCCCGTCTCGCCCATCAGGGCAACGACCTGCCCCTTCCTCACCTCGTCGCCGACGGACACGAGGTTCTCGGAATTGTGCGCGTAACGCGTCGCATACCCGTTGCCATGGTTGATCTCGACCATGATGCCGTAGCCGTAGCGGTCGCCAGACCAGGACACCACGCCGTCCGCCACCGCGACGATCTCGGCGCCGAGCGTACCGGCGAAGTCGATGCCGGTATGGTTGGCAGGCTTGCCCGTGAACGGGTCCGTGCGCTTGCCGAAGTAGGACGACAGCCAGCCTGACTTGACCGGCCGGCCCTGCGGATAGACGCGATCCTTGAGATTCTGGTTCATGAGTACCGACTCGAGCACATTGAGCTGGGCCTCACGGTTGTCGAGCTGGTAGCCGAGTGCCGTCATGGCCCCGAGTACCTCGGGCACGGCGACGTTGGATCCGGCGCTCATCGGCTCTTCCGGACCGCCCAGTGCTGGCTCGGCGTCGAAATTGAACTCGCTGTCGTCGATCTCCGCCATTTCGGTCAGGCGGCGCCCGACCGCGTCGAGACGGATCAGGCGTGCGTTGAGCTGTGCAATGCGAATGGACAGCGCATCGAGCGTATCCTCGTTACCCTGCCGGATGTCCGCGATCGTATCCTTCTGCTCGACAATGCGGTTGGTCAGCTGGCCCAGTTCGTGGTTGCTGACGCCCGACCCGTTGTAGGACGAGAACCAGTAACCGCCGGCGAATCCTGCCGCGACAACGACGAATCCTGCTGCGGCGGCTGCGAGAGAGGCTTTTGCCCCGGTCAGGCTGACCTGACGGGGCTTCCCGAACCCCTTGCCGAAAATTACAACGTTCATCGATTGCGCCCCGGGCGTCTTGTCATTGTTGTCTGCTTGTCGCTGCAAGTTCGCGAGCCGGCGGCCACACCACCATGGTCGCTTTTTGGCGTTATTATGAGCTTGCAGTACCTGGTCACTTCGGAAGCCCCGCTGCCCTGTCGCACAGGGCCGGTGGTTTTGCGTCCCCGCCTCGCAACGGGTTTGCCTTTGTCGTGGAGGCCAATATGCATAATGTCCAAAATCATTACAAGGTCTTGAGCACCTCTTAAGACGCAGGTCTCACGAGACTCGACAAAAAGCGCCGATTACGTCACATTTTCCCGCATGGCCGGAAAACACCTTAAGAACCTGCTAAATCCCTGTTCTGGCGGGGAGTTAGCCAAGATTGTCCGGCGCGCCCGGGATCTCGGCGCGCTGACGGACACGCTGAGCAATGCGCTGCCGGCCGAGTATGCGGGCGCCATCGTCGCCGCCAACGTGCGTGACGATGGGGATCTCGTCGTTATCGCCGCCTCGTCGGCATGGGCCAGCCGGCTGCGATACGAGACCGATCGGCTGTTGGCGGCAGCCCGGGAGAGCGGCGTCAGCGCGACGCAGTGCCGGATTCGGGTGTCCCAGGGATAACGATCAGGCGTACGCCGGGGCGGCGTAGGATATGGGCGCCTTGCGCGAATCCTCGAACGTGGTCATTTCCCAGGCCGATTCGTCTTCGAGCATCGCGCGCAGCAGCTTGTTGTTGAGCTCGTGCCCCGACTTATAGGCGCGCAATTCCCCGATCAGGCCGTGCCCGAGCAGGTAGGCATCGCCGATGGCGTCGAGGATCTTGTGGATGACGAACTCGTTCGTGTACCGCAGGCCGTCCTCGTTGAGGATGCGGTAGTCGTCCAGCACGATCGCGTTATCCATGCTGCCGCCGAGCGTCAGGTTACGTTCGCGCAGCGCCTCGACGTCGCGCAGGAAACAGAAGGTGCGCGCACGACTGACTTCCTTGAGAAACGAACTCGACGAGAAGTCGATCGTCGCGTGCTGGCTCAGCTTGTTGAATACGGGGTGATTGAAATAAACCTTGAAGTTCACCTTGAAGCCATTGAACGGCCGAAATTCGGCCCACTTGTCGCCGTCTTCGACGCGCACTTTCTTCTTGATGCGGATGAACTTCTTGGCCGCATTCTGTTCCTCGATGCCGGCCGACTGCAGCAGGAACACGAAGGGGCCGGCACTGCCGTCCATGATCGGCACTTCGGCCGCAGACAGGTCAACGTAAATATTGTCGATGCCGAGACCGGCCAGGGCCGACATCAGGTGCTCGACCGTTGCAACGCGCACACCGTCTTTCACGAGCGTCGTCCCGAGCATCGTTTCGCCGACCAGTTTCGGATCCGCGGGAATGTCGACGGGATGTTCGAGGTCGACGCGGCGAAACGTGATCCCGGCATTCTCGGCCGCGGGCCGCAGCGTCATGAATACTTTCTCGCCCGAATGCAGGCCGACGCCCGTGGCGCGTACCGTCGATTTGAGAGTTCGTTGTCTGAGCATATCGCGCGCAAGGGTATCACAAGTGGTAAAAAATGCTATCAAATGAGTCTGTTAGCGCATTCGTATCATGGAAATTCGAGAACCTGGTCTCAGCGGGAAGGAAAGGGGCCGGCCCGGGATCGTCCCGGGCCGGCTTGCGGAGGCTGCACCCGCCGGCGAGTGAGTAAAGCCGGCGGCGGCGTACTCTGGGTTAGTCGGCCTGGCGGCGCAGGAATGCCGGGATGTCGAGCAGCTCTTCCTGCAAACCGGCCCCTTCGAGGCCATCACCCACGGCACGCTTGCGCTGCACGGTCGGCTTGTCCAGCGTGTGGTAGTTGGGCTCTGCCTGCGCCTGCGTGCGGCGCACGATACGCATCGGTGATTCCGCGGCCGCCGCCTGCTGGCCGAGACCCGTCGCGACGACGGTCACGCGAATGCGATCCGTCATGTCGGAATCGATGACCGTTCCGACAACCACGGTGGCATCGTCCGATGCGAACTCCTTGACCGTGTTGCCCACTTCCTGGAACTCGCCGATCGACATGTCCATGCCGGCCGTGACGTTGACCAGGATGCCGTTGGCGCCGGCGAGGTTGATGTCCTCGAGCAGCGGGCTCGAGATCGCGGCTTCGGCCGCCTCGCGCGCGCGGTCCTCACCCGCCGAGACGCCCGTGCCCATCATCGCCATCCCCATCTCCGACATTACAGTGCGCACGTCGGCGAAGTCGACATTGATCAGACCCGGCCGCGTGATGAGTTCAGCGATGCCCTGCACCGCGCCCTGCAACACCTGGTTGGCCGCACCGAATGCGTCGAGCAGGGTCGTCTCGCCCCCGAGGACCGTCAGCAACTTCTCGTTGGGAATCGTGATCAGCGAGTCGACGAACTTGCCCAGCTCACCGATGCCGTGGTCCGCGATCTGCATGCGCTTGCCGCCTTCCATGAGGAACGGCTTGGTTACGACGGCTACCGTAAGGATACCGAGTTCCTTGGCGACCTGCGCAACGACGGGCGCAGCGCCCGTGCCCGTACCGCCGCCCATGCCGGCCGTAATGAACAGCATGTCGGCGCCTTCGATTACCTCGTGAATCCGGTCACGATCCTCCATCGCGGCCTGGCGGCCGATGTCGGGATCGGAACCCGCTCCGAGGCCCTTGGTGATGTTGCAGCCGATCTGCAGCGACGTGCGCACGCGCGATCCCTTGAGCGCCTGCGAGTCGGTGTTGGCGCAAATGAAATCGACGCCCTCGATACCGGTATCCACCATGTGACTGACGGCATTCCCGCCGCCGCCGCCGACGCCGATGACCTTGATCACCGCGCTTTGGCTGTGTGCATCCATTAATTCGAACATTGAGTCTTCCTCCGCTTCTCGATTTTCCCTGTGGGGCACTCACTGAACCCCTGTTAACAACAACTTCTTAAAAGTGGCCCTGGAACCAGCTCTTCATGCGGTCCCACACCTCACCCAGGTTTCCGCCAATCGGCGTACTGCGACGATCGCGGCGGGCGAGATTCTCATATCCGTACAGCAGCAGACCGACGCCCGTCGCATGGATCGGGTTACGCACCACATCCATGAGACCCTCGACATACTGCGGCGCACCGAGTCGAACAGGCATGTGAAAAACCTCCTCGGCCAGCTCGACTGCACCCTCCATCTTCGCGCTGCCACCCGTGATGACGACGCCGGCGGCGATGAGCTCCTCGAAGCCGCTCCGGCGAAGTTCATCGCGTACCAGGCCAAACAGCTCTTCGTAACGGGGCTCGACGATTTCGGCGAGTGTCTGTCGCGCCAGGCGACGCGGCGGCCGGTCGCCGACGCTCGGCACCTCGATCGTCTCGTCGGGATTGGCAAGCTGCGACAGTGCGCAGGCATACTTGATCTTGATTTCCTCGGCGTATTGCGTAGGCGTGCGCATCGACACGGCAATGTCATTTGTCACCTGGTCGCCCGCAATCGGGATCACGGCCGTGTGCTGGATGGCGCCGCCCAGGAACACCGCGATGTCGGTCGTGCCACCGCCGATGTCGACGATGCAGGATCCCAGTTCCTTTTCGTCGTCGGTCAGCACTGCGTAACTGGACGCAAGCTGTTCGAGCACGATGTCGTCGACTTCGAGGCCGCAGCGCTGCACGCACTTGACGATGTTTTGTGCGGCACTCTCGGCGCCCGTCACCATGTGGACCTTGGCTTCGAGACGCACGCCCGACATGCCGACGGGTTCGCGAATACCTTCCTGGCTGTCGATGAGAAATTCCTGCGGCAGGATGTGCAGGATCTTCTGGTCGGCCGGGATTGCGACGGCGCGCGCCGCGTCGATGACGCGGTCGACATCGCCGGCGCTGACCTCGGAATCACGTATCGCGACGATGCCGTGCGAGTTCAGGCTGCGCACATGGCTCCCCGCGATGCCCGTGTACACCGAATGGATGTCGCAACCGGCCATGAGTTCGGCCTCTTCGACGGCACGCTGTATCGAGTGCACGGTGGATTCGATGTTGACGACGACGCCTTTCTTGAGGCCGCGGGACGGGTGCGTACCGATGCCGACGACTTCGATGCTGCCGTCCTCATTGACTTCACCGACGATCGCCACGACCTTCGACGTGCCGATATCCAGCCCGACGATCATCTTCCTGTCAGGTCGCTTCGACATTTACTCCGCTCCCCTGGATGCGAGCAGCTTTTTCCCTTCGCCTTGTGCATCGCCGACCGGAGTCTGCGGACCGCCTTTCCAGCCGATCGTGAAACCGTTGCCGTAGCGCATGTCGACGTACTCGATGTCGGCGGCACGGCCCGAGATGATGCCGGCGACGACGTCGAGAAACAGGTCGGTGCGCTTGCCGACGTTGCGGCGCCCGATGCGCACTTCGATCCCGTTGCCGAGCGTCATGTTCCAGGCACCACGTGCATCGAGATGGATGCTCCTGAGGTCGAGCCCGGCCGGGATGAGCTTGTCGCGCACGTCGAGATAGCGCCTCGCGACCCTGGCCGAGCTGCCGTCCGGACCGCTCAGGCGCGGTAACTCGGCCGGGGTATGGCGCGCTGCGGAGACGAACAGGTCGCCACGCGTATTGAGGAGTCCGCGCTCGCCCCAGATCGCGGCAGGTACCTGCTCGGTCACTGCGATGGTGAGGCGATTCGGCCAGCGGCGTGCGACACGCGCCTGGTCGATCCACTGCAGCGCGACGATATCTGCCCGGATGCGGTCGAGGTTGGCGCCGACGAATCCCTTGTCGACCTCGCTGCCGATCGCCTCCTCGATCTGCAGCGCCGTGACGCGCTGGAATGGTCCGCTGATCTCGATCGCCGCGATGTCGCGATCGAGCAGAAATATCGTGACGTGGTAGGTCGCGACGACGATGCCCACGGCAACGAGCGGCGCGACGATACGGCCGATACGGATGCGCGGCAACGTGAAGGTCCGTGCCTTCTTCTGTTTCCGGCGTTTTGCCTGTTTACGCCCCACTGGCACTCACCTCCGCCATGGCGCGGTGTTCGTCCGCGGCCATACTCGTTTCGAGAATCCGCCAGCAGAGTTCGTCGAACTCGATGCCGTCCTGCCGCGCCGCCATCGGCACCAGGCTGTGGCTGGTCATGCCGGGCACGGTGTTGACCTCGAGCACGAGCGGCTGGTCATCCTGGCCCGTCATGAAATCGACGCGGCCCCATCCCGAGCAGCCCAGCTCCGCAAACGCGGCAAGCGCGAGCTTCGCGTACACGGCTTCTGCCGCGGCGCTGTCCGTGCCCGGGCAAATGTACTCGGTGCGCTCCGATTCGTACTTGGCGCGGTAGTCGTAGAACACGCGCGGCGTCTCGATCCGAATGCTCGGCAGCGCCCGGCCCTGCAGGACACCGACCGTGTATTCCGCCCCCGTGATACAGGTCTCGACAATCGCCTCATCGCCATAGCGCAATGCCAGATCGACGGCATCGTCGAGTGCGGCGCGATCGAAGACCTTGGCCATGCCAACACTCGAACCCTCGCCAACCGGTTTCGTTACCAGCGGTAAGCCGAGCTTGTGCGCCGCGCGCGACGCTTCCTCGCGCGAGCTGACGACAGCGTAGTCAGGCGTCGGGATGCCGGCCGCCCGGAACAGGTGCTTGCTGCGCGCCTTGTCCATCGCGACAGCCGACGCCATGACACCGCTGCCTGTGTAAGGAACCTCGAGCCACTGCAGTAGTCCCTGCAGCGCGCCGTCTTCGCCGCCCGGTCCGTGCAGCGCGATCCAGGCGCGATCGAAGCCGGCATTCGCGAAGTCACGCATCGGCTGCTGCGCCGGGTCCCACGCGTGCGCATCAACGCTGCGCTCTGTCAGCGCCGCCAGCACCGCCGCGCCCGTATCCAGTGAAACCTCGCGCTCGCTCGAAAGTCCGCCCAGGATGACAGCGACGCGCCCGAACTCGGCGGCATTGCCAACCGCACGGCGCTCTTCGACAGGCCGGTTCATGCGGGCACCTCGCCGACGATGCGTACTTCGTGCACGAGTTCGACGCCATGCGCCTCGAAGACGGTTCGCTGAACGTGCTCTATCAGGTCCTCGACGTCGGTCGCCGTCGCGTCCCCCGTATTGATGATGAAATTGGCGTGTTTTTCCGACACCTGCGCGCCGCCGATGCTGTGTCCCTTCAGACCCGCCGCCTCGATGAGCCGGGCCGAATAATCGCCCGGCGGATTGCGAAACACCGAACCGCAGCTCGGCAGCCCGAGAGGCTGCGTTGCCTTGCGGCGCTCCAGCATGGCGCGCATCGTCTCAAGGCTCGGCGTCACGTCCGGTTCGAAGCGCAACGTCCCTTCGAGAAACCACTCGTCGGTGGGTCCCGAGACGCTGCGATAGCCGATGCCGTACTCGGCCGGCGTGCGCTCGTGGATTTCCCCATCACGCGCGATCGTGCGCACCGCGACGACGCGTTCCCAGGTTTCGCCTCCGTGTGCCCCCGCGTTCATCGCCAGCGCACCGCCGACGGTTCCGGGGATGCCTGCGAAGAATTCGGATGGGCCCAGGCCCCAGCGGACGCATTGACGCGCGAGCTGTGTGCACGGCAGCCCTGCACCGGCCCGGACCGTGTTTCGGTCGACGCGCTCGAGATCGCGCAGCATCCGCGATGCGGAAACCACGACTCCGCGGATACCGCCGTCACGTACGAGCAGGTTGGTCCCGACACCGTGCCAGAAGACCGGCGTGTCGCGATCGAGTCCGGCGAGGAACGCCGACAGGTCTTCGATGCTCGCGGGCACGAAGAACACGTCTGCCGGGCCGCCGATCCTCCACGACGTATGACGGCTCATCGGCTCGTCGTAGCGCAGCTCGCCCTGAACGCTCATATCGCTCGCCAGCACCATCATGAATGCACCTGCAGTGACGGCGCGTCGCCAAGGAGTTGCGGCAAGGACTGCGCATATGCGCCGATATCCCCGGCCCCCATCGTCAGCACGAGGTCACCATCACGCAGGACGCCGCCGAGCACGTCCGCCAGGTCATCGAGCCGTTCGACGAAGACCGGATCGATGGCGCCGCGGGTTCGCACCGCGCGCGCCAACGTCCGGCCGTCTGCGCCAGAAATCAGTTCTTCGCCGGCCGCGTACACGTCGAGCAGCACCAGCGCATCGGCATCCGACAAGACGTTGGCGAAGTCGTCCATGAGATCACGTGTGCGCGTGTAGCGATGCGGCTGGAATACCAGCACGATGCGGCGATCGGGGTACGCGGCCTTGGCTGCCGAGAGCGTCGCGGCGACTTCGGTCGGATGATGCCCGTAGTCGTCGACGATGCGGACAGTGCCGGCTTTAATTCGTACTTCGCCGAGACTCTGGAAGCGCCGGTCGATGCCTTCGAAATTCTCTAGCGCGGCGATGACAGCCTTGTCAGCGATCTGCAGCTCGTCCGCGACGGCGATTGCCGCAAGCGCATTGCGCACATTATGCAGACCCGGCAACCGCAAAGTTACGTGCATAACTGGGGACACACTTCGTGTGTCCCCGTGCGTACGTTCCACTCCCGTGGAAGGATTCTCCGGGGACACCTGAAAGGTGTCCCCACTGCGCACCACGTCGAACTTGGTGAAGTCTTCGTGGTATTCGATCTTGACAGCACGGACGTCGGCATCCTCGTTGGTGCCATAGGTCGTCACCGAGCGACCGATGTCGTCGAGGATGTCGTTCACGCCGGGATCGTCCGTGCACACGACCGTGAGGCCATAGAACGGCAGGTTGTGCAGGAACTCGATGAAGCCCGACTTGAGCCTCTCGATATCCCCGTCATAGGTCTCCATGTGATCGGCGTCGATGTTCGTGACGACGGCGAGCATTGGTTTCAGGTGCACGAAGGACGCATCGCTCTCATCGGCCTCGGCGACGAGGTAATCGCCCTGCCCCAGCCGCGCATTGGCGTCCGCACTCTTGAGCCGGCCACCGATGACGAACGTCGGATCCAGGCCACCCTCGGCCAGCACGCTGGCGACGAGGCTCGTTGTCGTGGTCTTGCCGTGGGTGCCGGCGACCGCGATCGAGTAGCGAAAGCGCATGAGCTCGGCCAGCATTTCCGCCCGGCTGACAACCGGCATGCGGCGCTCGCGCGCGGCCGCGACCTCGGGATTGGTGTCGTCGACCGCGCTGGATACGACGACCGCGTCGGCACCCTCGATGTGGCCGGCCGCATGCCCGATGAACACGGTTGCACCCTGGCCCTCGAGACGCCGCGTCTGTTTGTTGGCACCGAGATCCGATCCCTGGACGGCATAGCCGAGATTGAGCATAACCTCGGCGATACCCGACATACCCGAGCCGCCGATGCCGACGAAGTGCATGGTCTGGATGCGGCGCATACGCTTGATCATGCGACGCCTCCTGCCTGCGCCAGGCAGATTCCGGCAATGCGGTCCAACGCATCGGGCTGTGACATGGCACGCGCACGCGCGGCCTTTTGCTGCAACTCGGCGCGCGACTGCAGCCATTCGCGCAGCAGATCGGCGAGATACGTCGGCGTGATTTCTCTCTCGGGCACGATCATCGCAGCCCCGGCATCTGCCATTGGCCGCGCGTTGGCGGTCTGGTGATCGTCGACGGCCGCCGGGTACGGCACGAACAGGGCCGGCAACCCGACGGCGCAAAGCTCGGCGACAGTCAGGGCGCCCGCGCGGCAGATCACGAGGTCTGCCCACGCGTAGGCCTCGGCCATGTCCTCGATGAAGGGCACGAGCTCGACCTCGACGTCGTTGCTGGCATAGGCCTCGCGCGCCGTGTCGAGCGTGCGTTCTCCGCACTGGTGGCGCACGATCGGCCGCACATCCTTGTCGAGTTTTGCCAGGGCCGCAGGCACGCTGCGATTCAACGCCAGTGCGCCCTGGCTGCCGCCAAGAACGAGGACGCGCAGCGGCCCCTTGCGTTCGGTGTAGCGCTCGTGCGGCGGTGGCACGGCGGCAATGTCCTCGCGCACCGGGTTGCCGACGGTTTGCGCGCGAACGCGGGAATTAAAACTGCCCGGGAAGGCTTGCAGCACAACCCGGGCAAGACGCGCCAGAAGACGGTTGGTCAGGCCCGCGGCAGCGTTCTGCTCGTGAATGACGAGCGGGCGGCGCGTCAGCCAGGCGGCGACACCGCCCGGACCGCTGACGAATCCGCCCATGCCGAGAACGGCCGCGGGACGGCGACGAATAATGACGGCAAGCGACTGCAGCAGCGCCCACCCGACCTGGAACGGCGCCACGACCGCGGCCAGCAGGCCCTTGCGGCGCAGGCCCTTGACGCTGATCCACTCGATATCGATTTCGGCGGCCGGCACGATGCGGGCCTCGAGGCCGCGCTGAGTCCCCAGCCAGACGACGTCACGCGACGCAGCCTGCAGCGCGCGCGCCACGGCGAGCGCCGGGTAGACGTGCCCGCCGGTGCCGCCGGCCATGATCATTATGGGTCGCACGCTCATGACTTTCTGCGACCCCGCTTGCGATTGACGGGCCTGGCGTCGACGGTCAGCTCGTGGTGAATGCGCAGCAGCAGGCCGATGCTGATCATAGTGACGATGAGGCTGCTGCGGCCGTAGCTGATCAGCGGCAGCGTGAGCCCCTTGGTCGGCAGCAGGCCCATGTTTACGCCAACGTTGATGAACGCCTGCAGTCCCAGCCACGTACCGAGGCCGATGGCCAGGTAGGCTTCGAAATGGCGCTCGGCGTCGTGGGCCCGGATGCCGAGCCTGAGAATGCGCCACAGGAAGGCCAGGAACAGTGTGATCAGAAGCAGCGAACCGAGCAGGCCGAATTCCTCGGCGAACACGGCGAACACGAAGTCGGTGTGCGCCTCGGGCAGGTAAAAGAGCTTCTGCACGCTGTTGCCGAGACCGACGCCAAACCACTCGCCCCGGCCGATCGCGATCAGCGACTGTATGAGCTGAAAACCCGAATCGAATGGGTCGGACCACGGGTCCATGAATCCCGTCAGGCGCTTCAGACGATACGGCGACATCACGGCGAGCGCCGTCATCGCGGCGACGGCGGCGAAAAAGAAGACGATGAAGTCGCGAATACGCGCACCCGCGACAAACAGCATGACGAGGGCCGTGGCGAGCAGCACGATGGCACCGCCGAAATCCGGTTCCGCGAGCAGCAGCAAGCCTGCCAGCGTCAGTACCAGCATCGGCCGCAGGAAGCCCACGAACGCCTCGCGCACGGTCTTGCTGCGCCGCACGAGATAACCGGCCAGGTACATGATGATGCAGAGTCGCGCGGGCTCGGACACCTGCAGATTCATGATGCCGACACGCAGCCAGCGGCGCGCGCCGTTGACTTCGTGGCCGAAGCCGGGAATGAGCACTACGACTAGCAGCGCGAGCCCGAGCAACAGCAACAGCGGCCCGAGACTGCGCCACACCTGCAAGGGAACGAACAGGCAGAAACCCGCAGCAGCGGTGCCTATGGCCGCGGCGACGAGCTGTCGCTGCAGGTAGAAGAACGGGTTGCCCGTGGCATTGTCGGACACCGAGATGGACGCCGAGGCGAGGATCACGAGCCCGCCGAGCAACAGCGCCAGCGCGATCGTGAGCAGCACGTAGTCGAGCTTGAGCTCGGTCTTGAGGCGTGCCGGAAACGGCATGGTGGCGGCTCGCGAGGTCATGTCTGCAGGCCCTCGACAGCGGCCACGAATGCGTCGCCCCGCGCCATGTAGTTGTCGTACTGGTCGAAGCTCGCGCAGGCAGGTGCGAGCAATACCGTATCGTCCGATTCGGCGCAGCCGGCTGCCAGGTGCACCGCGGATTCCATGTTCTCGGCAAAATGCACGGGCATGACCGTGTCGAGGGCCCGAGCGATCTTGTCTGCGTCCTGGCCGATCAGCACGGCTCCGCGCAGCTTGCCCTCGACGGCCGTGGCCAGGCCGCTAAAATCACCGCCCTTGCCTTCTCCGCCGGCAATCAGCACGAGCATGCCGTCGACCGAGTCAATCGACGCGACGGCCGCGGCGACGTTGGTCGCCTTGGAATCGTTGATGTAATCGACGGCGCCGATGCGCGCGACGAACTGCATGCGGTGCGGCAAACCCGGGAATTCGACGAGCACCTGCAGCATTGCTGCGCGCTCGAGACCGATCAGGTCGCCGGCAGCCAGCGCCGCGAGCGCGTTGAGCTGGTTGTGCACCCCGTACAGCGCCAGGTCGCGAATCGCGAGCAACAGCGCCTCGCCGCAGGCCAGGTACTTCCGGCCCTGCTCTTCGCGAATGCCGTAGTGGTCTTCTTCAGGTTCGTCGAGCCCGAAACTGACGACGCGCCCGCAATGGCTGGTCCGCCGCGCCGCCTCTTCGTCGGTCCGGTTGATGACGGCCGCGTCGGCGTCATCGAAGATGCGGTACTTGGCCGCCCGATACTCGGCCTCGTCCCGGTGCCAGTCGAGGTGATCGGGTGTTACGTTCAGCAGCACCGCGACTTCGGCAGGCAGCGTGTGGGTGCGCTGCAGCTGGAAACTCGACAGCTCGAGTACATAGATGTCGGTCTCGTCATGCTCGAGCAGGTCGAGCGCAGGCTCGCCGAGATTGCCGCCGGCCAGCGCCGCGCGTCCGTCCGCGCAGCACATCTGCCACAACAGTGTCGTCACCGTGCTCTTGCCGTTCGAGCCCGTGACGGCCAGGAACGGCTTGTCTGCCGCACGCGCAAATAACTCGATGTCGGAGACCACTTCGATGTCCTCGCCGCGCGCCTTCTCGAGCAGCGGGTGACAATCGGGCACGCCGGGCGAGACGATCAGGCGCTCGGTCCCGTCCGGAATGTCGTCGTCGGCATGGCGCACTTCGGCGCCCGGGTAGATCGCTTCGAGGTCTTCGCATCCGGGCGGTTTCTCGCGGCTGTCATAGAAGATCGCGCGCTCGTCGTGGCGTTTGAGGTAGCGCGCGATGGAAAGACCCGTGGCGCCGAGTCCGACGACGAGGTTCGTGGCGGCGGTGTTCTGCGTGGCACTCATCGGATCTTCAGACTCGCAAGGCCGATCAGCACGAGAATGACCGTGATGATCCAGAAACGGACGATGACCTTGGGCTCGGCCCACCCCTTGAGCTCGAAGTGGTGGTGGATCGGCGCCATGCGGAAGACGCGCTTGCCGGTCAGCTTGAACGATGCGACCTGGATCATGACCGACAGCGTTTCGACGACGAAGATGCCGCCCATGATTGCGAGGATGATCTCCTGCCGTACGATCACGGCGACTGCACCGAGCGCTGCGCCGAGGGACAGTGCGCCGATGTCGCCCATGAAGACCTGTGCCGGGTATGTGTTGAACCACAGGAATCCGAGGCCGGCGCCCGCAAGCGCCGTGCAGAACACGAGGATCTCCCCGGTGCCTGCGACATAGGGGATACCGAGGTAACCCGAGAAGTTCACGTTGCCGGTGACGTACGCGAAGATTCCGAGTGCGCCGCCGACGAGGACGGTCGGCATGATCGCGAGACCGTCGAGGCCGTCAGTAAGGTTGACTGCGTTACTGAAGCCGACAATAAAAAAGTACGTTACGACGACCTGGAACATGCCTAGGGGGATTGCCAGGTCCTTGAAATACGGGATCAACAACGAGGTCTGCACCTCGTCCGTCGCCGTAACGTACAGGGCGATGGCGGCAATAAGGGCCGCACTGGACTGCCAGAAGAGCTTTTGCTTTGCAGATATCCCGGCGGGATCCTGCAGGATCAGTTTGCGGTAATCGTCGACATAGCCGATCACGCCGAACGACAGTGTCACGAACAGCACGACCCAGACGTACTTGTTCTCGAGATCGGCCCACAGCAGCGTCGAGATCGCGATAGCCGCGAGGATCAGCGTGCCACCCATCGTCGGCGTGCCGGCCTTCAGCAGGTGTGTCTCCGGTCCTTCCTCGCGTACCGGCTGGCCGAGCTGGTTGACCTTGAGGCGGCGAATCAGGCGCGGACCGATGATGAACGAAATGACCAGCGCGGTCAGCGCGCCCATGATGGCGCGCATAGTCAGGTAGTTGAATACGTTGAAGCCGGATTCGAACTGCGTCAGGTATTGTGCGAGATCGAGTAGCACGGTCAGGCCTCCAGTCTCACATCACCGTGCTCGCGCAAGGCGTCGACGACCCGCTCCATGTGCATCGAGCGGGACCCCTTGACCAGCACGTTGACGTCGGGCGCCAGGCCGTCGCAGAGTTCGTCGACGAGCGTATCGAGCGATGCGAACCACCGCGCATTCTCGCCGAAACCTTCCGCGGCATTGCTCGCGAGGGCGCCGTAGGCGAACAAGCGGTCGACGCCGCTTGCCCGCACGGCTTCTCCAACCTCGCGATGCAGTTTCTCCGCATCGTCTCCGAGTTCTTTCATGTCACCGAGTACGAACCGGCTCTCGCCCGGCAATGCCGCGAGGAATTCCGCGGCCGCGACGACTGACAGCGGGTTGGCGTTGTAGCTGTCGTCGAACAGCGTGGCGCCACAGATGCCCTGTACCGCCTGCAAGCGGCCCCCGATCGGGCTGACGGCTTCTAGCCCCCTGCCTATAGCATCGAGCGGCACATCGAGCGCATGCGAGACGGCCGCGGCCGCGCAGGCGTTACGCACGTTGTGCACACCGGCCAGCGGCAGCGCGATGGCGAGGCTCCGACCGCCGACGTGCAGGGTGAAACGCGTACCGGCTGCACCGGGCTCGATGTCCTCGGCGCGCACATCCGCTTCGTCGGCAAAGCCAAAACTCAGATGCCGTACGTCGCCAACCAGCGACGCCCAGTAGCCGTAAAAGCGGTCGTCGGCATTGAGCACTGCGGCCGCAGGCCGTTTGCCATTCTGCAGGATCTCGCCTTTGGCCTTCGCGACGCCCTCGAGCGAGCCGAATCCCTCGAGATGCGCGGCGCCCGCATTCGTGATTACAACCACGTCCGGGCTGGCAAGCCCGACGAGGTAGGCGATCTCACCGGCATGGTTCGCACCCATTTCCAGTACGGCGTAGCGGTGCGATGCGTCGATGCGCGCGAGCATCAGCGGCATGCCGATGTCGTTGTTGAGATTGCCGTGTGTCGCCAGCGTCGGCGCGCATTGCGACAGGCACGATGCGATCATCTCCTTGAGCGTCGTTTTGCCGTTACTGCCCGTCACGCCAATAACGGTCACGTCCTGTTCGTTGCGCCAGGCCGCGCCGAAGCGCCCCAGTGCGAGCCTCGTGTCATCGACCTCGATCTGGGCGATGCTGTCATTCGTCTTCTTCGAAACGACGGCGCCAGCGGCGCCTTTTTCGGACGCTGCACCGACATAGTCGCGGCCATCAAAGTTGGGTCCCTGCAACGCGAAGAACAGCTCGTTAGCAGTGATCGAGCGCGTATCGGTGCTGATGCCGTCGAAGTCGCGGTCATCGCCGCGCAACCGGCCCTGCATGTATTTCGCGGCGCTCGCGAGGGTCGCAATCATGAAGCACTCCCCCGCGCCGACAGCGCCCGTTGCGCGACCGCGTAATCCGACAATGGAACGCGTCCGGTGCTCGTTTCCTGGTAGGCCTCGTGCCCTTTACCGGCAACGAGAACGACGTCGTCGCTGGCCGCCTGCCCGACCGCCCAGGCGATGGCGGCGGCGCGATCCTCGATCAGGATGGCCGCTTCCGGGCGAGCCAACCCCGCCAGGACGTCCGCGATGATCGTTGCCGGATCTTCACTGCGCGGGTTGTCGCTCGTGATGACGACGCAGTCGCTGCCGCGTTCCGCCGCTTCGCCCATCTGCGGTCGTTTGCCCGCGTCGCGATCGCCGCCGCAGCCGAACACGCACCACAATGTGCCGGCGCAGTGCCCGCGCAGCGCCTGCAGGACGTTCTCCAGCGCATCTGGCGTATGCGCGTAGTCGACATAAACAGCGGGGCCGTCCATGGCCACGCGCTGCATCCTCCCGGGTGGCGCACTCACCAGCGAGACGACCTCGCAGGCCTTGTCGAGCGCGACTCCCTTGTTCAGTAACAGCGCGAGCACGATCGCTGCGTTAGCGACGTTGAAATCACCGGGCATCGTGGTCGCGAAAGCACCGCTGCCCCAGGCGCTGTCGAAGGTAACGTCCGAACCCCGCGTGCCGGGATCGACAGAGCGCACGAATACGTACGGGCGGCCGTCGGCGATCCTGTCGACACGGGTGGATACCGTGACGACGTCCGGGCCGCACAGTGCCGCCAGCCGCATCCCGTAGTCGGTGTCGACATTGACGATGCGTTGGCGCGGCCCGTAATCGAGGAACAACTGCGTCTTGCTGGCGAAGTACTCGTCCATGTCCTGGTGGTAGTCGAGATGGTCGCGCGACAGGTTCGTGAATAACGCCGTGTCGAAACGCACGCCGTCGACGCGCCGCTGCGACAGCGCATGCGAGGAGACCTCGACCGCCGCGAACTCGGCGCCGTCGTCCACAAACTCGGCCAGCCGGCCGTGCAGCTCGATCGCGGGCGGTGTCGTCATGCCCGTCGCATCGTGAACTTTGCCCAGGCCTTGCCCCAGCGTGCCGAGGTAGGCGCATGCCCTGCCGAGGATGTCGAAGGCCTGCGCGACCATCCATGCCACGGTCGTCTTGCCGTTGGTGCCGGTGACGCCGATGACGCCGAGCCGTTCGGACGGATGGCGGTAATAGCGATCGGCAATCTCGCCAAGCTTCGCCGCAAGCCCGTCGACCGCGATTGCCGGGACCCCGATGGTTGGCGGCTCGCTAACCGTCGACGCATCCCAGACGACCGCGCAGATGCCGGCCGCGCATGCCTGCTCGACATAGTCGAGTCCGTGCGAGCTGTGGCCCTGGACCGCGAAGAAGACGTACCCCTCGCCAAGCTGCCGGGTATCGCTCGCGATGCCATGCACGGCAATCGCCGGCGCATCGGCGTAGCCCCGTAACAGGTCGGCCAGCGTCGGCAATGGGTTCACGTGTGCGGCCGGCATATTCATTGTGTCTCCGGCCGGGTCACCATTGCCTGCATGGCGCTACCCGGATCGCGCACGGGCAACGCATCGGGCGGCACGGCGAGCAGACGCAGCGACTCGGCCATGACGTCGGCGAAGACGGGCGCCGCAACGTCGCTGCCGTAGTACAGCTCGCCGCCCGGCTCGTCGATGACGACGATAGTCGCGAGGTGCGGGTCGCTCGCGGGCGCGAGGCCCGCAAAGATGGAAATGTACTTGTCCTGCGAGTAGCCGCCCGTGCCGAATTTCCAGGTCGTGCCGGTCTTGCCGGCAACGCGGTAGCCGTCGATTGCAGCCTTGGTGCCAGTGCCGCCCGGTTGCACCACCTCTTCGAGCATGTTGCGTATGGTTTCGGCCGTCCCGGTCGACACGATCTGTGCGCCTTCAGGCGGTGCGTCCAGCGCCACGAGCGAGACCGGGCGCAGCATGCCGCCGTTACCGAGCGCCGCGTAGGCCTGCGCAAGTTGCAGCGGCGTGACTGAAACGCCGTAGCCGTAGGCCAGCGTCGCCTGGCTGATCGGCCGCCAGTTGCTGAAGTGCGAGAGCATGCCCGCCGACTCGCCCGGGAACCCGCTGCTCGTCAACGCACCGAGCCCGAATTCCGCCATGGTCTCCCAGAGCTGGTCCGGCTGCAGCGTCATCGCCAGCTTGGTGATACCGACGTTGGAGGAACGCGCCAGGATCGTCGTCAGGCTGACACGGCCAAGGTTGTCCGCATCCTCGATCTTCTTGGGGCCGACCACGACGAATCCGGGCGCCGTGTCCACGATACTAGACGGTCCGTACTGGCCGCTCTCGATGGCGGCCGCGGCCACCAGCGGCTTGATGCTCGAGCCGGGCTCGAAGATGTCGGTGATCGCACGATTGCGGTAGCGCTCGGCGGCGAGCTGCGAGCGGTCGTTCGGGTTATAGGTCGGCTGGTTCACGATGGCCAGCACTTCGCCCGTCTGCACGTCGAGCACGACGATTGATCCCGAGCGCGCATTGTGCGTCTTGATGGCGCTCTTCAGGGTGCGGTAGGCGAGGTATTGCAGACGCAGGTCGATGCTGGTCCTGAGGTCCTTGCCGTGATGCGGCGGCCGAATACTGGCGACGTTTTCGATCGGGCGACCGAGCCGATCCTTGAGTACGCGCTTGGCGCCCGATTCACCGGCCAGCCAGTGGTTGAAGGCGAGTTCGAGGCCTTCCTGGCCCTGGTCGTCAATATCGGTGAAGCCGACCAGGTGCCCGGTCACTTCAGAGGCCGGGTAGTAGCGGCGGTACTCGCGCAAAACATCGATGCCGGGCAACTCCAGCGCCAGGACCTCGGCAGCCTGTTCCGGTCTGAGGTGGCGTTTCAGGTACAGGAATTCCTTGTCCATGCTGCGAGTGATGCGCCGCATGAGTATCTGCGAATCGACCCCGAGCGCTGTCGCCAGCTTCGGGATGCTGTCCACGGCCGGGGCGAACTGTTTCGGGTTGACCCAGATCGAGTCGACGGGCGTGCTGATGGCGAGCGGTTCGCCGTGGCGGTCCGTGATCGTGCCGCGGTGGGCCGAGATCTTCTCGGTGCGCAGGTGGCGCGTATCGGCCTGCTCGTTGAGAAACTCGGTCTTGAGTACCTGCAGGTGTACTGCACGCCCCATGAGCGATGCCGCCACGAGACCGAAAAACGCCGTCACGAGCATCACCCTGCCCGTGAAACGCCGGGCAGCCTTGTGCTTTGTCTCGGCGCCTCGTCTCATGGCCGCTCGATCACGAAAACTTCTGTGGCGGCCGGGCGCACGAGCGCGAGGTCGTCCCTCGCAACCTGCTCAATCCGCGCATGCTGGGCCCATGTGCTCTGCTCGATCTGCAGCTGGCCCCATTCGATGTTCAACTCGTCGCGCTCGAGCGTCAGTCGCTCG
The DNA here is from genome assembly GCA_013042375.1 of Woeseiaceae bacterium. Classification (GTDB taxonomy): domain Bacteria; phylum Pseudomonadota; class Gammaproteobacteria; order Steroidobacterales; family Woeseiaceae; genus UBA1847. The sequence goes on from JABDQH010000028.1 coordinate 30,907, forward strand.
AGCTCGACGAACAACTTGCGCGATTCGTGCTTCGTATAGATGAGCGCCATCGCACTCAGAACGCACACCAGCGCGAACACGAATACGAGCAGGAACGGCTGACGTCGCGACTGCATCACAACCGCTCCGCGACCCGCAGACGCGCGCTGCGGGCGCGCCTGTTGGTGGCGACTTCCTGGTCGTTCGCCGTGATCGGCTTGCCGACGATTGCGAGTCTGGCGCGATGCGCTTCCGGAACATCGGGCATGCCGCGGAATTGCTCGGATTCACGCGATGCGTCGCGCATGAAACGCTTCACGATACGATCCTCGAGCGAGTGAAAGCTGATGACGCACAGCCGCGCGCCGCGCTTCATGACCACGAGCGATTGCACCAGCGCCGCTTCGAGTTGCCGCAGCTCGTCATTGATAGCGATGCGGATCGCCTGGAAGGTCCTGGTCGCGGCGTGGATCTTCTCGCTCCGCCCACCCCTGGCCTCCTCGACGATGCGGGCGAGCTGGGCCGTGCGCGAAATCGGCGACGCCGCCCGCGCCCGCACGATCGCTCGCGCCACGCGTGCCGCCTGCGTCTCTTCGCCGTATCGTTTCAGCACCCCCCGCAACTCCCGCTCATCGACAGCGGCCAGCCATTCGCTGGCAGACCTGCCGTGCTCCGGGTCCATGCGCATGTCGAGCGGCCCGTCGCGCAGGAAACTGAAGCCGCGCTGCGCCTCATCCAGCTGCGGCGAGGAAACGCCAAGGTCGAGGAGAAGCCCGTCGACCTCCCCGATGAGAGCGCGTTCGCGAATGATGGTTTCAAGTTGTGCAATTTCCGCCCTGACCAATTCGAAGCGCAGGTCGTCGACGAGGGAAGCAGGCGCCGATGAGATGGCCTCGGGATCGCGATCGATCGCGATCAGGCGGCCTGTGTCACCGAGCAAATTCAGTATCGCCCTGCTGTGTCCCCCGCGACCGAACGTCCCGTCGACGTAACAACCGCCTGGTTTAATATTCAGCCCTTCAAGGACCGGCCCCAGCAGCACCGGCACATGCACGTCGCTGCCCACGGTCAGAATCCGCACCTAGAACGCGATCGACTCAAGATCCGGCGGCAGTTCGCCGTCGTCATCCTGGCTGAGCCATGCGTCACGTTTTTCGTTCCAGGTCGCTTCATCCCAAAGTTCAAACTTGTTGCCCTGCCCGATCAGCATTGCCTGCTTCTCGAGGCTTGCGAATTCCCGCAGCTCTTTCGAGACGAGAATCCGGCCGCTGCCGTCCATGTCGACCTCGGTCGCGTAACCGACCATAATGCGCACGATGCGGCGCGCAGCCTTGTTCATGCTGGGCAGCCGCACGAGTTTTCTTTCGAGGTCTTCCCAATCGGGAAGGGGATAAACGAGCAGGCAATGATCCTTGTCCACCGTAACGACAATCTGGCCGTCACAACGGGCGCTGAGCCGTTCCCGATAACGGGTCGGTATCGCCACACGCCCCTTGGCGTCCAGGGTGACCTTGGTTGCCCCTCTAAACACGGCTTGACCGGATGCCGCCGATTTCGCTCTTCTGGCGCGAAAAACGGGCAGGCTGCCCATCTCCTCCCACTTTTATCCACTTTTCAACACTATAGGTAAGCGTCCTCGCAAGCGTCAACACGCAGTAATGAATAATGCTTGTTCTACAGGGACTTAGGGGCGATCGGGTGGCCCAAAAAGGGCAAATTGTGGCAGGTCTCGCGCGTGAGAAATCAGACGCTTACGGCTACTTCTTAGACAAGTCGTGAAAAATGAGTCGCGAGATGGCGACAGCAGCGGATTCGGGGCGCGAAAAACGCAAGATTGCGCAACAACGCATGGGGACAGTCACCCTAACTCGTGTCGGTCATTCGACCGACCCGAGATAGGGTGACTGTCCCCTTAGAAGAAGGTGGGAAAGCCGGAGCCGGCAATAAGCCGGGTTCTGTCGCTGGCAACCATTCATCTGGGATAGCCGTCACCGGCTACCTCGAGCAACCTACCCGGGAGTCCGTTCGGAACCGACGGCGGGCAGCCGCCCAAACGCCCCTATTGGGGGCGTTGTGCGTTGCCCTACTCCCCTATTTGGTCTTGCTCCGGGCGGGGTTTACCGTGCCGCGAACTGTTGCCAGTCGCGCGGTGCGCTCTTACCGCACCATTTCACCCTTACCGGACTAAAGCCGGCGGTATATTTTCTGTGGCACTTTCCGTGGGCTCGCGCCCCCCAGGCGTTACCTGGCGCCCTGTCCGAAGGAGCCCGGACTTTCCTCCATAGCCTCGCTACAGCGGTTGCCTGGCCGACTCCGGCTTTCCCGAAGCCCCATTTTACACTATGACGGGGATTTCTTGCGGATCTCGAGAACCCGGTCGTAAAGCTCGTTCTTCTTCAGTCCCGTGAAGTCCGCGGCAATGCGCGCAGCTTCCCCGGCGCTGACCTTGTCGACCAGCATTCGCAACAGGCGGTCCGCTTCGGCGAGGGACGTATCGACCCGCTCCGCTCCGGCGACGATGATGACAAATTCGCCCTTAACGACGATCGTGCCGTCGTCGATCATCCCTAGCAGGCCATCGAGGGATGCCCGAACGCCCTGTTCGTGCAACTTCGTCAACTCGCGCCCGACGAACGCCTCTCGTTCGCCGCCGAAGACCTGTGCGAGATCCTCGAGGCAGTCGCGAACCCGGTGCACGGATTCATACAGGACCAGCGTGCGTTCCTCGTGCGAAAGTGCCTCGAGCCAGGCAAGGCGCGCGGCACGTTTCGCTGGCCCGAATCCCTCGAAACAGAAGCGGTCGGTCGGCAGGCCGCAGACCGACAGGGCCGCGGTTGCGGCCGAGGCGCCCGGCACGGGTACGACGCGCAAACCCTGCTCATGTGCGGCGCGCACGAGGCGGTAGCCGGGATCGCTGACGAGCGGTGTCCCGGCGTCGCTGACAAGCGCTACGTCCTTGCCACCCTGCAGTGCAGCAATCACCTTGCGCGCGGCACGTTCCTCGTTGTGATCGTGCAGTGCCATTACTGTCGGATTTGCCCCGATATGCGATAGCAATCGCCGGGTGTGGCGGGTATCCTCGGCTGCTACGAGATCCACCGACGCGAGCGTTTGGGCCGCTCGCGGGGTCAGGTCGTCGAGATTTCCGATCGGCGTGGCTGTCACATAGAGTGTGCCGCTCATCTGGCCAGGAATCCGTACTCGCTTGGGAAAGACATGATGCAAAAGCCCCAACATCCTGCACGCGAACGCCGTTCGCTGGCAAGCGCCGCCTTCGTCGCCGCCTGCCTGTTGGCGCTCGCCGCGTGCGAGACGCCGAGTATCGGCGGGTTCGGCGGCTCGGCGGAAGACCGCGCCGAACGCATGGCGCAGAACGGAGACCACGACGACGCCGCCGGTGCGTACATGGGGCTCGCGGTTGATGCCGCCGGGACCGAGCGCGAGCGCTTTACGCTGCTGGCTGTCGAGCAGTATCTCGATGCCGGCGACGTCTCACGAGCCCGCAGCGCGTTCGGCAACGTGGCTCGACAGGAGACGGGCAATCTCGCCGCACTGTGGAGCACCAACCGGGCTGCGTTTCACCTTTACAACGGCGAAGCCGACGACGCGCTTGGCCTGCTCGAGCCCTTGTCACGGCAGCCGCTGACGCAACGCGATCGCCTGCGGGTGGAGGCGCTGCGGGCCGATGCCTGGATCCAGAAACAGGACCCGGCCCGCGCCGTCGAACTGATGACGCAGCGTGAAACCTGGGTTCAAGACCGGCGCGGCGTAGAACGCAATCGCAATCGCCTGTGGCAGGGGCTGTTGCTCAGCGGCCCAACCGTGCTGCGCGAAGCGGCCGAAACGGCACCGGACCCCGTTGTGCGCGGCTGGCTGACGATCGGGTCGGTCGCGGTATCGACCGGGCAGCAGGGCGTCGGCTGGGCCCGAGGCGTGACGCGCTGGCGCGAGCAAAACCCGCAGCATCCGGCCATGTTGATTCTGGGCGACCTCGAGTTGCCCGAACACCTGCTGTACGAGTACCCCAAACAGATCGCGTTGCTCCTGCCGCTGACCGGAAACGCCGGTAGCGCCGGTAAGGCCATACAGAATGGCTTCCTCGGCGCGTACTACGCGGCGGCGTCAGGACTCGACGATCGGCAGGCCGTGAGTATCTACGACGTCAACGCCGAGGGTGGCGCCAATGCGGCTTACGCGGCGGCGGTATCCGCTGGCGCCGAGTTCGTCGTCGGCCCGTTGCTGAAGAAAAATGTCAGTGACCTCGCGAACGACATCCTGGTACCCATCCCGGTACTGACGCTGAACTACCTGCCACAGGACACGCTGGCACCGCCCGGTCTTTACCAGTTCGCACTCGCGCCTGAAGATGAGGCGGTCTCGGCCGCACGGCGTGCACTGCAGGATGGTCACACGCGCGGTGTCGCGCTCGTGCCCAACAATGACTGGGGTCGCCGCCTGTTGCGAAGCTTCGTGACCGAGTTCGAGGGGCTCGGTGGCACCGTGCTCGACTATCGAGCCTACACGCCGGGCAAGCAGGACTTTTCCGACGAGATCGAGAACCTCATGGGCCTGAGCGGCAGCGTGCAACGCTACCGGCGACTGCGCGCCAACATCGAAAGCCCGCTGCAGTTCGACCCACGCCGTCGCCAGGATGCCGAGTTCATCTTCCTGCCGACCGATGCGGCGGCCGGGCGCCTGCTCAAGGCCCAGCTCAAGTTCCATTACTCGGGTGACCTTCCCGTCTACTCGACTTCCTCGGTGAACGCCCGTGACGGACGCTCCAATGCCGACCTCAACGGCATCATGTTTGCCGATACGCCGTGGGTGATCGATCCGCAGCCCTGGATCACCGATCTGCGCGACGAGTTCGCCGAGTACTGGCCCGAGGAGCGGCGGCTGGCACGACTTCACGCAATGGGATACGACGCGTACAACCTGATCGCATCGCTGTATGCGGCGCGCGGCGGCCTGATGGACGAAATCGATGGCGCCACTGGAACGCTGTTCCTCGACACCGACGGTCGCGTACACCGGCGGCTTGCCTGGGCGCAATTCCAGCAAGGGGAAGTCGTCGCCCTGCCGATGCCCGACGCAATCGGCGGCCCGATCGAGGACCTGACGGATGACGGCGCGGTGCTCGAGCCCGGCGCGGCCGACGAAGCGCCATGGCGCGGCGAAGCACCGGAGCTGTAGGCCGGCGCGCCGAGCGACTCGCATGCCGCTATCTCGAGGCCCGCGGATTGCGGCCCGTGGCACAGAATTTCCGCCGGCGCGGCGGTGAAATCGACCTGCTCATGCTCGAAGATGCCTGCCTGGTCGTCGTCGAGGTTCGCTACCGGAAGTCGAGCGCGTTCATCGACCCGGAACTGACCGTCGATCGTCACAAGCAACGCAGGCTTGTCCATACCGCGGCGCTGTTTCTCGCGCGGCACCGACATTTTGCGGGCCACGCCATGCGTTTTGACGTCGTGTCGATCGAGGGTCACGACAAACCGCGAGTTCGCTGGATTCGCGACGCGTTTCGTCCCGATGACTCGAAGCTCTGAGCCCTGCTAGAATCCGGCTACCATGGATCCCCTGACCAGAGTCCGCGATCATTTCGCCGAGAGTATCGCGACCAAACAAACGGCGGCCGAGGTGCTCGCGGAGAGCATCACGGCGGCAGGGCGCGTCATGGCCGACGCATTGCTTGCCGATGGCAAGATTCTGAGTTGTGGAAACGGCGGCTCGGCGGCCGATGCCCAGCACTTCTCATCGGAACTGCTGAACCGCTTCGAGATGGAGCGGCCCGGATTGCCCGCGATGGCATTGACGACCGATGCCTCGACCGTCACGTCGATCAGCAACGACTATTCGTTCGAGGAGATCTTCGCCAAACAGGTGCGCGCACTCGGCAAACCCCAGGACGTGCTACTCGGCATCTCCACGTCGGGCAACTCGGAGAACGTCATCCGCGCGATCGATGCTGCGCACGAACGCGGCATGAAGGTGGTCGCCCTGTCGGGGCGTGACGGCGGACAGATGGCGGACCTGTTCGTCGAAGGCGATGTCGAGATCCGCGTGCCGGCGACGCGCACGGCGCGCATCCAGGAAGTGCACCTGCTCGCGATCCACTGCCTCTGCGACCTGATCGACTCGACCCTGCTCGGCCCGTAGCCCTGGCCCGGCTGAGCAACTATCAGATAAAAGGTACCTGGTACCGGATTACTTGACGATCTTGAGATGCGGCCGCGAACGTGGCTGCTCGATGTCGTCGCGGAGCTCGGGCGGCGCGGCCTGGTCTTCCTGGGAGAAGATCATGCCCTGGCCGGTCTCGCGCGCATAAATGCCGAGTACCGACCGTATTGGCGCCCAGACGTCGTGCGGCACGCCGCCGAAGCGCGCGCGAAAGCTCACGGTATCGTTGGTCAACTTGAGATTGTGCGCGGCCGACTCGCTGATGTTGAGAATGATCTTGCCATCCTTGACATGCTCGCTCGGCACGGACACGCCATCGAACGAGGTATCCACAACAATGTGTGGAGTATGCCGGTTGTCCACCATCCATTCGTGCATGGCACGAATGAGATACGGACGCTTTGAACGATTCGGATAGCTCATCGATTTGCCTGAGCGGTCTGTCAACCTGCCCGCTACTTTACCACTGATTCCGGCCGTGTTGGGCAACTCGACATAACCCGCTGAAGAGCTATTGCGTCGCCTGCGACGGCGCTAGAGTCTCATCTCCTGCTCGAGCTCGGTCAGGCTCTGCTGGAACGAACGACGCGCAAACACGCGGTTCATATAGGCCTCAATGGCCTCGGCGTCAGAGCCAAGATCGATGCCGTACACGGGTAGCCGCCACAGCAACGGCGCAATCGTACAATCGACCAGCGAAAATTCTTCGCTGAGGAAATACGGTTTCGCTGCAAAAAGCTCTGCGCTCTGCAAGATACTCTCGCGCAACATCTTGCGCGGCTTGGTGCCGAGTTTGCCGTCCACCGTGTTCTCGGCCTCCTCGGCGATCGAATACCAGTCGGTCTCGATGCGGAACAACGCCAGGCGGAATTGCGCGCGCGTGACGGGGTCGACGGGCATGAGCGGCGGATGCGGGAACCGTTCGTCGAGGTACTCGATAATGACGCGCGAGTCATACAGCGTAAGGTCGCGATCAACCAGCGTCGGCACAGTGTGGTATGGATTGAGATCCATAAGGTCTTCGGGCAGGTCGGGCCCGGCGACGTTGGAGATCTCGATATTGATGTTCTTTTCGGCCAGTACCAGTCGCGCACGGTGACTGTGAATATCGGTCGGCCGCGAGAACAGCGTCATGACAGAGCGCCTGTTTGCAACGACCGCCATCATTCGACGTCCTTCCAGATCTGTTTCTTGAGCATTCGCGCGATGATCAGGAAAACGACCAGGTAGATGAGCACCCAGACCCCTATCGTGCGGCGGTCCTGGCGGATCGGTTCTGCGATGAAGGCGAGGAAGTTTGTCGTGTCGCGCACGAATTCATCGTACACGTTCGGATCCATGGACCCGGCAGACAGCAGCTCGAAACCCTTGAACTCCGACGTGACCGAGCCATCCTCGTTCCTGTGATCCTCGAAACGCGCTTCCTGGTAGCCCTGCAGCTCCCACAGCACGTGCGGCATGCTGGTCCCGGCGAGCACGAGGTTGTCCACACCGGTCGGGCTCTTCTCTGATACGTAGAAACCCTTGAGGAAGTTATAGATGTAGTCAGCCCCGCGAGCCCGGGCCATCAGGGACAGGTCGGGAGGCGCCTGCCCGAACCAGCGTTCCGCATCCTTGGTCGGCATGCTCGACCGGATCGTTTCGAACGTCTTCTCTGCATTGAACATGAGGTTGTCGATGAGTTGTTCCTCGGATAACTCGAGCTGCTTGCCGATCGTGTTGAACCGGACATACTCGGCCGAATGACAGCCCGAGCAGTAGTTCATGTAATTGCGCGCCCCGCGCTGCAGCGAGGCGACGTTGTCGGGATCGATATCGGCCGGCTCGAGATGACCGCCACCGCCCGCCGCCATGGCCTGCGGCGCCATGAAGCACGCGCACAGCACCAGAGCGCTGCCGAATTGTCTGACCTTAATCATGGTACACCACCCTGTCCGGCACCGGCTTTGTCTTGTCTCTTGCCGTGTAGTAAGGCATCAGCAGGAAGAAAGCGAAATACAAAACGGAGAAGATGCGCGCTAACAACACGTAGATGCCCTCGGCAGGCTGCAGGCCGAGCCACAGCAGCGCGAGGAACGTAACAACGAAAATGGACAATGCCGTCTTGTACATCCAGCCGCGGTAGCGGATCGAGCGCACCCGGCTCCGATCCAGCCACGGCAGGAACATCGGCATTAGCACCGAGGCCGCGAACAGCACGAAGCCCCAGAACTTGTCGGGAACCGCACGCAGGATCGAGTAATACGGCGTGAAGTACCACACCGGTGCGATATGTTCGGGCGTCGCACTCACGTTCGCGGGTTCAAAGTTCGCATGCTCGAGAAAGTAACCGCCCATCTCGGGCGCGAAGAACACGACCGCCGAGAACACCATCAGGAAAACAACGATCGCGACGAGATCCTTGGACGTGTGGTATGGATGGAACGCAATGCCATCGAGTGGCACACCGTCCGGGCCCTTGTGCTTCTTGATGTCGATGCCGTCAGGATTGTTCGATCCCACCTCGTGCAGTGCGACGATATGCACGAACACGAGCCCGATCAAAGCCAGCGGCAGCACGATTACGTGCAGCGCGAAGAACCGATTCAGCGTGATATCCGAGATCGAATAGTCGCCGCGAATGAACTCGACGAGCCCGTCACCAATGACCGGGATCGCACCGAACAGCGAGATGATGACCTGCGCACCCCAGTAGGACATCTGCCCCCACGGCAACAGGTAACCCGCGAACGCCTCGGCCATCAGCACCAGCAGGATCAGCATACCGATGATCCAGATCAGCTCGCGCGGTTTCTTGTACGAGCCATACAGCATGGCGCGGAACATGTGCAAATAGACGACGATGAAGAAGAACGACGCACCGGTCGAATGCATGTAGCGGATGAGCCAGCCCCACTCGACATCTCGCATGATGTACTCGACAGAGGCAAACGCCTCGTCGGCCGACGGCTTGTAGTTCATCGTAAGGAATATGCCGGTCAGCAACTGGATGGCAAGTACGACGAATGCCAGGACGCCGAACACGTACCACCAATTGAAGTTCTTCGAGGCATAGTACTTGGTGACGTGATGCTCCAACGTCTTGGTAAACGGGAAGCGATCGTCGATCCACTTCATCAAGCCGCCCTGCGGCTTGCCAACTTCTGCTTCGATCCTGGCCATTACGCTGCTCCCGTATCCTGACCGATGAGAATCATGTCATCCCTGACGAATCGGTGCGGCGGAACCCGCAGGTTGGTCGGCGCCGGAACGCCCTTGAAAACACGCCCCGCGAAGTCGAACTTCGACCCGTGGCAGGGGCAGAAGAAGCCGCCGGGCCAGCCTTCGACCGCACGCGGCTCGAAATCCTCGAGGGGCGCACATCCGAGGTGCGTACACGATCCCTCGACGACGAGATACTCGGGTTTCACCGACCGCGTCTCATTCGCGGCATAGTCCGGCTGCTGTTCGACGACCTCCGAATTTGGATCGCGGAGTTCGCCCGCAACCGCACCGAGCGTCGCCAGCATGGTCTCATTGCGGCGTAACACGAACACGAGCCTGCCCCGCCAGATGACACGCACCATCTCGCCGGGCTGCATGGCCGCCAGCGAAACCTGAACGGGCGCACCCAGCGCCTGCGCACGCGCACTCGGCTTCAGCGAGGAGAGAAACGGGACCAGGGCCGCCCCAACGCCGACGGCGCCGGTTACTGCGGTGGCAACGGCGAGAAAGTGACGCCTGTTGCTGTCAAGGTCGTCTTCTGTCATCAGGCACTCCCATCCGGCCGCTCAATTCGGCGGCCTTTTCTTCAACGCTTTTTAGCTTTGTTTCGAAACTGGTAGATTTGCAGCAAACCCGGTTTACCGTCAGGATGACGGGTGCCCCGGACCTAGGTGCGGAACCACTGCATATTATACACGCGGCAAATCCGGATTGGCTAGAAGTGGTCTCAAGTGAGCGGAGCAACCCAGCCTCGAACGGCGAAAATCAGGTCGGCCCTCGTTTTCGTCCTGCAATCAGTCGTCGTCGGCCTGGCCGTCGCGTTCCTGGTGGTGCTGGTCCGGCCCGACCTGATGCCGGGTGTCGCGTCCGAGCGAGCGGCCCCCGCCAGCTACGCCGACGCCGTGGCACGGAGCGCCCCGTCTGTCGCCAATATTTACACGAAACGACTCGTCCAGGAACCCGACAGGCTGACTGACCGCCCGCGATTTCGCATCGACTCGGCCTTCGCCTCCGCGGTCGTGATCGATGCCGAGGGCTACCTCGTCACGAATTACCATGTATTCGAGACCGAACCGACGGAAATCCGCGTCCAGCTCGCCGACGGCCGCAATATCGAGCCCGAGGTCGTCGGCTTCGACGCCGAATCCGACCTGGCCCTGCTGCGCGTCAACCTGCCCGACCTGCAGCCCATCACACTGGCTCGCTCGGACGACCTGCGCATAGGCGACGTCGTTCTCGCGATTGGCAATCCCTACGGCCTGTCGACCTCGGTTACACAGGGCATCGTCAGCGCGACGGGGCGCAATCTCTACCAGCTCGTCACGTTCGCGAACTTCATCCAGACCGATGCCGCGATCAACGCCGGCAATTCCGGGGGCGCCCTCGTCAATTCCCAAGGTGACCTGGTCGGGATCAATACGGCCATCCTCGCCCAGGATTCGACCACGGAGGGCATCGGCTTCGCCATTCCCGTGGATCTCGTGCGCGGCGTCGTCGAGCAAATCAAACTGCATGGACGCGTCATCCGGGGTTACATGGGCCTGCTGCCGGACGATATGACCGACGCCGAGCGACGTGCCTGGGGCATCGACAGCGGCACGGGCATCGTGCTCATGGAAGTCTACGAGGGCGGGCCTGCCGCGGCCGCCGATCTGCGCGCCGGCGACATCATCCTCGCGCTCAACGGGGAACCCGTGTATTCGCGCCGCCAGGCCCTTCTTATTTCGGCCAGCACCGCACCCGGCGATGCCGTTGAAGTGCTAGGAATTCGTCAAGGCGAACGATTCACGACGACCGTGACCGCCGGCGAGCGACCACAAGGCCTCTACGACCCGGCCGTGGAGCAGTAACGCCGGCGCTAGCTTCCGGCCTCGGCCGCGCGCCACTCGGCCGGTGTCAACGCCTTGATCGACAATGCGTGGATCTCGTTCCCGACGAGCTTGCCAAGACACTTGTAAACGAGCTGGTGCCGCGCGATTGCTCGCTTTCCATCGAACTCGTCGGCGACGACGAGCGCCTCAAAGTGCGTGTTGTCGTCACTCATAACCCTGACGAGCGCGTCGTCGAATCCTGCCTCGATCATGGCGGCAATTTCGGTGGGGTCCATCGGCGGCCAGCTTCCTGTGTATCCGGGGGCGCGCAGTTTACCCGTATTTCGGGCGCGCCCCAACGCGCCGAGCGTCGAATTGTGTATCATAGCCGGCCTCTTTGACGACGACGGTCCATGCTCGAGTACCTTTTCCTTGTCATCGCGGGTCTTATCCTCCTGATCTGGGGAGCGGATCGCTTTGTGCATGGTGCTGCCGCCCTGGCACGCAACCTCGGGGTCGCGCCGCTCATGATCGGGCTGACCATCGTCGCCTTCGCCACGTCGGCACCCGAGATCCTGGTCTCGGCGGTAGCCTCCTTTCAAGGTCAGCCGGGGCTCGCCTTCGGCAATGCCATCGGCTCGAACATCGTCAACATCGGCCTCGTACTCGGGCTGACGGCGATGGTGCAGCCGATCAAGCTCGAATCGGCTACGCTGCGCCGCGAGATGCCGGCCCTGCTGGCTGTAACGCTACTCACGGTATCGCTGTTCCTTGACACGCGCCTGAGCCGTGTCGACGGCATCGTCATGCTGACCGGCCTTATCATCGTCATGTTCTGGCTGACGCGCCTCGGGCTGCGCTCCTCGGCGACCGACCCGATCGCGATGGACTACGATGCCGAGATCCCGACCGACGTGACCACACCCATGGCCGTTGTCTGGCTCGTCGTCGGACTCGTGACCCTGCTCGTCGGCGCCAAGCTGCTGGTCGCTGGCGCGATCGGTGTCGCGCAGCTGCTCGGCGTCTCGGAAGTCGTCATCGGCATCACCATCGTCGCCTTCGGCACGAGCCTGCCGGAGCTTGCCGTATCGCTGGCCAGCGCGCTCAAGGGCGAGTATGGCCTCGCCATCGGCAATATCGTCGGCTCCAACATCTTCAACCTGCTCGCCGTCATCGGCGTGGCCGCCACCATCAGCCCGGCCGCCCTGTCGCCAACCGTGCTGTCGCTGCACATCTTCGTCATGGTGGCGTTTACGCTGGTCCTGTTCGCCATGACCTACGACTACGACGGCAAGGCGGATTTGTCGCGGCTCGAGGGTGTCGCCCTGCTCGCCGCGTACCTGGCGTATAGCGGTTACGTCGTGGCGCAAAACATCTAGAATAGCGGCTACGGCTCAATCCGGGGCGATCATTGCCTGACACACTGACAAACGAGGAGTTGCTGGCGCTCGCCGCCAACGTTCTCGACATCGAGGCCCGCGCCGTCAATGCGCTCAAGGACCGGCTCGACGAGGACTTCGTCGCGGCCTGCGAGCTGTGCATGAACACGCCGGGGCGAATCGTCGTGACGGGCATGGGTAAGTCCGGACATGTGAGCAACAAGATCGCCGCAACGCTCGCCTCTACGGGAACACCCGCATTCTTCATGCACCCGGCAGAGGCAAGCCATGGCGACCTTGGCATGATCACCTCCCAGGACCTTTTGATCGCGATCTCGTATTCGGGCGAGACCGCGGAAGTCGTGACGATCCTGCCCGTCGTCAAACGCATGGGGGCGAGACTCCTGTCTATTACCGGCAATCCCAGGTCCACGATGGCCCGCGCCGCGGACGTGCATATCGACGTCAGCGTCGCCGAGGAGGCCTGCCCGCTCAATCTCGCGCCCACCGCCAGCACGACGGCGATGCTGGCCATGGGGGATGCCCTGGCCGTGGCGCTGCTGAAGAAGCGCGGTTTTACGGCCGAGGACTTCGCACGCTCGCACCCGAGCGGCACCCTGGGCAAGCGCCTGCTGCTGCGGGTCGCCGACGTCATGCATGCAGGCGATCGCGTCCCGGCCGTCACGGCCGACGTGACCCTGCGTGACGCCCTGCTGGAGATGACGGCCAAGGGCCTCGGCATGACGGCCGTCGTCGACGACGAGCGTCGCATGCTCGGTATTTTTACGGACGGCGATCTCAGGCGCACGCTCGATGCCGGAGCCGACATTCGCGTGACTCGTATCAGCGAGGTCATGCATACGAATTGCATCACGGTCGCTCAGGATATTCTCGCCGCCGAGGCACTGCATATTCTGGAAGAGAACAAGATCACAGGGTTGCTCGTCACGGAAGACGGCGCGCTGGTCGGCGCACTCAATATTCACGACCTGTTTCGTGAGGGCCTGATGTGAGTGGCGGACTCGAACGGCTCGCCCAATTGCGACTCGTCGCCTTCGACGTCGACGGGGTCTTTACGGACGGTCGCTTCTACCTGTCGGACGACGGCATCGAAACGAAAGCATTCCACACGCAGGACGGCTATGGAATCCGCCGGCTGATCGACTCAGGCATCGAAGTCGCGGTAATCAGTGGCCGTAACTCCGGCGCCGTCGAGAAGAGGATGGAAGAACTTGGTGTTGCCCACGTCGTACTCGGCTGCAAGGACAAAGTCGCCGCGATGGACGACCTCGCCGCCTCGCTCGGAATTGAGGTGCGCGACTGCGCTTTCGTTGGCGACGATATGCCCGACCTGGCGCTGCTCGGACACGTCGGCTTCTCCGTCGCGGTTGCCAACGCCGTACAGGTTGTCCAGGAGCGCTGCGACTACATTACCCGCAAGCCGGGCGGCGCCGGCGCCGTTCGCGAGGTTTGTGACCTCGTTGTCGCGGCGACCAGCCCATGAGTCCGAGAACTCTCACGCTCATAATCGTGCTATCTATCGCCGCCGTCGGCAGCTGGTACCTCGCGCGCAGCAAGCAACCGCAGGACGGCGAAACGGTTCCCTACGATCCCGTGCACCAGGGTTACTACCTGAAGTCCGCCCGTATCCTGGGCACCGGCGAGGACGGCAGGCTGCTCTACGAAATCGAGGCGGAAAACGCCGTACAGGAGGAAAAGAGCCGCATAGAATTCACGGGCGTCCGAATTCGCTATTCTCCCGGGACCAACGTGCCCTGGATCGTGCACGCCGACGAGGCGACTCTGCGCGAGGGCAGCCCGCGGATCGCATTGCGCGGCCACGTTCGCGCCGTCGGCACCAGTGGCGCCGACGGCCAGGACACAGAGATCCGGACTCAGTACCTCGAATTCGACCCCGAGCGCTACGTCGTCGAAACCGATGAGCGCGTGCAAATCCGTGTTGGTGCGCGCAGCCTGACGGCGACAGGCATGCTAGCATCGCTAAACGACAGCAAGGTCGTACTCAAGTCGAACGTCCGCGGGAAGATCGCGCCCTGATATGAGAGCCATGCGCCAGATTCTTTTCGTCATCGCAGCCACGGGCGCACTGTCCGTCGCCGCCCTGCCTGCCGCCGCCCAGAGCGGCGATTTCGATGCGCGTTTACCGATGGACATCGATGCCGACAACACGGCGATTGACGGCAGGAATGACGTGATCATCTTCAGCGGCCTGCGGCTGACGCAGGGCCGGGTCAGTATCCAGGCCGACGAGGGACGCGCCCGCCGCATGGAACTGGAGGACAGCACCTGGCATTTCTCGGGCAACGTCGTCATCGACGTCGCGACCGGCCGCATAGAATGTGACAGTGCCGAGCTGCTGTTCGACGAATTCCGCCTCCGGCGGGCGATCGTGACGGGTTCACCGGCGATCTATACGCTGCAGCGCCCCGACAGCGACGAAACCACCCGTGCCGAAGCCGGACGCCTCGCTTACGACGTCGACCAGGGCGTCATCGAGTTTTCGGAGCAGGCGACGATTACCGAGGGCGGCAACCAGATATCGTCGAATGTACTCGTCTACAACATCACCGAACAGCGCATAAATGCCGACTCGAACGGCGACGACGGCCGCGTCCGGATCACCTACACACCGGCGAACGGCATCGAACCGCCCGGCGAAGAGACGGACGAGCCCGACGACGAGACTCAATGAGCATCCTCAGCGTTCAGGATATCTCCAAGAGCTACAAGCTGCGCAAGGTCGTCAAGGAGCTGTCACTCGAGATCAAGAGCGGCGAGGTCGTGGGTCTCCTTGGTCCCAACGGGGCCGGCAAGACCACGGCGTTCTACATGATCGTCGGGCTCGTGGCGGCTGACAGTGGCAAGATCCTGCTCGATGGCAAGGACCTGACAGCGCAGCCGATGCATCGCCGCGCACGCCTCGGCCTCGGTTACCTGCCACAGGAGGCCTCGATATTCCGCAAGCTGACCGTCGAGCAAAATATCCTTGCCATCCTCGAAAACCGCGACGACCTGGACCGTGCCGGCCGTGAGCAGGAACTCGAGAACCTCCTGGACGAGTTTCACGTCGGCCACGTACGTTCGAGCCTCGGCGTGAGCCTGTCAGGCGGTGAACGGCGGCGCGTCGAGATTGCGCGCGCGCTGGCCGCAAATCCGTCGTTCGTGCTGCTCGATGAACCATTCGCCGGCGTCGACCCGATTTCGGTGCTCGATATCCAGCGCATCATCCGCCACCTTTGTGAGCGCGGCATCGGGGTTCTGATTACTGACCATAATGTCCGGGAAACACTCGGAATCTGCGGTCGTGCTTATATTTTGAGCGATGGTAGCCTGATAGCGGCGGGCTCGCCCGAGGAAATCCTCGAAAATCAGCACGTTCGAGAGGTGTATCTCGGACAGGAATTCAAACTCTGAGGCACACTGTACAAAGACACATATTGAGCGCCTGCGAGACGCCCATACACTGGTAACAAGGCATGCTGAAACCTACGCTGCAACTAAAACTCGGTCAGACGCTGACCATGACGCCGCAATTGCAGCAGGCGATTCGCTTACTGCAGCTCCCCGTCCTCGACCTCAACGCGCAAATCCAGGAAGCGCTCGAGGAAAACATCATGCTCGAGATGGAGGACCTGCCGGACGTCCCGAAAACGGACAGCAATACCACGGCCGAAGTCGAGACCATCCGGGCGGACGAGGCCTGGCAGACGCGTGCCGCCGAGCGTCTCCAGGATGGCGGATGGAACGGCGAAGGCAGGCCGATCACGGAATTTGCCGACGAGTCCGGGCAGTCCCTGCGCGACCACCTGCTCTGGCAGGTCGAACTTGAGCAGTTCTCGCCGCGCGAGGAGCTCATTGCCGAGACCATCATCGATTCGATCAATGACGACGGCTATCTCGACGCGGAACTGCAGGAAATCCTCGAGATCCTCGACGAATCTCCCAAGATCACCGAGCGCGAAGTCGAGAAGACGCTGACCAAGATCCAGCGCCTCGACCCGATTGGCGTGGGCGCGCGATCACTGTCCGAGTGCATCATCCTGCAGCTCAGCCAGCTCGACTGGGAGACGCCCGGGCTGCAGCTCGCGATCGAGGTCGCCGGCGAGCACCTGGATCTCGTCGCCACGCGCGATTATGGAGAGCTGCGCCGAAGCCTGCGGGTTTCCGAGGATGACCTTCACAATGCCCTCGCCCTGATCCGCGGCTGCAATCCTCGTCCGGGCAACGCCGTGAGCCCGCCCGCGGCCGAATACGTCATTCCCGACGTGTTCGTGCGCAAGGTCGACAACAAGTGGCAGGTCGAGATCAGCCCGACCGGTGTGCCGCGCCTGTCCGTCAACCAGCAATACGCAAATCTGCTGCGCGGCAGTGGCGAACATACGGTACTCCGATCGCAGCTCCAGGAGGCACGCTGGCTGATCCGCAGCCTCGAGATCCGCAACGAGACGCTGCTAAAGGTGGCAACCAGCATCGTGACGCGCCAGACCGAGTTCCTCGAGCACGGCGACGAGGCGATGAAACCCCTGGTCCTGCGCGATGTCGCCGACGAAATCGGCATGCATGAATCGACGATTTCGCGTGTAACCACGAACAAGTACATGCATACGCCACGCGGCGTGTTTGAGTTCAAGTACTTCTTTTCCTCGCACCTGGCCTCGGACAGCGGTGAGGACCAGTCTTCCACGTCGGTACGCGCGAAAATTCGCAAGCTCATCAATGCCGAAGAGCCTGCCAAGCCCCTGTCGGACAGCAAGATCACCAACTTACTGAAAGAAGAAGGCATTTCGGTTGCGAGACGGACGGTCGCGAAGTACCGTGAGGCTATGAAGATACCTTCGTCGAGCGAACGCAGGAAACGTGAGGCGAGATGACCCGGCAAGCATCAGACACGGCGTGAAGGAGGACCCCCGCGCTGATACCCTTAACCGGTAGGCAACAAAACCTGAATCTGGAGAGCACTATGCAGCTGAATGTCTCAGGCCACCATGTCGACGTCACCGATTCAATGAGAGACTACGTCGGTGTAAAAGTAGAAAAAATTGCTCGTCACTTTGACATCGTGTCTGACGTCAAATGTATTCTGACCGTCGAGAAACTCCAGCACAAAGCGGAAGCGACTGCCAGCGTCAACGGCGGGACCATCTACTGCGACCATGTGGAAGAGGACATGTATGCCGCCATCGACGGTCTTGTCGACAAGCTCGAACGACGCGTGCGCAAGTACAAAGAGAAACTCGTCGATCACCGCGCAAAAGAAAAGCAAAAGAATCGTTACGCCTGATGAACCCGGGGCCGGCGCGCAGGTCGCGCCGGCCTAACTACTCCGACCGATAGAATCCCATGTTGCTGCAAGAGATCATCAAGCCTGATGGCGTCCTCTGCAACGCGATGGCGCGCAGCAAGAAGCACTGCCTCGAGATCCTCAGCGAACTGCTGGCGCGCCGCTTTCCCGACGTTCCGAGCGACGACGTCTTCGAGGCGCTGGTCGAACGCGAGCGCCTCGGCTGTACCAGCCTGAACAAGGGCGCGGCATTTCCGCACTGCCGCGTCAAAGGCATCGACATCAGCACCGCCGTGCTGATCAAGCTCTCGGAGCCCGTCGATTTCGATTCGCCCGACGGCGAACCCGTCGATATCGTGTTCGGCATGATGCTGCCGACGAATATCGACGAAGACGACAAGACAGATATACGTTGCGTCACGGCAGTACTCGGCGACGAGGCGTTGCGCGCCCGTCTGCGCGCGATGAACAGCAGCAAGGACCTCTACGAAGCACTGATCAGCGGTGCAGAAATGGCATGGCAGGCGAACTGCGCCTGATCATCGTCAGCGGGCTGTCCGGTTCGGGTAAATCCGTGGCCCTGCACGTTCTCGAGGATCTCGGTTACTACTGCATCGACAACCTGCCCGCCGGCCTGTTGATGGCTGCGGTCGAAGAGGTGCGCCAGGGCGACGACAGCTCACCGCGACACCTGGCAGTCGGCGTCGACGCCCGCAGCCACGCGACGAACCTCGACGAGCTGCCCGAGCTGTTGCACCAGCTGCAGGAACAGGGCGTAAGCACGGACATCATCTTCCTGCACGCCAGCGACGACATCCTGCTGCAACGCTACGCGGAATCGCGGCGACGCCATCCGCTCGCGCAACAGGGAACACAGCTGCGATCGGCGATCGAGTCGGAGCGCGCGATCCTCGCCGAGGTAGAACTCTCGGCCAGTCTCGTCATCGACACTTCGGCGACGAGTATTTATGAGCTGGCCGACATCATTCGATCGCGCGTCGACCAACGCGAGCAGACGACCCTCTCGGTCCTGGTCGAGTCGTTCGGGTTCAAGTTCGGCATACCGGCCGACGCCGATTTCGTTTTCGACCTGCGCAGCCTTCCGAACCCGTACTGGACGGTCAAACTTCGCGGACTGACGGGGCTCGACGCCGAGGTCAAGGCTTTCCTCGACGCACAGGAGAAGTTCGTAGAGATGTACGAGGATATCTCGGAGTTCCTCGCGCGATGGATCCCCCACTACCAGCAGGCCAACCGCGGCTACATGACGATTGCGATCGGCTGTACCGGCGGCCAGCATCGGTCGGTGCACATGACCGAGAAAGTCGCCGCGCGCCTGCGCGAACTGCACAAGTCGGTGCAGACCCGCCACATATCCCTGCCCGGGATGCGCGTCAAGGAGAGCCGAAACCGCTGAGATCGCGTTTGATCCAGTTCGGTGCAAACAGGCGCGGCACGTCGCCTCCCGTGACGAAAGCGTGCAACTGGTCCCTGACCTTGATGGCATCGCGGTAGCCCAGCTTCATCAGTTCCCGCGTATAGGCTCGCTCGAACATCAGGAAACTCAGCAGCTTGTTCTCGCCGCCCACGCCACGCAGCAGTGCGCGAATTGCAAACGGCAGTTCGGCACGATGCTTATCGGCGATGCTCTGCAGATCTTCGCTCGGTACGATCAGCATCGTGTCGATGCTGCGATAGCGCCTCGACTCCGCGACCGGCTTTGCGTCGGGCATCGAGTCCAGCAAGTCGTTGACGCGCGTGACGCGCTCGAGATCGGAATACAGGCCATCCATGAACAGCGTATCGAGCATGTAGCCTGCAATCTGTCCGAAACTGGGCGGGTCTCCCGCCGTCTTCGGTTCGACGCCACCTGTCTCGTCGCGCATGCCGATGACCAGGATCCGATCCGCGCCGAGACGCACGACCGGGCTCAGCGGCGTCGCCTGGCGCATCGCCCCGTCGCCGAAATACTCGTTGCCGATGCGTACGGGCGGGAAGACCATCGGCACCGCTATGCTGGCCATGAGATGGTCGAGATTGAGTTCCGTATTCTTGCCCACACGCCGCGTACGCTTCCAGCCGGTTTGCTGCGGCGCCGCCTCGAAAAACGTCGTCGAACGCGCGGACGCGTAGCCGGCGGCCGTCACCGCCGCCGCCGCGAGATGACCGTCCTCGATCGCATCGCGGATGCGCGGGAAGTGAACGTTGCGGCCGAGAAGGTCCCGCAGCGGGGAATTATCGAGCAGCGACTTCGGCATGCCGACCAGCCAGCCGCCGAATGCAAGCGCGATCATCCAGTGGAGGCTGCTCTTGAGCATGGTCAGGTGGTCGGTGCGGTAAACGTGGTTGCAGCGAAAGTGGCCCCAGACCCGCTCGAGTTCCGCGACGGCGGTGCGGAAGCTGTGCGCGCGCGATGCCAGTACGACTGAATTGACGGCGCCTGCCGACGTTCCGCTGATAATCTGGAACGGATTCGACGAGTCACGTGGCAGAATCTCGGCGATCGCTTTCAGGACGCCGACCTGGAAAGCGCCACGGGCGCCACCACCCGGCAAGACGAGCGCTGTTCTCGGCTGGTCCTTCCCTCGCGGCATTCCCTGTTCTCCGGAATACGGATGCGCGTCGAAATCCGTATTATACTGCGCCCTCGCTACCCCGGATGCCGACTATGACACGAAAAACGACTATTGCTCTGTTTGCGCTGGCGCTTATCGCCGTGCTCGGCTTCACGCCGATCGGCGTTGCCAATGAAGAGATAGCCGTGGGCGGCACCGCGCCGGAGTTCGAACTGTCGGACCAGGACGGCCAGCTGCATTCGCTCGAAGACTACCGCGACCAGTGGGTGGTGCTGTATTTCTACCCGAAGGACGAGACCCCGGGATGCACGACCGAGGCATGCGAGTTCCGCGACAACATCTTCGCTTTCCGCGACCTCAATGCACAGATCCTCGGCGTCAGCCTTGACGACGTCGAATCTCACAAGGCGTTTGCCGAGAATCACGGTCTGCCGTTTCCGCTGCTTGCCGACGTCGACGGCGTCGCGGCAACGGCCTATGGCGTCAAGACGCGCCGCTTCGGGATGGACCTTGCCAAGCGCCAGACTTTCATCATCGCGCCGGACGGTAAGATCGCCAAGCACTATGTCGAGGTGAATCCCGCCGAACACTCGAAACAGGTGCTCACCGACCTCGGCGAGCTGTCGGCGCCGCCAACAGCGGCAGCGAACTAATTGGGTGTCAGTCACCTTATTTCGAATCCAGAAATAAGGTGACTGACACCTAGTGCAGTTCGCGGATGGCGTCGTCGAGCCCGGCGATCGTCAGCGGAAACATGCGGTCGTCCATTAGTTCCCTCACCAGTTTCGTCGACGGCGTGTAGTCCCACCGCTCGCGCGGCTCAGGGTTGAGCCAGACGGCCTTCGGGTAAGTGCTCAGCAGGCGCTTGATCCACACGGCGCCCGGTTCCTCGTTCCAGTGCTCGACGCTGCCGCCGGCGTATACGATCTCGTACGGGCTCATGGTCGCATCGCCGACAAGGATGAGTTTGTAGTCGGACGCGTACTTGTGCGTTATATCCAGAGTCGGCGTTTTCTCGGCATGCCGGCGCCGATTGTCTTTCCACATCGCCTCGTAGATGAAGTTGTGGAAGTAGAAGTACTCGAGATGCTTGAACTCGCTGCGCGCCGCCGAGAACATCTCCTCGCAGACTTGTACGTGATCATCCATCGAGCCGCCCACATCGAGACACAGGAGTACCTTGATCGCGTTATGGCGTTCGGGAACCATGCGAATGTCGAGCAACCCGGCATTGCGCGCCGTCTTGTCGATCGTAGCGTCGAGATCGAGCTGGTCCGCGGCGCCCTCGCGCGCAAACTTGCGCAGGCGTCGCAGCGCGACCTTGATATTGCGCGTGCCGAGATCGACCGAATCGTCGAGGTTGCGATACTCGCGCTTGTCCCAGACTTTGACGGCACGGCGGTTGCGTGAGCCCGCCTGCCCGATGCGCACGCCTTCCGGATTGTACCCGTAGGCGCCGAATGGCGAAGTGCCGGCCGTGCCGATCCACTTGTTGCCGCCTTCGTGCCGCTCCTCCTGTTCCTCGAGGCGCTCCTGCAGCGCGCGCATGAGTTCTTCGAATCCGCCCAGTGCCTCGATTTGCGCCCTCTCCTCCTCGGTCAGCATCAGCTCCGCCTGGCGTCGCAGCCAATCCTCGGGAATGTCGGCAAACAGGTCCTCGAGTGAATCGTCGACGCCCTGAAAGTAGGCGCCGAATATGCGATCGAATCGATCGAGCTCGGACTCGTCCTTGACCAGCGTCGTGCGCGCCAGGTAGTAGAAATCATCCACGCTCTGCCCGGCCAGACCCTTCTGCATCGCCTCCAGCAGCGCAAGCCACTCGGTGATGGAAGTCTTCATGCCACCGGTCCGAAGCATGTAGAAGAAAGTCAGAAGCATGGCGCTACTGCGGGTTGCTGCGCCGGTCGAGGAACACCAGTTGTTCGAACAGGTGCACGTCCTGCTCGTTCTTCAGAAGCGCGCCATACAGCGGCGGGATAGCGCTGCGTTTGTCGTCGCCGCGCAGGGCTTCCGGGGGTATGTCCTCAGCGAGCAGCAACTTGATCCAGTCGAGCAACTCGGATGTCGATGGCTTTTTCTTGAGACCGCGAACGTCGCGCACACGGTAGAACGCGTTGAGCGCTTCGGCGAGCAGCGTCTTCTTGAGACCGGGAAAGTGCACGTTGACGATCTCCGTCATCGTCTCCCGCTCCGGGAATTTTATGTAGTGAAAGAAGCAGCGCCTCAGGAACGCATCGGGCAGTTCCTTCTCGTTGTTACTCGTGATCACGATGACCGGGCGGTGTTTCGCCTGCACGAGCCGCTGCGTCTCGTAAACGAAGAACTCCATACGATCGAGTTCGCGCAACAGGTCGTTCGGAAACTCGATGTCGGCCTTGTCGATCTCGTCGATGAGCAGCACGGGTTGCCGCTCCGACTCGAAAGCCTCCCATATCTTACCGGGTACGATGTAGTTCGAAATATCATGGACGCGATCGTCGCCGAGCTGCGAGTCGCGCAGACGTGCGACGGCGTCGTACTCGTACAGGCCTTGCTGCGCCTTGGTCGTCGACTTGATGTGCCACTCATACAAGGGCTTGCCGAGCGATTCCGCCACCTCGACGGCAAGTTGCGTCTTGCCCGTGCCGGGTTCGCCTTTGACAAGTATCGGGCGCTCGAGCGTGACCGACGCATTGACGGCCATCATCAGGTCGTCTGTCGCGATGTACGTGTTCGTGCCCGTGAATTTCCGGTCTGCCATCCGGGATACCCGCTTGCTAACGAAAGCCTATTTTAGCGCTTGTCCGGCCTCAGCGTCAGTGTGAACGCGGCTGCGCCGGGCAGGAACGGGTTCGGCCTGCCGTCGACCCAGTCGTCGTGGCCGCGGTCGTAGAAATCCGAGAGCGGGTGTCCGCTCTGGCCGGTCGGCATGTGCAGGATGCTGTTCGCTTCGTCGCCCGGGTACACGGCGTACCGCTGGGATGCTCCGAAGGTCGGTCCCTGTGCTTTGGGCATATCGAGATCGCCGTTGAGCCTGTCCTCCGGCATGTCCAGCCGCGCGCCCAGCAAGGGTACGTTGCCGCTTAGCGGATGCCGGATCGACGCCGTATTGCGTTCACCCCAGGTGC
The DNA here is from genome assembly GCA_013042375.1 of Woeseiaceae bacterium. GTDB lineage: Bacteria > Pseudomonadota > Gammaproteobacteria > Steroidobacterales > Woeseiaceae > UBA1847. The sequence continues at coordinate 54,442 of JABDQH010000028.1, forward strand.
GCTCGGCCAGGGGTCCGTCATAATTTCCTCTGAACCAGGCGAGATTTTCCCGGACCGCCGCGAGCATGAACTCGTCCCAGCTCTGGTAACCGGCCGGCAGCATGTGCATGGGCCGCTCGGTAACCAGCGACCAAAGCGGCCCCTCGAACTGGTTGCTGATACGCAGCGTAACCTTGTCGCCGTAGACCTCGCGCGCCGGCGCCGTCAGTGCATGGAACACGCGTTGCTTGATCTCGAGGCGAAACGCCCGCACCAGCCGGTAGCCGACCGAGTCCGGCGCCGCCCGCGGTTTCCAGTCAAAGACGAGATCACGATACTCGGCCAGTTCGGCATCGCCGCGCACCGCGTCTTCGTCCAGCAGTCCCAGCAACAGCTCGCGCCAGGGCGCGAGAAACAGCGCGCGATCGTCATACTGGATCGCGAGCATGTCCTCGGGGCTGAAGGTATCGCTGGCGAACAGCGCATCGCGAATCTGCTGCGCACGTGCACCGAGGTCGTAGCCGCCATCGCCGATCAATCGTAACGCGTCGCCGTCGCTGACGCGCGCATTGGCGGTCCATATGCGTCCGCTGTCGGGATTCAGGATACGCGGGTACTCGTGCGGTTCGAGCCAGCCCTGCCAGCCGTGCGCTGCACTCCAGTCCGACGGGAGCATGGCGTCGAAGCCGCGCTTGCGCGGGATCGCGCCCGCAATCGTCCAGCCGATGTTGCCGGCCGCGTCGCCGGCAACGAAATTCTGCGGCGGCATGGCGATGGTATTGGCGATGTCGAGCGCTTCCGCGACCGACGCGGCCGACTCGAGCCGCAGCAGGCCGAGATTGAGCCCCTCGGGCTTGTGCGCGATCCAGCTGACGGCAATCTCCCCGTCCGGGTAGTCGACGTCGTCGAGAACGGGGCCCCAGACGGTCTCGCGGATCTCGTACTCGACCGGTTCACCGTCCATGACCTCGATAGTCTCGGCATGGACGTCGAACTCCAGGTCACCGTCGGGCGTGCGATACGTACCCTCATTCGCGCCCGGCTGCAGGATGACGGCGTCGGTCCAGTCGCCGTAGCTGTTGGTGTAACCCCAGGCAACCCGCGTATTGCTGCCGCTGACGATAAATGGCGTTCCCGGCAAGCCGACGCCCGTCACATCGATCGGCTGCGGGCCCTCGACGCGCAGCCGCGCCTGGTACCAGATATTGGGCGCCGAGTGACCAAGGTGCATGTCGTTGGAGACGAGTGCACGACCGTTCGTGGTCAGGCTCCCGGCAACCGCCCAGTTGTTGCTGCCGCGCAGCGGGTAGCGGCCGTGCTCCTCTGCAGGCGGTGCGTTATCGGCAACGTGGCGAACCGAGTAGACGTCCGCGGTCGGTATCGGCGGGACCTCGCGCGCTGCGCCCATGAGGGGCGCGTCCCATGACGTGCCCTGCGGATACATCCACGCGTACGCCTCGGGCGGCAGGACGCGCTGCACCAGACCGCGACGCACCTCTTTCGTCGCTCGCGCATCGTTCAGCGTGACGTACATGGCGTAGACGACGATCAGCGAATCTTCGGTCTGCCATGCCTGCGGTTCGCTGCCGAGCAGCACGTATTCGAACGGCCTCGCGTCGAGCGAGGCGAGCCCTGCGTTCACGCCGGCCGCGTACGCATCGATGAGCGCCCGGTCGGCGTCGTTACTGTCAGCGTAGACGCGCTGTGCACGTGCCCTGAAGCGATGAAAACGAAAGCGCTTGTCGATGCCGACGGCGGCTTCGCCCACGAGCGCCGACAGTTCCCCCGCAGCGCGGCGGCGAATCAGGTCCATCTGGAAGAAGCGGTCCTGCCCGTGCACGTAGCCTGTCGCGAACGCGAGATCCGCGCGACTCGATGCCGTGATCACGGGGATCCCGTCGCCGTCGCGCTCGATCACAACGTCTGCGTCGATGCCCGCGACAGTCGCCTCGCCATCAATGTCGGGAAGACTGGCCCGCATTCCCAGCCATACGAGGACTGCGAGGATGAGCGCGGCGAGCAGCGCCCCGGCCAGGGTTCTCGCGATCACCCTTCTCAAGATGCCTCCGGCACGCGCAGGATGATCATGACATTGGTATTGCCCGAGATACCCTGGAGATCGCCCTTGGTGAACACGACGAGCTCACCGACGCTGACGTGTCCGCCGGAAAGCAGCGTCGCGAAGATATCCTGGTACAGGTACCCGGGTTGGTGCGCGTCGACGTCGAAATCGACGGAGTACACGCCGCGATACAGCGCCACCCGCCGTTTGGTCGCCTTGTGCGCGGTCAGGGCGTAGATCGGGATATCCGACCGCACCCGGGACATCCAGCGCGTCGTCGAGCCGGATTCGGTCAGGGCGATGATGGCGCCGACGTCCATGTGGTTGGCCGTGTACATCGTCGCCATCGCGATGGCCTCGTCGACGCGTGTGAACTGGTCCTCGACGCGCCGCGCCGCACCCTGCGGCGCCTGGTACTTCTCGGCGCCGACGCAGACCTCGGCCATGGCCTTGATCGCCTTGTTCGGATACTTGCCGACGGCTGTCTCGCCCGACAGCATCACGGCGTCCGTGCCATCGATCACGGCATTCGCAACGTCCGAGACCTCGGCGCGCGTCGGGATCGGGTTTTCGATCATCGACTCCATCATCTGCGTCGCCGTGATCACGATCTTGTGCGCCTTGCGCGTCTTCTCGATCAGCGACTTCTGGATACCGGTCAGGCTGGCGTAGCCCATTTCCACGCCGAGATCGCCGCGCGCGACCATGATCACGTCGGCCGCCTCTATTATGGAATCGATATTGTCGATCGCCTCGGTACGCTCGACCTTGGCGACGATCAGTCCCGTGCCGCCTGCCTCTTCGAACAGGCGCCGGGCCTCGCGGATATCGTCGCCACTGCGCACGAACGATACGGCGAGGAAGTCGATCTCGAGTTCGGCCGCGAGCTTGATATTCTCACGATCGACATCGGTCAACGCATGCGCCGACAGTCCGCCGCCCTTGAGGTTGATGCCCTTATGGTCCGAGAGGATGCCGCCGTCCACCACGGTCGTGTGGACTCGCGTGCCGTCGACGCGCTTGACACGCAGCGAGATCAGGCCATCGTTCAGAAGCAGGGTATCGCCTTCCCGCACGTCCTCGTGCAGGGTATCCAGCGCGACGCCGACGCCTTCCTTGGTGCCACTCTCGATACCGAGCGCGCTATCGAGAAAGAACGCGTCGCCTTTGTCCAGGTGCACGCTGCCGTTCTCGAAGCGCATGACGCGGATCTTCGGCCCCTGCAGGTCGCCGAGGAGGCCGACATCCCGGCCACAATCCTCGGCCGCGTCGCGCAGCTTGCGCGTTCGCGCGCGATGATCATCCGCGGTGCCGTGCGAGAAATTGAGGCGCGCCACATCGAGACCCGAACGGATCATCTTGCGCAGCGTCTTGCGGCGCCCGGACGCCGGTCCCAGCGTCGCGACAATTTTGGTTCGTCTCAGCATGCGCGCGATTATTGCATAGCTCGGTTGCCGTAGGCGCCGCGAATTGCGGTGAATAGGTATTTCAGCCGTGACAATCGTCCGTTATGGTGACAGGTTGACTCGCAGTTGGACCGAGCATGCTAAATCGCCGACGCTTCCTGCAGGGCATCGTTGCCGCTGCAGCCACACCACCTGTCGTTTACAGCTGCACCAAGGGTAAGGGCCCGTCGCGCAACGGCCTGGTAGCGGATGCGCGCGGCCTGTTCGACCTGGCGCCGGGCCTCGATTACACAGTCGTATCGAGGTACGGCGACCTGATGAGCGACAAGCTCCACGTCCCCGGCGCACACGACGGCATGGCCGCTTTCGCGGCACCGCAGGGCCGGATATCGATCGTCTGTAATCACGAACTGAGCAGCGGCCGGCGGATGAATAGCGCGCTCGCGGCCCGGTATCCGGAGGCGGACGGGGACCTGCTCGAGAGGTTCTACGATCGCGGCAGCGACAAGTCGCCGTCTCCCGGCGGCACCACGACGACGATCTACGATCCGGCCTCGCGCCAGGTCGAACGCCAGTTCCTGAGCCTTGCCGGCACCGAGCTCAACTGCGCCGGCGGACCGACGCCCTGGGGCAGCTGGCTGTCCTGCGAGGAGTGCTTCGAGAATCCGGGCACGGCACGGCTTTTCGGGCCCGGGCATGTGCGCGACCAGAAGCATGGCTACGTGTTCGAAGTACCGGCCGCGGCGAACGGACTCGTCGACCCGGTGCCGCTCAAAGCCATGGGCCGCTTCGAGCACGAGGCCTGTGCCGTGCACGCAGCGACCGGCATCGTGTACATGACCGAGGATCGCCATCACAGCCTTTTCTACCGCTTCATCCCGGACGTCCCCGGCGAGCTCGTCAGGGGCGGCAGATTGCAGGCGCTCGCCGTCGACGGTGCGGCGAGCCTGCCGACGCACAACTGGAGCGATACTCCCTACGTACCGCCGAGGCAACCGCTACGGACTCGCTGGATCGATCTCGAGGACGTCGACCCGGCCGAGAACAACCTGCGCCTGCGCGGCGCCGCGCTTGGCGCGGCGATGTTCGCCCGTGGCGAAGGACTGTGCGTCGCAGACGATCGCTTCGCATTCACGTGCACGATCGGGGGGCCGGCGCGCCTCGGCCAGGTGTTTACCTATAAACCAAGCCCGCACGAAGGGACCACGCGCGAAACCGAAGAACCCGGCGAACTCGAACTTATCGCCGAGGCGGGCACCAACTCGTTGCTGCACCATTGTGACAACCTGACCATGGCGCCCTGGGGTGATCTCGTTGTGTGTGAAGACACGTCATCGAACTGCGGCATCGTCGGCATCAGACCCGACGGCAGCCAGTATGAGATCGGCAGCAACCCGTATTCGAATTCCGAACTCGCGGGCGTCTGTTTCTCGCCCGACGGCAGCATCATGTTCGTCAACGTGCAGTATCCCGGCACGACGCTCGCCATCACGGGCGACTGGAGCGCACTGCAATAAGGTGCCAGTCACCTTATTTCGTCGATGAAACCGTTTTTGACCGACAGCTCAAGCCGAGATTTAGAATCAAAATAAGGTGACTGGCACCCTATTCTGCGGCGCGACGCTCGAGCATCTCGACGGCCGGCAGCGTCTTGCCCTCGACGAACTCGAGGAAGGCCCCACCTCCTGTCGAGATGTAGGATATGCCGTCGCGGACACCGTACTTGTCGATAGCCGCCAGGGTATCTCCGCCACCGGCCACCGAAAAAGCACTGCTGGCGGCGATCGCGTCTGCCAGCACCCGCGTGCCCTCGCCGAAACGGTCGAACTCGAACACTCCGACGGGGCCGTTCCAGATGATCGTCCCGGCATCTTCGACAATCGCCGCGAAACGCCTGGCCGTGTCCGGACCGATGTCGAGGATCATCTCGCCATCCTGCACCTCGCTCACCGAGCGCGTCGTGGCCTCGGCGTCGGCGGAGAACGCGTCCGCGCAGACCACGTCGTCAGGGACCGGGATATCGGCACGGTCGTCCGCATTGGCGGCCAGTTCGCGCGCCGTATCCAGCATATCCGCCTCGTGCAGGGACTTGCCGACACCGTGGCCTGCGGCCGCGATGAAGGTGTTGGCGATGCCGCCGCCAACGATCAGCGTGTCGACCTTGTCGGCCAGCGCGCCCAGCACGGTCAGCTTGGTCGAGACTTTCGACCCGCCGACGATGGCAACGAACGGGCGTGCCGGATTGTCGAGCGCCCTGGCAAGCGCATCGAGTTCCGCCGCCAGCAGCGGCCCCGCGCAGGCAACGGCCGCATGTTCGCCCGCGCCATAGGTACTGGCCTGGGCGCGATGCGCGGTGCCGAATGCGTCCATGACGTACACGTCGCACAGGGCCGCCATCTTCTTCGCCAGCGCCTCATCGCACTTCTTCTCGCCTTCGAGGAAGCGGACGTTCTCGAGCAGCACGATGCTGCCGGGATCGACAGCGACGCCGTCGATCCAGTCCCGGGCCAGCGGCACGTCACGCCCCAGCAGCTCGCCGAGGCGATCCGCGACGGGCTGCAGCGAGAACTTGTCCTCGGGCTGCCCCTCCGTCGGCCGGCCGAGGTGTGACGTCACCATGACGGCCGCACCGGCCTCGAGCGCCGCCCGGATCGTCGGCACCGCGGCCCGGATACGGGCGTCGCTCGTCACCTTGCCGTCGGCGACCGGGACATTGAGATCTTCACGAATGAATACGCGCTTGCCCGACAAATCAATGTCGGACATCTTGAGGATGGCCATGCCCTGTTCCTTTCGGCTCGTGTTACTTCGCGTTCATCAGCGCGACGGTCGTGTCGAGCATGCGATTCGAGAAGCCCCACTCGTTGTCGTACCAGGCGATTACCTTGGCGCAGGTGCCGTCGATAACCTTGGTCAGCGTCGAGTCGTACGTTGAAGACGCCGGATTGTGGTTGAAGTCGACGGACACAAGCGGTTCCTCGTTGTACTCGAGGACACCTTTGAGTTCGCCCTCGCTCGCCTTGCGCAGGATCTCGTTGATCTCGTCGACCGAGGTCGCCCGCTCGGCGACGAACGTCAGGTCGACGGCCGATACATTGATCGTCGGGACGCGCATCGAGAAGCCGTCCAGCTTGCCATTGAGTTCAGGCAGCACCAGCCCGACGGCCTTGGCCGCACCCGTGCTGGTCGGAATCTGCGACATCGTGCCGGAACGGGCACGCCTCAGGTCCTTGTGATAGACGTCCGTCAGGACCTGGTCGTTGGTGTACGCGTGAATCGTCGTCATGATGCCGTGCTTGAGGCCAATGGCTTCATGCAGAGGCTTGACGAGCGGCGCAAGGCAGTTCGTCGTGCACGAGGCATTCGAGATCACCTTGTCGGACGCTTCCAGCGTGTGGTGGTTGACGCCATAAACGATTGTCTTTTCGATGCCGGCGCCGCCAGGGGCCGAGAGAATGACCTTCTTGGCGCCACCGTCGATGTGTTTGCCCGCGGTTTCCATCGTGCGGAACAGGCCCGTGCACTCGAACACGACCTCGACGCCGAGATCGGCCCAGGGCAGTTTGCCCGGATCGCGTTCGGAGAAGACCTTGATGCGATCGCCGTTAACGATAATGTCGCCGCCATCCACTTCGACGGTGCCCCCGAACTTGCCGTGGGCTGTGTCGTAGCGCGTCAGGTGCGCGTTGGTCTCGGGGTCACCGAGGTCGTTGAGCGCGACGACATCAAACTCGGACGTGCGGCCCGATTCGTGAATAGCGCGCACCACATTGCGTCCGATACGGCCGTAGCCGTTGATACCAATCTTAATTGTCATTGTTTACTCCAGTTAAGAACCCAGTACGTCTCTGGCGGCCGCCACGACGTGGTCGACCGTAAGTCCATAGTGTTCGAACAGTTCGCCCGCCGGCGCGGATTCGCCGAAGCGGTCGACGCCGATGACGCGGCCCTGCGGTCCGGCGAAGCGCCACCAGCATTCGGTGACGCCGGCTTCGACGGCAACGCGTGCAGTCACGGCTGCCGGCAAAACCGACTCGCGGTAATCGTCTTCCTGTGCGTCAAATACGTCGGTGCTCGGCATCGAGACGACGCGCACTTTGACGCCCTCGCCCGCAAGCGCATCTGCCGCCCCGGCGACGAGTCCGACCTCGGACCCGGTCGCGATCAGCAGCACGTCCGGCGGGCCGTCGCAGTCTATCAGCACATAACCGCCCCTGGCGATCGCCGCGACCTGCTCGTCGCTGCGCGCCTGGTGCGGCACCCCCTGGCGCGTCAGGACCAGGCTCGTCGGGCCCGTCTCATTCTCCAGCGCGTGCCGCCATGCGACGGCCGTCTCGACCGCGTCACAGGGACGCCAGACGCTCATGTTTGGCATCAGGCGCAGCGACGCCGTGTGCTCGACAGGCTGGTGTGTCGGACCGTCCTCGCCCAGACCGATCGAGTCGTGCGTGAACACGAGGATATTCTGGATCTTCATGAGCGCTGCCATGCGCAGCGCATTGCGCGAGTAGTCCGAGAACGTCAGGAACGTGCCGGAGTACGGGATGAAACCGCCGTGCAGGCGTATACCGTTACAGATGGCGGTCATGCCGAATTCACGTACGCCGAACCAGACGTAATTGCCGTTGGCATCGCTGCCCGAAATCGGCCTCGACGCGGCATGCTTGGTCAGGTTCGAGCCGGTCAGGTCGGCCGATCCGCCGGCCATCTCCGGCAGGAACGGTGCGAACGCGTTGAGCGCGCGCAGCGAGGCTTTGCGAGTCGCGATATCGGCGGCCTCACCATTGATCTCGGCAATCGCCGCATCCGCATGCTTGCACCAGCCGTGCGGCAGTTTGCCGGCCATGCGCCGGGCAAACTCGGCCGCGAGCTCGGGGTACTCGGCGTTGTAGGCGGCAAAGTCCTCGTTCCATGCGCCTTCGGCGGCCGCCCCGCGTTCGCGCGCATCCCACGCAGCGGCAATGTTGGCCGGTACCTCGAACGGCGCGGCCTGCCAGCCGAGTTGTGCGCGCGCTGCGGCGACTTCGTCGGCGCCGAGCGGCGCACCGTGAGTTGACTCGCTACCCTGCTTGTTCGGTGACCCAAAACCGATGACCGTCTTGCAGCAGATCAGCGACGGCCGCTGCGCCTCGCCCACGGCCTTGTCGATGGCTGCTGCGACGGCGGTCGGGTCATGACCGTCCACACCGGCAATGACATGCCAGCCGTAGGCCTCGAACCGCTTGGCGGTATCGTCCGTGAACCAGCCGGCGACATTGCCGTCGATGGAAATATCGTTATCGTCGTAGAGGCAGATCAGCTTGCCGAGCTTGAGTGTCCCGGCCAGCGAGCACGCCTCGTGCGAAATGCCCTCCATGAGACAGCCATCGCCGAGGAAGACCCAGGTCTTGTGGTCGACGATTTCGTGGCCGGGGCGATTGAACTCGGCGGCCAGCATCTTCTCCGCCATGGCCATGCCCACGGCATTGGTGATGCCCTGGCCGAGAGGGCCCGTCGTGGTCTCGATCGGCCCGCCGGCCTCGTACTCGGGATGGCCGGCCGTCTTGTAGCCCAGCTGACGGAAATTCCGGAGTTGCTCGATCGGGAAATCCGCGTAGCCCGTCAGGTGCAGCAGGCTGTAAAGCAGCATCGAGGCATGACCGTTCGACAGCACGAAGCGGTCGCGGTCGGCCCAGCGCGGGTTGGCCGGGTTGTGCCTGACATAGTCGCGCCAAAGGACTTCGGCGATATCCGCCATGCCCATCGGTGCGCCGGGATGACCCGAGTTCGCGGCCTGGACGGCATCCATACTCAGCGCTCGGATCGCATTCGCGAGATCTCGCCGGGCTGGTTGGCCGGCGGCTGTGGATTCATATGACATTGGACTGTTCTGGTGGCTGGGGGGCCTTATTATGTCGCTTGTGATCGCGGTCACGACATACGCATTTTCACTGTTATATGGGGCGGCTTCAAGGGTACAATGCGCGACCTTTGCAGAGAGTAAAAGACCGCAAACCATGAGTGACTCTTTCCTGTTTACCTCGGAATCCGTTTCCGAGGGCCATCCCGACAAGATCGCCGACCAGATCTCGGACGCCATCCTCGACGCCATCATCGCCGAAGACCCGCGAGCGCGGGTCGCCTGCGAGACCATGGTCAAGACGGGCGTTGCCATCGTTGCCGGCGAAATCACCACATCCGCTTGGGTCGACATCGAGGATATCGTCCGCAATACGGTCCTCGAGATCGGCTACAACAGCTCGGCGATGGGGTTCGACGGGGCTTCGTGCTCGGTCCTGAACGCGATCGGCAAGCAGTCTCCCGACATCGCCATGGGCGTGGACCGCGCGACGGCCGAGGAGCAGGGCGCCGGCGACCAGGGCCTGATGTTCGGCTACGCGACCAACGAGACGGACGTGCTCATGCCCGCCCCGATCACGTACGCACACCGGCTCGTCAAACGGCAGTCCGAGGTGCGCAAGAACGGCACGCTGCCGTGGCTGCGGCCCGACGCCAAGAGCCAGGTAACCTTCGTCTACGAAGACAACAAGCCCGTCGCGATCGACGCGGTCGTGTTGTCGTCGCAGCATGACCCGGACGTGACCCTGGACGACCTGCGTGAGGCGGTCATGGAGGAGATCATCAAACCGATCCTCCCCGTCGAACTGCTCGGCGCCGATACGAAGTACCACATCAATCCGACGGGCCGTTTCGAAATTGGCGGGCCGATGGGCGACTGCGGCCTGACGGGCCGCAAGATCATCGTCGACACCTACGGCGGGTCGGCGCGCCATGGCGGCGGGGCATTTTCCGGCAAGGACCCGTCCAAGGTGGACCGCTCGGCCGCCTACGCGGCGCGTTATGTCGCAAAGAACATCGTGGCCGCAGGCCTCGCCGAGCGCTGCGAAATCCAGGTGTCGTATGCGATCGGCGTCGCCGAACCGACTTCGATCTCGGTGCGCACGTTTGGCACAGGGAAACTTTCTGATACAGAAATGACGCGGCTAATCCGCGATAATTTCGATCTTAGGCCGTACGGGATCCTCGAGATGCTCGACCTGATCCGGCCTATTTACAGAGAGACGGCCGCCTACGGGCATTTCGGCCGCGAGGATATCGACCTGAGCTGGGAACGAACCGACAAAGCCGAGATCCTCCGCGACGCTACGGCCTGATTACGAATTTACCAGGAGATTTATTTATGAGCAGCGAACCTGTTGCCGTCCCGTCCAACGACTACAAAGTCGCCGACATTGCGCTCGCCGACTGGGGCCGTCGCGAGATCGCGATCGCAGAAACCGAGATGCCGGGCCTGATGGCGCTGCGTGAGGAGTACAAGGGCCAGAAGCCGCTCGACGGCGTACGCCTGACCGGCTGTCTGCACATGACCATCCAGACCGCGGTACTGATCGAGACGCTTGCGGAACTGGGCGCGGACATCCGCTGGTCGTCGTGCAACATATTCTCGACGCAGGACCACGCCGCGGCCGCGATCGCCGCCGCCGGCATCCCCGTTTTTGCCTGGAAAGGCGAGACCGAGGACGAATACTGGTGGTGTGTTGAACAGACGATCAAAGGTCCCGACGGCTGGACGCCCAACATGATCCTCGACGACGGCGGCGACCTGACGCAGGTCCTGCATGACAAGTTCCCCGAGCTCATGGTGGATATCAAAGGTCTCTCCGAGGAGACGACCACGGGCGTCAAGCGTCTTTACGACATGATGAAAGACGGCTCGCTCAAGTGCCCGGCGTTCAACGTCAACGACTCGGTGACCAAGTCCAAGTTTGACAACCTGTACGGCTGCCGCGAATCGCTCGTCGACGCTATCAAGCGCGCGACCGACGTCATGATTGCGGGCAAGATTGCCGTCGTCTGTGGCTACGGCGATGTCGGCAAGGGCTCGGCGCAGTCGCTGCGCGGCCTCGGCGCTACGGTCTGGGTCACCGAGGTCGATCCGATCTGCGCGTTGCAGGCATCGATGGAAGGCTATCGGGTCGTGCGACTCGACGACGTCATCGACCAGGTCGACATCGTGGTCACCGCGACCGGTAACTACCACATTGTCGGCGGCCCGCAGATGGAACGCCTGAAGGACCAGGCGATCGTCTGCAATATCGGCCACTTCGACAACGAGATCGACGTCGAGTACCTGCGCAAGTACGAATGGGAAGAGATCAAGCCGCAAGTCGACCACGTCATCTTCCCGGACGGCAAGCGCATTATCCTGCTCGCCGAGGGTCGTCTCGTGAACCTCGGTTGCGGCACCGGCCACCCGAGCTTCGTCATGTCGAACTCGTTCACGAACCAGGTGCTCGCGCAGATCGAGCTGTGGCAGAACGGCGACCAGTACGAAAACAAGGTCTACGTCCTGCCGAAGCACCTCGACGAAAAGGTCGCGCGCCTGCACCTTGATCGCATCGGCGCGAAGCTCACCGAGCTCACGGACGAACAGGCGACGTACATCGGCGTCGAGAAGGAAGGCCCCTACAAACCTGAGCACTATCGCTACTAACGACGACACGATCCGGGTCCTGCACCTGACGGACCCGCATCTGTTTGCCGACTTGCACGGCGAGGTTCGCGGCACGGTAACCGCGGATTCGCTACAGACGGTCCTCGATCATTACTCGGCCGGCGACTGGCGCGCGCACCGCGCGCTGGTCACCGGAGACGTGATCCAGGACGATACCGCCGAGGCGTACGAGCGCTTTCGCGAGCTGCTCCTGCAGCTCAAGCTCCGCGTGCATTGCGTCCCGGGCAACCACGACTTTCCCGACCTCATGCGGCCCGTCTGCTCTCGACCGCCGTTTTCCTATTGTGCCCGGGAGGAAATCGGCAACTGGCTGCTGATCGGCATCGACAGTTACGTCAAGGGCACGGCAGGCGGCTCGGTGAGCGCGGCGGAGCTCGACCGGCTTTCGGCAATCGTCGCCGACAGCCCCGCGAAGCACGTCATGGTCTTCGTGCACCATCCTCCTGTGCCGATGGGCAGCGTCTGGCTCGACTCGGTCGGCCTCGATAACGGCAAGGAGTTTCTCGAGCACCTGCACACGCTCGAGCGCGTTCGCGTGCTGGCGTTCGGACACGTACACCAGGACTATGACGAGATTCACGATGGCATTCGCATACTTGCAACCCCGTCGACATGCCGGCAGTTCAAGCCCGGCAGCACCAGGTTCGCGGTGGACGACAAGCCGCCCGCGTACCGCCGCATCGAATTGAACGCCGACGGCAGCGTCGGGGGGGAGCTGATTTGGGTCGAGCCATGAAGCTGGCCGCCCTGGCGCTTCTTTGTTGCGCGCTCGCGCCACCCGCGTGGCCCGAAGGCGACGCCGGACACCCCGTGGCCATGTGGCGCGCAGACGGGGCAACGAACACCGTGTACGTGCTCGGCTCGATTCACCTGCTGCGTGCCGAGGACCATCCGCTGCCGCGCATCATTGACGTCGCGTACGCCGATGCCGAGGTTCTCGTCATGGAACTCGACATGGATGATCTCGATGCCCTGTCTACCCAGGCCGCGTTCAACCGCGCCGGTGTCCTGCGGGACGGCACGACGCTGCGCGACCTCATGGGCGATGAACGCTATGTCACGGCAGAGGAAACCGCGACGCAGCTCGACATTCCGCTCGATATGCTCGACAGCTCCGAGCCCTGGCTGGCTGCCATCACGGTCGAACTCATGATCCTCTACCGCAGCGGCTTCGATCCCCGGTTCGGTATCGAGATGACCATGACGGAACGTGCGACCTCGGATGGAAAACCGATCGAGGGTCTCGAAAGCGTCGACGAGCAGCTGTCATTCCTGGACGGACTGTCGCTCGATGCACAGGCGGAAATGCTGCTGCAGATACTCGAACAGGGCGCCGGGCTGCGCGACTCGATCGATGCCATGATTGACGCGTGGCGCCACGGGGACATGGCGGTTCTCGAGCGCGAGCTGCTCGAATCCATGGAAGAACAGACCGAACTCGGCGACGCCTTGATCTGGAACCGCAATCGACGCTGGGCGGACACCATCGTGACGTGGCTGGATGACGACCGCGACTACCTGGTCATCGTCGGTGCGCTACACCTCGTCGGGGACGGTGGCGTCCCCGCCCTGCTCGACGCCAGAGGCGTCGACATCCGGCAGTTGAGGGAGTCGCCGGAACTCCGGTAGCATCCGCCCGTCTCGAGGAGAAAAGCATGAGTCTTTATAACGATGCGCGGCAGGTCATTGCCGGCGGCGTGAACTCGCCGGTGCGTGCGTTCGCGGGCGTGGGCGGCGAGCCCGTGTTCTTCAAACGCGCGAGCGGCAGCCGCGTCACCGCCGAGGACGGCAGGGAGTTCATCGATTACGTTGGGTCATGGGGGCCGATGATCCTCGGCCATGCGCATCCCGAGGTGCTCGCAGCCGTGATCTCGACGGCGCGCGACGGACTGAGTTTCGGTGCACCGTGCGTGCTCGAGACCCGTATCGCCGCGAAGATCTGCCAGATGTTGCCGTCGGTCGACAAGGTGCGCATGGTCAGTTCGGGCACCGAAGCGACGATGAGCGCCATCCGCCTCGCGCGCGGCCACACGAAACGCGACAAGATCATCAAGTTCGAGGGCTGCTACCACGGACACTCCGACTCGCTGCTGATCAAGGCCGGGTCGGGCGCACTTACGCTCGGCGTACCGAGTTCGCCGGGTGTGCCGGCGGGCCTGGCAGAGCACACGGTGACCCTGCACTTCAATGACGTCGATGGCGTCCGGGCAGCGTTTGCCGAGATCGGCGATCAGGTCGCCTGCGTCATCGTCGAGCCGATTGCCGGCAACATGAACATGGTGCCGCCGGTCGCAGGCTTCCTCGAGACCCTCAGGGAAGAATGCACACGCTCGGGCGCGCTGCTGATTTTCGATGAAGTCATGACCGGTTTTCGTGTCGCACGCGATTGCGCCCAGGGGCTGTACGGTATCGAGCCCGACATCACGACGCTCGGCAAGGTCATTGGCGGCGGAATGCCCGCGGCGGCCTACTGCGGGCGCGCCGATGTCATGGCCAGCATCGCGCCCGACGGCCCGGTCTACCAGGCCGGCACCCTGTCGGGCAACCCGGTGGCGATGGCCGCCGGCCTGAAGACGCTGGAACTGATCGACGACGACGACTTCTTTACCTCGCTCAGCGCGAAAACGCAGAAACTCGTCGACGGCCTTGCATCGGCCGCGGCCGATGCCGGCGTCCCGCTCGCCACGGCATGCCGGGGCGGCATGTTCGGTGCGGTGTTTACCGAAGCAGCCGTGGTGCAATCCTTCGAAGATGTTGCCGCCGCCGATGTCGATAGGTTTCGCGCCTTTTTCCACGGCATGCTTGACGAGGGCATCTATCTCGCGCCGTCGGCATTCGAGGCTGGTTTCGTGTCGGCCGCACACAGCGATGCCGACCTGGACGCGACGATCGCCGCCGCCGCCAGGGTATTCAAGACGATCTAGAAACGCCAGATCAGCCCTGCAGAAAGGCTCCGGCCGGTCCCGTAGAGCCGCACGCCGAGAGGGATGTCGGAGCCGGCGGCGCGATTGATGCCGGCGACATGGTCCTGGTATTCCCGATCGAGCAGGTTTTCCACTCGCATTTCGACGCGCAAGGCGTCGACCGGATACCAGGCCAGCGCCGCATTGACGACGCCGTACCCGGGCGTCGGTTGCTCGCCGTTATACCGGGACACCCTCTCCTGGGCCGCGTAGCCGACGACCTCTGCCGACAGTGACAGCGTATCGGTTTGCCGGGTCAGCCCGAGACGCGCATTCGGCGGCGCCAGCCGATACAGGTTGTCATCGGAGTCGCGCCGCTCGCCGCGCAGCCACGACGCAATGCCGTCGAGATACCAGCGATCGCCGAGTTCAACCTTCCATGCGATGTCGGCGCCCCAGATCGTCGCGTCGACATTGGCGAATTCGAGCGCCGGGTTACCGGACATCATCCGGGCTACCCGGTTCGCGACCACGTTGCCGGACGGCACGCCCTGGACGTAGTCGTCTACGCGACGATAGAAGAACTGCGGCGCCACGACGACGCGGCCTGCCTGCCGCCCGAACCCGATCGTGATCTCGTTCGAGCGCTCTGCTGCAAGGCCCAGGCCGCCGACATAGCTGCGACCGTCCGCGAGTCCGCCGGTCGACTGCATCGGCAACCACAGGAAAAGCTCCTGGTACGACGGGGCCCGCGTCTTGCTGCCGATTTCGAAACGCCATTCGCTCCCGCCCGGCCTTTGCAGCCGGTACTTCGCGACGGCGTCGACGTTGCTCCAGGACAGGTCGCGGTCGGCGGCGTTGAATGCCGCGGCAAGCAGCGACACGTCCGCACCCATGTCGCCCATCATGCCGGCGGCGCCGACCTCCCCGGCCGCCGCGGTTACGCGCGTGGTGCGAATGCCGATCTCGATGCCGTCGGAATCACCATCGCGGCGCCATTCGAGGAAGGCCGAACGGACGTCGCGTTTCACACCCGCGAAGTTGTTGACGCGAAACATCGCGTTGTTGGGGTTCGTGACCGTCGCATCGTGGTCGGCCGCCGAGGCGTCCAAACCGGCGTCCAGAGACGAGCCTGCCAGGGCGATCGATGCGCCGACGTGCAGGCGCGCGCCCGAGCCGGTCGTCAGACTCTGGCGCTGCATGGCCGGCATTGGCGCCTGCCGCAGAGCGAAGTTGTCCATCAGGTGTTCGACGTCGTTCCACGCGAATCGGCTACGCAGCACGACGCGGTCGTTGAGTGCCCAGGACAGCTGCGCACCGGCAAGGTCGGTGTCGATGAAGCGAATGTCCATGGGCAAAGCAGACGTACCCGTGTCGTCGGTATCGAGCCTGCCCGCAAACAGCAGCACAGAGGCCCGCTCGCCGAAGTAGGCGTAGCTCAGGTCAGACCGCTCGCGATGCATGCGGGAAGGTCTCACCGTACCCGGCGGCGTTGCGATGTCATCCCCGTCATCGAGCTCCGCGATGAGCGAGACCTTGTGCGTCTCGCCGGCTACCGTCAGGCGCCCCGCCGTCGTGGTGAGGTTGCCGTTGCTCGAGAACCGTGTGCCGGCAAAGCCGGACAACGCGGCCGGGGCGACCCCGAACTCGCCGCGGGAAAGCTCCGTCGCGACATGGCCGCCGATGGATTCGGGCGCGAGCGACACGCTCGCGATGCCACGGGTCACCGACAAGCTCTCGGTGATCATCGGCGATACGTAGGAGAGCGGCGCATCCATGGCGTTGGGCCCGCCCGATACGACGCCGAGGTGATCGATGACGACCGCGATACGGTCGCCGTACATGCCGCGGTACTGTGCGATGCCGGTAAGCGGCCCGTTGGCGTTGACGTTGGCGCCGGGGATGTCCTTGAGGACGGTCGCCGTGTCAACCAGCATTTCGCGTTCGACTTCGACTTCGGCGATGCCGGTGGCCACACTGCGACCAACGACGACTACCTCGTCCAGGTCATCGCGATCCGCGTCCACAGCCTGAGGATTGGCGAACACAGGAGAAGCCAGCAGCACGGCTGCGACGGCTACGCAATTTACTCGTTTCATTGTCTTTCCCGGGAGACAGAAAAACACGGCACTGGGCCTGCACGGACGTTTATGCGCGAGATTTTAGCGCCTGGGAGCTCGGGCAAAATCGGTATTTTCCACCGCTTGGCGTCGCCCTCAGCTGTCGCTGTGCAACACGCGCTCGACGAGTTCCAGCGTCGCGAGAACGTCGTCGCTCTCCAGCACGCGTTGTTTTTCCCTGAGATCGATCGGCAGTATCTCGATAAAGCGCCAGGCCACCCAGGCCGCATCGTCGGGGCGGCGCTCGACGTTTTCGTACAGTCGCCCAAGGTCGTCGAGGATGGGCAGCAAAACCTGTGGCAGATCGCGATGAACGTCTGGCAAGGGTATGGGCGACGGTGTCGGAATTCTGTCGACCTCGCCGACGTTGAGGCCGTCGTGCTGCGGCACCGACGAGCGCAGTCGGAATCGGTCGGCGCCGATCGCAGTAATGCCCAGCAATCCGTCGCTGCCCTGGTACCAGTCCACGATCCTGGCAAGCGTGCCGACATCGCGAGTCGAGGCAGGCCCAACTTCCTCGCCTTCCCGGATCAGCACGACGCCAAAGGGCGTGTCGTCTTTCATGCAGCGGCTCACCATATCGATGTAGCGCGGCTCGAAGATCCTCAGCGGCAGCGGGCCGTCCGGGAACAACACGGTATTGACTGGAAAAAGCGGGACCTCCATCGCTCAGCTACCGCGCGTTCGCTGCAACAGGGCGGTCAGCGTCTGGCGCGCTGAGCCGAAACCGCCGTTGCTCATGAAGATAACCTGGTCGCCGCTGCGCACGCGTGTCGACATGTCGTTGACGAGCTGGTCATAGTCGTCAAAGACACGCAGGCTGTCGCCCAGCACAGCGAGGCTCGCATCAAATTCCTCCCCCATGCCGGGCGGCCGGTACATCCACACGGCGTCGGCCTCCCCGAGGGCGCCGGCAAGCGTGTCGTTGTGCACGCCCATCTTCATCGTGTTGGAGCGCGGCTCGACGGCTACCACGACCCG
>JABDQH010000035.1 GCA_013042375.1 Woeseiaceae bacterium
CTTCTCAGCGAGGTTGAGCTTCCAGCATTTCGATCGCAGCAGCAACCAGGACGTCACGGAGTTTGACGAGGAGCGGGTCTTCCTGCGGTTTAGTTATGTACCAGAATGGAATCGAGAACAGCAGTAGTGCCGGTTTGAATGCGGGCATGATCTCGCACGACGAGAAGCGCGAGGCTGCGGGCCAGGGCGAACGGAATCCGTCATTTCATGGCAGGTCGGCGCTGTTGCGACGACTGCTGTATATTCTTGACGTATTGACGGTCACGTTCGCCTACGTGCTGACCGTTGCCGTCGTTCCCGCGCTCTGGCCGGAGAACGGGATCGATGCGTCGCGTCACTACGGCTTGTTGCCCATCGTCATCGCCGTGTTCGCGGTCAGCCGGCACATGATGTCCCAGGATCTCGCGCTGGGGCGCACGACGATGTACTCGCAGGTGTATTGCATCCTCAAGGAAATGGTGCAGACCATCGGCGTGCTGCTGATCCTGATATTCCTGTTGAAGCTGCAGTTCGTGAGCCGGCTCGTCGTCGGCTGGTTCGGGGTGCTTTCGGTCAGCCTGTTGATAATGGTCCGTTTGATCATCCACTACTGGTATTTCCTGCGGCGCACGGAGTCGCTCGAACAGGCGCTCAACGTGCTGATCATCGGCTCGGGGCGACGGGCGCACATACTCGCGAAGAAACTGCAGGCGTCGTTCGAGTGGCACGTCAACATCGTCGGTTTCCTCGATCCCAAAGGCGAGTCGGCCGGGCGTCGCGAGGGAGACGAAATCGCGGGTCATGTAGACGAGATTGGCCGGATATTGCGCGACAACGTCATCGAGGACGTCGTGGTCGCCGTGCCGCGGTCCATGCTTGGCGACGTGCAGTCTATCGTGGATGCCTGCCAGGAAGAGGGCGTGCGCCTGCGATTCATGGCCGATATTTACGATTTCGATGCCAAGAAGGTGAATCTCTCGATGGTCGGCGGCATTCCGCTGCTCGGCATCGATTTTGTCGACCGGGATCACAACTCGCTGATCGCCAAGCGGCTGTTCGATATCGTCGTGACGCTCGCCGCGATGCCGGTGCTTCTGCCGATCCTGGTCGTCACGGCCATCGCCATAAAGCTCGATTCGAGGGGCCCCGTGTTCTTCGTGCAGCAGCGCGTCGGTCTGTACAAGAAACTGTTCCCGATGATCAAGTTCCGCAGCATGGTCGTCGATGCCGAGGCGCGCATGAAGGAGATCGAGCATCTCAACGAGGCCGACGGCGCCAACTTCAAGATCAAGGAGGATCCACGCATCACGCGCGTCGGCCGCTTCATCCGGCGCACCAGTATCGACGAGTTGCCACAGCTCATCAACGTGCTGCTCGGCGACATGAGCCTGGTCGGTCCGCGGCCGATGTCGATCCGGGACGTGTCCCTGTTCGACAAGGGCGTGCAGCGCAAGCGCTTCAGCGTACGGCCGGGCATTACCGGGCTGTGGCAGGTGTCGGGGCGCAGCGACCTGCCGTTCGATCGCTGGATCGAGCTCGACCTCGAGTACATCGATCGCTGGAGTTTCATGGGCGACGTCAAGATCCTGTTCCGGACGATCCCGGCCGTGCTCAGGGGCAGCGGTGCGGTCTGACCGGCACCCGGTGAATCATGAAACGTCTGATTGCCCTGCTGCTGCGAGCGACCTTCGTGCTACATATCGTGCGCTTTCTGAATCGCAAGAAGGTCACGATCCTGATGCTGCACGGCGTCGCCGGCGACCATGCCGACGCCGGCTGGGCGCCGCTGTGGCCGCGCATGACGCCCGAGCGCCTCGACCTGGTGCTGTCCCAGCTCGGGCGCCACTACCGCTTCGTCTCGATCGACGACGCCGTCGACATGCTCGCGGGCCGCACGCCGGCGCTGCACAACGCGCTCGTGCTGACGTTCGACGACGGCTACCGCAATAACCTGACCGAGGCGCTGCCCGTGCTCGAGAAGCACGGTGTGCCGGCAACCTTCTACATCGCCACGGGCTTCGTCGAGACCGGCGAATCGTACTGGATCGACCGTCTCGACTACGCGCTGCAAAAGGCGCCGGACGAGGCGCGCCTCGTCGACGCCGCGGGCGAGGCGCACGACCTGCGCGGGCTCGACCGCGAGGGTTTGGCCGCGGCCTATCGACGCATGCGGCTGGCCGTCAAGAACTCGGTCGCCGACGACGAACAAATGCTCGCCGCGTTCGATCGCATCAGCGGCCAGCTCGAGGAAGCCGCCGACGCGTCGATCAGCGATATCATCGATACCGATCCGTACGTGTCGGTTGCCTCCTGGCAGGAGCTCAGGGAGGCTGCTGCGCGCGGCGGCGTCGAGATCGGCAGCCATACCGTCAACCACTGCCGGCTGACCGGCATCGACGCGCACAGCGTCGCACAGCAGCTCACCGATTCGATGCAACACCTCGAGCAACGCGTCGGCGAGGGATGCCGCCATTTCTGTTACCCGAACGGCAATTACGATGCCGACGTGGCCGGGCAGGTGCGCGCAGCGGGCTACGCCTCGGCGGTTACCACGGAAAACGGGCTGAATGCCGTCGGTGACGACCTGATGACCCTGCGACGTTTTGCCATGCCGGGCAAGGAAGACGCGTTCACCAACCTGATGGCGATCAGTGGCCTGTCACAGCTTCCCGTCATCCGGCGCTTCGCGAGCCGCCTGCAATGAGCGCGGCGTCGGCAGCGCCAGCCGCGGGCGATCGCAGCATCTGCTTCGTTGCGCATAACGCGCTCGCGGCGCTAGCGGGCGGAAACCGGCAGCATGCGGGCGGCATCGAGCGCCAGCAGACGACGATGGCGGTGTGGCTGGCCGAACACGGCTGGGACGTATCGATGGTCGTCTGGGACGATGCCGAAGAAACGGCGAGCGAGGCGCAGGGTGTGCGCATCGTGCGCATGTGCACGCTCGACGACGGGCTGCCCGTACTGCGTTTCTTTCACCCGCGCTGGACCAGCCTCAACGCGGCCCTGCGTTCGGCCGACGCCGACATCTATTACTACAACTGCGGCGACCTCGGGCTGGGCCAGGTCGTCGCCTGGGCGCGGCGCAGGAACCGCCCCGTCGTGTTCTCGGTGCCGAGCGACCCGGACTGCGACCCGGCCCTGCCCGCGCTGGGCAGCGTGCGCGAGCGCGTCCTGTATCGCTACGGGCTCACGCATTGCGAGCACATCATCGTGCAGACCGGCAAACAGCAGGCCATGCTCGAGGCGGGTTTCGCCAAGGCATCGACGCCTCTCAGGATGCCCTGCGTCGGCTTCAGCGATGCCGCCAGAGAGGGCGGGGCGGGCGATCGCTTCCACGTGCTGTGGGTGGGCCGCATCAGCGAGGAAAAACGCCCCGACTGGGTGCAGGAACTGGCGAGGCGCTTGCCGCAAATTCACTTCACGATCGTGGGCGGCCCGAACCGCGATTCCGACTACGCGCGGCGCGTGCTCTCCGATGAGGCGGCGCTGCCCAACGTGTCCTTCGTCGGGCGCATCGCGCACGAGGACATGGGGCCTTACTACGCGCGCGCCGACGTGCTGATCTGCACCTCGGTCTACGAAGGATTCCCGAACGTCTTCCTCGAAGCCTGGAGTGTCGGCACGCCCGTTATTACGACCTGCGACCCGGACGGCCTGGTCGACAACGAGGGACTCGGAGCCGCGGCCGGCGATCTCGACGCCATGACCGCGGCGATCGACAGACTCGCGGGCAACGAGGCAGCGCATCGCCGCGTGTCGGCGGCGGCGCGCGAGTACTTCGATCGCAATCACCGGCTCGACCCGGCGATGAAGGCATTCGAGAATTATTTCATCGACGTGCTGGAAACATACACAGGTGACAATCATGTCTGACAGGTTTGCCTTCGAGCAGAGACCCATCCTCGGCATCGGCGTGCATGCGGCGACCATGGGCCAGGCACTGGACGCCATCGACGACGCGATCAAGGCGAAACGGCGCCTGATGGTCGGCGTGGTCAACGCGGCCAAGATGATCAACATGCACAAGGACCCCGAGCTGTTCGAGGACGTGACCGGCTCCGATCTCGTGCTTGCAGACGGCATGTCGGTCGTGCACGCCTCGCGCATACTCGGAACACCTTTGCCCGAGCGCGTCACGGGCATCGACCTCATGACAGGCATACTCGAGCGCGGCAGTCGCGAGGGTTACCGCGTCTATTGCCTGGGCGCCAAGGAAGAGATCTCCGCAACGGTCGCCGAGCGATTCCGCGAAAGTTACCCGGGCGTAAACATCGTCGGTCGCCGCAACGGCTATTTCAGCGACGACGAGGAAGAGGAGATCGCGCGCGAGATCGGCAGTCTCGACGTCGACGTCCTGTTCGTCGCGATCACCTCGCCGAAGAAAGAACGCTTCATGGCGCGCTGGGCCGAGCACCTCAACACGACGGTCGTGCACGGCGTCGGCGGCTCCTTCGACGTCGTCGCAGGGTTCGTCGAGCGCGCTCCCGAGAGCTGGCAGCGCCTGGGCCTCGAGTGGCTGTACCGTGTCAAGCAGGAACCGGGCCGGTTGTGGAAGCGCTACCTGGTCACCAACGCCGCGTTCTTGCGCATGGTCCTGTCGGCGTGGTTCAAGGGTCTCTTCGGGAGAAAGGCCGCATGAGCCAGCGACCGCGGCTGCTGTACATCCTTGCGCCGAGTTATTCGGGGTCGACATTGTTGACCTACCTGCTGGCGCAGCACCCGGCCATTGCGACCATCGGGGAACTCAAGGCGACGCGCATGGGCAATATCGACGCCTACCGCTGTTCGTGCGGCGAGCTTATACGCGAGTGCGACTTCTGGTCCGAGCTGACGCAACGCGCTCGTGACGCCGGGCTCGAGTTCTCCGTCGACGCGTTCGGCACGGTGTATGGCGATGGCGGTCGCTTCGTCGACAGGATCGTCCGCGCGCTGGTGCGCGGCCCGCTGTTCGAGACGCTGCGCGCAGCGGCGCTCGGCGTGCTGCCCGAGCGCACCACCAGGATCGCCGCGGTTACCCGCCAGAATCTCGTGTTGAGCCGCCTCGTCTGCGACATGCAGGGCGGCCGGGTCTTCCTGGACGGGTCCAAGGACTCGGCGCGCCTGTTGCACTATCAGCGCTCGGGCGAGTGGGACATCAAGGTGATTCACCTGCAGCGCGATGGCCGCGGTGTGACGAACTCCTACGTCAAGCACGACCGCGTCGACTACGATGGTGCAATCGCCTACTGGATGAAGGCCGTGACGGAACTGCAGCGCATGCGCGCCCGACTCGACGACGACATGGTCTACGACCTGCTGTACGAAGACCTGTGCCGCGACCCCGAGAAAGAGCTGGCCGCGATCTGCGACTGGCTCGGGATCGACGAGCTGGACCACGCCCGCAGTTTCGACGCCGAGTCGCAGCACGTGCTCGGTAATCGCATGCGCCTCGATAATGTTAGCGAGATTCGCCTCGACGAAAAGTGGCGCAAGCTGCTGTCGCCCGACAAGCTCGCGGCCTTCGAGGATCGCGCGGGCGAGCTGAATCGCTCCCTGGGGTATACGGCCGCATGAGCAAGCAAAAGGACGTCACCGGGCGCAGCAGGATGGCGCGCAACGTGGTCGGCCGCTGGCTGGGGCAGATCGTCGTTGTCATCACGGGTTTTGTCATCCCGCGGCTCATCGATGACAACCTCGGGGCCGTCTCGCTCGGCATCTGGGACTTCGGCTGGGCGACGGTGTCCTATTTCCGCTACATGGGTTTCGGCATGGCGGCCGGCCTGAATCGCTTCGTCGCGCTGTACACCGCCAAAGAAGACGAAACGAATCTCAGGCGCTGCGTCTCGTCCACCGTATTCCTGCAGATGGTCGTCGCTGCGCTCGTGGCAGCGGCTTCGTTCGGCGTCGCCTGGCTGGTGCCGGTCCTGTTCGATGAGATCGAGCCCTCACAGGTCCGCGACGCGCAGCTCGTGCTCGTCTTTCTCGGCTGCAATCTCGCCGTGCGCATGGCCTTCTGGCCCGCACGCGGCATCCTCACGGGCAACCACCTGTGGACCGTCACGGCCGGCGTCACCGCCTTCGGCGACACGGTCCTGCTCATCGCCATGTTCGCCGTGCTCATGTACGGCGGCACACTGGCGCACCTCGGCATGGTCGTGTTCGCAACCGCCATCGTGACCGAAGTCATACGCGTGACGATGGCCAGGCGCGTATACCCCCACCCGCTGCTGTCGTGGTCGTCGGTCGACAAGAAGACCATGATCGAGATGATGATATTCGGCGTCAAGAACAGCGTCGCGAGCCTGTCGCGCATGATTGTCCTGCAGACCACGGCGCTGTGCCTTGCCGCGGCGGCCGGACCCGCCGCGCTGGCCGTGTATGCGCGGCCGGTGGCGTTGTTCAGCCATGCGGACAAGTTCATCGCCCTGTATGCGCTCCTGCTGACGCCGGTCGCGGGGAGCCTGCAGGGGCTCAACCGGGATTCCGAGCTGCGCGAGCTGCTGCTGTCATCCCTGCAGGCCTCGTTCGCGATGACGATCCCGGCCGTGCTGATGCTGTCGGGCTACGGCGATGCCATCGTGCGCCTGTGGATGGGCGAGGACTACGTCGTGCCGATCCTGGCGCCGGTTCTCGGTCTGGCGTTCCTGCTGCCGTACGCGCACTCCGTGGCGATGCGTATCCTCGTGGGCGTCAACGCGCACGGCCGCGTGGCGGTGCGGTCGCTGCTGTACACCTCCATCTTGCTGGCCATCAGCTGCGGCGTTGCGTTCTGGTATGGCTGGTCGCCCGTCGTCGCGGCCATCGTCGTCTGCGTCAGCCTCGCGGCCGGGCCGGGCATCTACGTCGTCATGGCCGCGTGCCGCCGCTTCGGCGTCAGTTTCGGCGACTATGTCCGCGACGCCGTGTCCCGGCCCCTGCTGTGCAACCTGCCGCTCGTGGCCGTGATCGTCGCGTCGCGCGTTCTCGATCGCGACGTCACGGCGCTCGATGCGGCCGTCTGGTGCGGCCTCGGCGGCACCACGGTGGTCATCCTGTACTGGTTCTTCATTGTGCCCGACTCGTTGCGGGACAAACTGCGGCGCCGCGTGGGATTGGGCGCCAGGGCGGCCTGAGGAAATGAAATGAAAGTCGCAATGTTCAGTCGCATGCCGGCCGACCCCGACCACCCGCGTGGCGGCGTCGAATCGGCCACCGTCGGCCTGCTGCGCGGTCTTGCCGCGCGCGGCGATATCGACCTGCACGTCATCACGCTCGAGAAAGGCCGCGATGCGGACGCTGTCGAGGAAACGCCGCTCGCCACCGTGCATCGCCTGGCGACGGGCCGCATGCCCATGATGCTGGACGTGTTCGGCGGTCCGGGACGCCGCAAGATCGACCGCTGCGTGCGTGACATCGCGCCCGACGTGGTGCACTTCCAGGAGACCTACGGCTTCGGCGGGCCCTACCCGGACATACCAACCGTATTCACCGTGCACGGCTTCGACAGCCTCAATCTCGTCACCGAGCGCAAGTGGCTGTGGCGCCTGCGCGCGCCGCTGTGGCGCTTCGCCGAGAAGAAAGGCATCGGCAATCATCGCCACCTCGTGTCGATCGCACCCTACGTCACCGAGGAGCTCGAGACCGTGTGCGATGCCGACATCTCGCCGATACCCAATGCCATCAGTCCGCAGTTCTTCGACATCGAACCGCGCCCCGTGCCGGGTCGCGTGCTCTACGCCGGATGGATCAACCGGCGCAAGAACATCGGCGCGGCAATCCGGGCCATCGCACAGCTGGCCGGGGAAGGGCTGGACGTCTCCCTGCATGCGGCGGGCGAGTTTTCGGACGACGAGTACCTGGAGGAAGTCGAGGGCCTGCTCGACGAGCTCGGCGTGCGCGGCCGGGTCTCGCTGCTGGGCCGCGTGCCGCAGGGCGTCCTGCGCTCCGAGCTGGCGGAAGCGAACGTGCTCATCCTGCCATCACTGCAGGAGAATGCACCCATGGTCATCGCCGAGGCGATGGCGGCGGGCGTGCCGGTCATCGCCTCGAACGTTTGCGGTATGCCGACCATGATCGACGAGGACGAGAACGGGTTCCTCATCGAGCCAGAAGATATCGACGGCATTGCCGAGCGTCTCGGCTCCCTGCTGCGCGATTCCGACCTGCAGCGACGCATGAGTCGAGCGGCCGTCGAGAAGGCGCGCAACACCTACCACCCGGACGCAGTCGTAGCGGCGACGCTGGCCCTGTATGAAAAGGTCAGAGGGGCCTATTCGAACTCGTAGCCGAAGGCCTCGAGGTCCTCGCGGTAATAGTCGGTGACGATGCGGCGTGTCTCGCTGTCGTAGTCCTCGACGTAGGGGCGACGCGAAGACGGGCGGCGGTTCTTCATCAGTACCTTGGGCAGCTCGGTGGACGGCAGGCCGATGCGGCCGGCCAGTTGCGCGAAATCCGCGGCGATATTCTCGAATTTCAGGACCTGGTCCATCTCGATCTCGCCGCTCTGCGACCGCAGCCAATGCGCCTGCGGCCAGTAGCGCTGATGGATTTTCCATCTCCCCTTGCGCCAATTGGTCAGGCGACCGCGAACCCCGCGATGGAATGCGACGTCGGCGAATTCGCGCATGCCGACTGCGTGCATCGTGCCGACGTGCTGCAGGTTCCACCAGATCGAATGTAAACGGTCGAAGGGATTCCTGACGACCGAGAACTTGAAGTAGGAATTCCAGACTTCCTCGCCGACGAATGCCTCGCAGGCGCGCGCCGTCATGTGTTTCTCCGCGCCCGTGATCACGTTGACGAATTCACCGGTCATGGGATCGACGGCGCCGTCCTCGCGCTGCTCGACTGCATTGAGCGCAACTTCGATGCTGCTGCCCGCAGT
>JABDQH010000062.1 GCA_013042375.1 Woeseiaceae bacterium
GACAAAGTAGATTTCACCGCTGTCGGACTTAGCGCATGCGAAACCACCCTCGTGCACCAGGCGATGATGATGCCGGCACAGCAACACGAGGTTGTCGAGGCTGGTCTCGCCGCCGTTCTGCCAGTGCACGATGTGGTGGCCATCGCAGAAGCGGTGGCTGCTGCAGCCGGGGAAACGGCAACCGTCGTCCCTCGCCTTCAAGGCACGGCGCATCGGCGGCGGTATGATTCGCGAGCGCCGGCCGATGTTGAGCGGTTCGCCGAAATCGTCTTCCTCGATGGTGGTCACACAACAGTCACAGGCGATCCTCTCGGATGTTTCCGCTGAAACGCACGGGCCGTTCTCGAGGTGGGCGCCGGATGTTTCAGCGGAAACGTGTACCACCACCTGGTAGCGATCCGCGGTCGAGCCCGCATTGACTGGAGTGTTCAGGTAACTCTCCGCCATCTCGCACAGGGCATCGGCGCGACACGCGGCAATTGGCTCTCGTTCCTCGGACGTTTCCGCTTGTGTTTCCGCTGAAACGTCTCCAGCATCCATCGCCCGCTCCAGGGCGCGAATAACGACCTCGCCCTGCTCGGCCGGTATCCTGGCCTTGATCACCACGCAGCCGTCATCGTCGTAGTGATACGTGACGGCACGGCTCGCGTGCAGGTATTGGGCAAACGCCGGCGCATTGAGCTTCTCCACGCGCCGGTACTGGGAGACGAAACGCTCGACATGGTAGGCCGTGCCGTGGTGCGCGATGTTGAGCAGCATGTCTTCGTTCTCGGACGTGGCAATACGCGTCATGGCCCGTACCTTTGAGAAGCTCAAAGTCCCTTCCGAGAACCCTGCCCTGATCTTGGGCAGCTTCACCAACGCGTGCGCCATGCGCAGGCGCTCGCGGGCGGCGTTAAAGCCGATCCCGCACTTGAAGTTCAGCCAGTGCGAGCAGGATCGAAACCCCAGTCCTTCCCAGTAGCGCTCTTCATCGAACTGCCGCAGCAGCTCGAGGAAATGCGCCTGCGTGACGGTCAGGTAGGCGTTGAGTTCGGCGATCTGCTCGCCGAGGCGCTCACCCTCGGACAAGTCGGAATGGGTATCGAACGGTACGACGGCGGCCATGGCTCCCTCCCCTGGAAAATACTGTTTAAATATCCAGTATTATAACCTTAAGCGACTGAAAATACGAGGAATTTCTAGCCACCGTATGGCCAGATAGCGATGCGCGCCTGGGCCGGAATTCGGGCCTTATTATTCCGCTAGACGGGAGAAGGCTCTCCCACAGGACTTTCCCTTGGGTCGTTTGGAGCCTAGTAGTGAGGCGGCCGCTCCGCATCCGGGTTACCGTCGGGCGATGCTTCACCGAGCGCACGAACTCGTTCGACCAGCGAATGGCACAGCTCTTCCATCTGCATCAGTCTGGCCTGCTGGTCGGTCAGGACCTCGTTCAACTGGTCGAGCATCTGGTCCTGGTGTGCCAGCTTCGACTCGAGCTCGACAATACGCTCTTCGCTCATGCTCGTCTCCTGCCTGTCCCGCCAATCGGTTAGGATACACGCCAATCTCCCGGAAGCGTCCATGTCCCTGCTACGTTTCGATGACGTCTGCCTCGCATTCGGCGAACAACTGATCCTGCGCGACGCCGAACTGTCGATCGACACGGGCGAGCGCGTCTGCCTGATCGGGCGAAACGGCGCCGGAAAATCGACGACCTTCAAACTCATCACGGGCGCGCTCGAGCCGGACCGCGGCGAAATCACGAGGCGCCAGGACCTTATCGTCAGCCAGCTCGAGCAGACCCTGCCGAAGGCGATGGACCAGCCCGTCAGCGACGTCATTCGCTCCGGACTCGTACAGATCGAGGCGCTACTCGACGAGTACGCGCGACGCTCGAAACTCGATCTCGACAAGCAGGGCCTGCGCGATCTCGAGGAGCTGCACGCACGCATCGACACTCATGACGGCTGGCATCTCGAGCAGCGTGTCGAAACGACGATCACGGAACTCAAGCTGCCCGCGGACAAGAAGATGAACGAGCTGTCGGGCGGCTGGCGGCGACGCGTGGCGCTGGCGAAAGCGCTCGTGCAGAAGCCCGACCTGTTGCTGCTCGACGAACCGACCAACCACCTCGACATCGCGACGATCAAGTGGCTCGAGGATCGGATCTTCGGTTACGAGGGGGCCGTGCTGTTCATCACGCACGATCGTGCGTTCCTGCAGCGTCTCGCGACACGCCTCGTCGAGATCGACCGCGGCAAGCTGACCAGCTGGCCCGGGGATTACAGCAACTACCTGAGTAGAAAGGAAAAAACGCTCGAAGACGAGGCGGTCGCTGAGGATAAGTTCGACAAGAAGCTGGCCGAGGAAGAGGCCTGGATCCGCCAGGGCATCAAGGCGCGGCGGACTCGCAACGAGGGGCGCGTGCGCGCGCTCATGAAGATGCGCGAGGAAGTCGCCGAGCGCATCAAGCCCGGGGACAAAGCGCGTATCTACATCGAAGAAGCCGAGCAGTCGGGCCGCAAGGTGATCCGCGCCCGCAATATCAGCTATGCCTATGGCGACGAACAGGTGATCAGCAATTTCTCGATCAGGATCATGCGCGGCGACCGCATCGGCCTGATTGGCAATAACGGTGTCGGCAAGACAACGCTGCTGCGCCTGCTGCTCGGCCAGCTGCAGCCGCAGTCGGGTACCGTGAAGCTCGGCACGGGTATCGAAGTCGGGTACTTCGACCAGTTACGACAAGAGCTCGACCCCGAAAAGTCGGTCGCCTACAACGTCGGCGAAGGCCGTACCTACATTACGCTCAACGGCAAGCCGCGCCACGTCGTCGGCTACCTCAAGGGCTTCCTGTTCAGCCCCAAGCGCTCCGATATGCCCGTCAAGGCATTGTCCGGCGGCGAACGCAACCGCGTCATACTCGCGAAGCTGTTTACACGACCCGCCAACCTGCTCGTCCTCGACGAGCCGACCAACGACCTCGACATCGAGACACTCGAGGTGCTCGAGCAGAAACTGTGCGAGTTCACGGGAACGCTGATCGTGGTCAGTCACGACCGCGAGTTTCTGGACAACGTCGTCACGAGTACCGTGGTGTTCGAGGACGACGGACGCGTGCAGGAATACGTCGGCGGCTACAGCGACTGGTTGCGCCGCGGGCACGGTCTCGCCGTCAAGGACAATCCCGGCGAAAAGGAACGACGGCGGCGCGCCGCAGCGGAGCGCAGGAAATCCCGCAAGCCGACCAAGCTCAGCTACAAGGACCAGCGTGAGCTCGATGCGCTGCCCGCGGAGATCGAACAGATCGAAACCGACATCGAGACGATGCAACAGGAGCTCGCGGCGCCCGGTTTCTATGAACTCGAAGCCGAGCTGGTGCAGCAGAAGCTGCACGAACTCGGCGAGACAGAGAGCCTGCTGGAACGACGCATTGAGCGCTGGAGCGAACTCGAAATGCGGCGCGAGTCCTTCCTGGAGTAATTGGACCGCATGAGTTCAAACGTCACTGGCCTTTGCCGCCTGCTTTTCTCGTCAGGAAATAACACTTGTCGGCCATCGGTGCGTCCCCGGGATAGTCGGTGAAGACAAACCCGAGCGACAGGTAGCAGCGCAACGCCGGTTCGTTATGCCGGTAGACGAACAGCGAGTACTCGTCGTAGCCACGCCGGGCCTTCAGATTGGCGATGATCATCTCGATCAGCTGCCTGCCCGCGCCCTGTCGCCGCAGTGCCGGGTTGGTGACGAGTCGCGCCAGGTGACCGCGCTCGTAGCGCTCGTAGCTCTGGCCGAATGCAGCCAGGGTATTGTC
>JABDQH010000074.1 GCA_013042375.1 Woeseiaceae bacterium
AGGATGATGGCTTTGCGAACGCCAGCCCCGGGCGATTTGAGTATCGTGGCAACGGCGACACCGCCCGGATAGGTCAGGCGCTCATAGTCGATCATGTGCTTTCTGAGCGGAATAATGAACGCGATTCCAAGGAACGCACCTGCGATACAACCGAACGTCAGAATCACGGGATCGAACTTGTCGCCGAATCCCAGCAGGAAGATCGCGGGCACCGAGAACATCATGCCCGAAGAGGCGCCGTTCACGCCGCTGGCGATCGTCTGGACGATATTGTTCTCGATGATGCTCTTGCGGCGCAGGATACCGCGCAGGATGCCGAAACCGAGAATCGCCGCGAGTTCGGAACCTTCGATCGAGAAACCGAGGATCAGCGCCGCGTAGCCGATGGAAACCGCGATCACGCAGCCAATGATCCAGCCGACGATCAGGGCGACCCATGTCAGCTCCGGGTACGGCCGTGCCACGGCCCCTGGTGTGCTGTTCAATGCACTCCCCCCTTGTTGTTGTTATACGCAGTTCGCGCGACAGCCTATCACAGCGGTTCGAGGCGTGCCGCCAGCTGCTCCTTTTCCACGACCTCGAGGAATTCGTCGGCCAGTGCGTCGCAGGCCGCGACGCATTGCCTCCACGCCCGCACCCGCTCGGCCGGTGCGAAGTTAACGAAGTCCTGGCGATCCGGGATCTTGCCGTGCGGCAACCGGGCCACGAACTCGTCCGACGGGCTGACCAGAATCGTACGATCGATGTGGTGCGGCTGCGGTTTGCGCCAACCGAGTTTCTTGTCGAACCAGCCCGGCACGATGCGGCCATAGAAATGCGGATACAGCGTGAACTTCTCGTGGGCCGAGTGCGGCAGGTCGAGGTGGTAGTCGACGATGCCGCCATCCCGGTAGACACCACGCGCTGCACCCTCGATGCCGCGCACGCCGGAGAGTACGAGCGGTATTGACCCGCTGGCTGCAATGGCGTCTTCGACATTTTGCCGGGTCAGTTCGATACGCTGCAGCGGAAAACCGTCGAGCTGGAAAAACGGCGGCCGATCGCGTCGATCATAAAACAGGGCTCGCTCGAAGAACCAGCCCAGCGTCGCGCGGCTGGCGACGTTGAGCAGCGCCGCGGTCAGCAGCGCCGTCCCCAGGAGCGCACGATTCTCGGATGCCATGACGGCGCGGCTGCGCACGGCGAGCACGTGCAGGCGAAACAGCGGATTGGCGAGGATTTCCTCGATGCCATGCTCGCCGAGCACGATGGCGAGAATTTCCCGGCTCCTGGCCGTGATCTCATCGACGTCGGGCTTGTCGCTGTAGCTCTGCTCCAGGTAGGCCTGCTCGAATCGTTCGATAGCGGCAACCGGGTCCGCCTGCGCATAGCAGGCGAATCGCCATGAACCGATCGAGCTGCCGATCAGGTGCACGGGGCCCTCGAGTCGCGGCACGATGCATGCATGTATGGCGCGATCGAGCTTGCTCAGCACGAGCCATTTGGCGCCGCCCGACGCACCGGCCATGGTGCCGATCGAGGACACATCGAAGCCGTGCTTGCGCACGGACTCGAGCGCGCCTGCGCCCGCCTTGAATGTCAACGAGAACGATGTCACGGCTGCGCGCTGTGTGCGGCGGGAGAGGTCGCTACTCGAACGGGTGCGTCTTGATAATCGTCTGCTCGCGATCGGGTCCCGTCGAGATGATGGCGACAGGCACGCCCGCCAGCTCTTCGATCCGGGCGAGATAGGCGCGGGCCTTCTCGGGCAGGTCCGCGTAGTCGGTAATGCCGACCGTCGATTCCTGCCACCCCGCCCATTCCTCGTAGACCGGCTCGCATTGTGCGAAGCGGTCAACAACGACGGGCAATCCTGCGACCGGCTTACCGTCGATCGTATAGCCGACCGCGATCTGGATCGTCTCGAGTTCGTCGAGAACATCGAGCTTGGTGACGCACAGCCCGGATACGCTGCTGTTGATGATCGAGCGCCGCAGCGCGACCGCGTCGAACCAGCCGCAGCGGCGTGGCCGCCCCGTGGTCGCGCCGAACTCGGCGCCGACGCGCGCAATATGTTCGCCCTGCTCGTCGAACAGCTCCGTCGGGAACGGCCCGGCACCGACGCGCGTCGTGTAAGCCTTGACGATGCCGAGCACGTAATCGATGTGGCGCGGCCCGATGCCCGTTCCCGTGCTTGCCGCCGCCGCGACCGTGTTGGACGACGTTACAAACGGATACGTGCCGTGGTCGATGTCGAGGAAACTGCCCTGAGCGCCCTCGAACAGGATGCTCTGGTCCGAATCGGCCAGGTCCTGGAGTATCTGAGTGATGTCGGCCGTGATGGGCGCGATAACCTCGGCGTACGCCATGGCCTCGTCGAGGGTCCTGGCGAAATCGACGGTCTCGGCCCGGAAGTAATTCTTCAGCAGGAAGTTATGGTAGTCGAGAATCTCGCCCAGCTTGGCCGCGAACTTCTCGCGCACGAACAGGTCGGAGACCCTGACCGCGCGCCGCGACACCTTGTCCTCGTAGGCCGGACCGATGCCGCGCCCGGTCGTGCCGATGGCGGCGGCGCCACGCGCCTTCTCGCGCGCCACGTCGAGCGCGACGTGCGACGGCAGGATCAGCGGACAGCCGGGACTGATGCGCAGGCGCTCGAACACGGGTACGCCGCTATCGACGAGCGCGTTGGCCTCCTGTATCAGCGCATCGAGGGCCAGCACAACGCCGTTGCCAATCAGGCACAGGACGTCGTCGCGCAGGATGCCCGATGGGATCAGGTGCAGAACGGTCTTCTCGCCGTCGATGACGAGCGTGTGACCGGCGTTGTGACCACCCTGGAAACGCGCGACAGCAGCGGCCCGGTCGGTCAGCAGGTCGACGATCTTTCCCTTACCTTCGTCACCCCACTGGGTGCCGATGACCACGACATTCTTGCCCATCAATAAATCGTCCGGCTGGTGCGCGCGTCAGCCGCGCACAAAAAACAGGATAACGACGCCAATCACCATGACGACGAGGCCGATGTTACGTATCTGATTGTCGCCCAGCTGCGAGATTTCCGCCACCATGCGGCGGTAGGATTGCGGCGACACGAAAGGCAGCATGCCCTCGATGACCAGCACGAGGGCTATTGCCGTGAAAATCTCGGTAGCTATTGCCCGCTCGACTGGTTGAGATAACGGAAGAACTCGTTGTCGGGATCCAGGATGAGCACGTCGCCACCCCGGCCCAGCGATTTCCGATAGGCGTCGATGCTGCGATAGAAAGAGTAGAACTCGGGGTCCTTGGTGTACGCGCTGGCATAGATTTCAGCCGCCTGAGCATCGCCCGCACCGCGGATCTTCTGCGCATCGCGATAGGCTTCCGCCTCGATCACCACGACCTCCCTGTCGGCTTCTGCACGACGCGCCTTGGCCTGTGCTTCACCGGTCGAACGACGGTCGGTCGCGATGCGTTTACGCTCGGCCGACATCTGATCGTAAACGGACTTGCGCACATCGTCCGTGAACTCGACCTGCTTGACGCGAAAGTCCACGAGTTCGGCCCCGAGGCCCTCTGCCGTCGGACGCGCGAGCGCGAGCATGTCGCGCATCAACTCCTGGCGTTCGAGCGAGATCGCCTCCGACACCGAGCGCTTGCCGAACTCGGTCACGATGGCGTTCTTGATGATCTCCGAGAGGCGTCCGTTCGCCAGTTCCAGCGAACCGCCCGTTGAAGTGTAAAAGCTGACAGGATCTACGATGCGCCACTTGACGAAGAAGTCGACCTGCACGGCCTCGTTCTCGGCCGTGAAGACGCGCTCCGGGCGATCGCTGATGGTCAGGATGCGGCGCGGGAACTTGCGCACGTTCTGCACCAGCGGCCACTTCCAGTGCAGGCCCGGCTCATAGGCAGCCGTGACGACGCGGCCCAGCTGCAGCTTGATGGCGATTTCGCGCTCGTTGACCATGAATGCAGACAGGCCCAGCACGACGAGGATGGCGCCAACGATTATGGCGACTGAGAAACTTCCACGGCTCATTGACGGGTCCTCCTTTCACGCGCATCGCTCGATTCCCGCACGTCCTGCGGCGCGCCCTGCACCGGCGTGTCCGATGTCGAACCCGTGTCGATGCGCGGCAGCTGGATACCCGAGCGATTCATGATCTCGTTGAGCGGCAGGTACAGCAGGTTGCCGCCGTCAGTATCGATCAACACCTTGGCCGAGTTCCCGTAGACCTCCTCGATGGCTTCGAGATACAGGCGGTCGCGCGTCACGCGCGGCGCCTTCTGGTATTCGGTCAGCAGGGCCTCGAAGCGGTTCGCCTCACCTTCGGCGAACGCGACGAGCTGTTCCTTGTAGCCGCGCGCTTCCTCGAGGATGCGTGCCGCGTCACCCTGGGCCTTCGGCACGATGTTGTTGTAGTACTCGTCGGCCTCGAGGATAAAGCGCTCGGAATCGTTGCGCGCCTTCTGCGCATCGTCGACCGCGGCCTGCACCGCCTGCGGGTAGTTGACGTTCTCCAGCGATATCGACGTCACGGTAATCCCCGCGCCCTCGCCGTAACTGTCGAGAGTCGCCTGCAGGACCTCCCGCGTGCGCGACGCGATTTCGTCACGCCGGCCTGCGATCAGCGACTCCAGCGTACTCGTGCCGACGACCTCGCGGAGCGCGCTCTCGGTCACATCCTGCAGCGTCATGTCGGGATCGACGACTTCGAAGCTGTACTTGACCGGATCTGCGCGTCGGAACTGCACGACCATGTCGATGAACACGTACTGCTCATCGGCCGTGAGCATCTCGGTGCGATAAGCGTAATTGGAGATGGCCGTCGTGTTGACCCTGTCGACGGTCTCGATCGGGTACGGCAGGTGCCAGCGCAGGCCCGGCATCGTGGTCTCGGTGAATGCGCCGAAGCGCTGCACGACGCCGCGCTCGGCCTCGTCGACGCGGTAGAAACCGGTAGCCAGCCAAACACCAATCAGCACCAGCGCCAGGACAACGCCACCGACGCCGCCGGCTGCTCCGCCGCCACCGAGAATACTGCCGAAGCGCTTCTGCCATTCCTTGACCACCTGGTCCAGGTCGGCGGGTTGCTGCCCGTCACGCTGCCACGGGTCTTTACCGTTTCCGTCGTCGTTCCATGCCATGTCTTAATTACTCATTTGCGGCCGGCGCCGATCGTTCGACCGTGGCCGGCACCAGTTGATCTTCCGCGAGGTTTTCATGCTTGAGGAAGCGACGCAAGTCCTTCTCGGCGATTTTGAGCTCGAGCGACCAGCCGCCTTCATCCAGCGCCTCTTCACTAAGGACCGCACCCAGTTCGAACAGTTTCGCGCGCTGTCGCCCCTGGGACGGCTCAAGTTGAATAATGCGATGCACGGTTCGTTTTTCAAGGCGGTGCGCAATCGCTTCCTTGAGCAACGGCAGGCCTTCGCCCGTGATCGCGGAAATCCATACGGCGCGTCCTTCACCGGCACGGTTGTTGGTTACGCGAGGCTTGCGATCCAGCTTGTCGATCTTGTTGTACACGCGCAGCTGCGGCACCTGGTCGGCACCGAGCTGCTCGAGCACCGAATTGACCTGGCGCACGCGTTGCCAGCGATTCGGATCGCTGGCATCGATCAGGTGCAGGATCAGGTCAGCCTCGCGCGCCTCCTGCAGCGTGGAACGAAATGCCGCGATGAGTTCGTGCGGCAGGTCACGAACAAACCCGACCGTGTCGGCAAGCACGACGTGCTCACCGTCGGGCAGGTCGAGGCGCCGCACCGTGGGATCGAGCGTCGCGAACAACTGGTCCCTTACGTAAACCTGTGCATCCGTCAACGCATTGAAGAGCGTCGACTTGCCGGCATTGGTATAGCCCACGAGGGCCACGGTCGGCGTCTCCGCGCGTACCCGATTGGCACGATTGATGTCGCGCCGTGTCTCGACGTGTTCGAGACGCTCGGTCAGTTGACGAATGCGTTTGCCGACGAGCCGCCGGTCGGTCTCGAGCTGCGTCTCACCCGGGCCGCGCAGGCCGATGCCGCCCTTCTGGCGCTCGAGGTGCGTCCAGCCGCGCACGAGTCGCGTGGACAGGTGCCTGAGCTGCGCCAGCTCGACCTGTAATTTGCCTTCGAAGCTGCGCGCGCGCTGCGCAAATATGTCGAGGATCAGGCCGGCCCGGTCGAGCACCCGGCACCTGAGCTCCTTCTCGATGTTGCGCTCCTGGCTCGGGCCAAGCGCGGCCGAGAAGATCACGAGTTCGGCCTCGCTCTCCTTCACCAGCAACCGCAATTCGTCCAGCTTGCCCTTGCCGATGAAGTAGCGTGGATCGGGCTTGCGACGCGACGAAACAAGTTCGCCGACGAGCTCGGCGCCCGCGGAACGGGCCAGCTCGGCGAACTCCTCGCGTTCAGATTCGTCGGGTAAACCGTCGGGACTCGCCTGGACGAGCACCGCGCGCTCGCCGCTTTGCGGTCGTTCGAAAAACTTAGTCGTCGCCGTCTCCTGCGTCGTCCGGCAACGGCAGGCGCACGTTGCGCGACGGCACCACCGTCGAGATCGCGTGCTTGTAAACCATCTGGTTCACGCTGTTCTTGAGCAGGACGACGAACTGGTCGAAGGAATCGACCTGGCCCTGCAGCTTGATACCGTTTACCAGGTAGATCGAAACCGGAACTTTTTCCTTACGCAATATATTCAGGAACGGGTCTTGCAGTGTCTGCCCTTTAGCCATTTCGGGTCTCCTTATTTTTCATTGTGAAAGCCCCGTCCCGGTGGCGCCGGGGTGCCCAACGGCTGCTTTCAGCCAAGCGTTTAAAAAGTCTATCACAGGGATTGCGCCAGAAAAGCCGATATACGGTCGATTGCATCGGCTTCAAGGGGATCGACGAGAAAAATGTCCTGCTCCGACCGCAGCCAGGTGATCTGCCGCTTGGCCAGCTGGCGCGTCGCGAACAGCGCGCGTTTCCTGGCCTCGTCGACGTCATACTCGCCGTCGAGGTGGCGCCAGATCTGCCGGTAGCCGACGGCGCGCATCGAGGGATGCCCGGGCGTCAGGCCCGGTCTTTCGCGCAATCGCTCCACTTCGTCGATGAAACCGGCTCCGAGCATCTGCTCCAGCCGCAGTGCGATGCGCTCGTGCAGCACACTGCGAGGTTCGATATTGAGGCCGATCTTCAGATAGTCGATATCTTCGCGAGCCGGGGCGGAAGCGCGCTGCCATTCGCTAAGTGGCTTGCCGCTGCGGCGGTAGACCTCCAGCGCGCGCTGGATACGCTGGCGGTCTTTGGGCTTGATGCGCGCGGCGGCGGCCGGGTCCACCTTGCCGAGCTCTGCGTGCATGGCCGGCCAGCCCTGCTCCCCGGCCTCCGCATCGATCGCATCGCGCACGGCCCGGTCGGCGCCGGGTAACTCGGCGATGCCGCGCGTCAATGCGCGGAAGTACATCATCGTGCCACCCACGAGCAACGGGATGCGGCCGGCGGCGACGATAGCGTCGATCTCGCGGTAAGCATCGCGGACGAACTCACCGGCCGAGTAGGTCTCCTCGGGATCGCGAATATCGATGAGCCGGTGGGGCGTGCGCGCAAGCGATTCCGCATCCGGCTTGGCCGTGCCGATGTCCATGCCGCGATAGACCAGCGCCGAATCGACGCTGATCAGGTCACAGGGGAAACGCTTGCACAGGCTGATCGCCAGGTCGGTCTTCCCCGACGCGGTCGGGCCCATGAGCAGGATCGCGCGTGTCATCGCCCGCGCAGGAACAGGCGATCGAGCTCGTCCATCGTAATAGTGGTCCACGTCGGCCGTCCATGGTTGCACTGGTCGGCGCGCTCAGTCGCTTCCATCTCCCGCAGCAGCGCGTTCATCTCTTCGACAGACAACAGGCGATTGGCGCGCACCGAATGATGACAGGCCATGGTCGCGAGCAACTCGTCGCTGGCATCGGCGACCCGCCGGCTGCGCCCCGCTTCCGACAAGTCGGCGAGCACATCGCGCAACAGCGATTCGACGTCGGCGTTGCGCAGGATAGCCGGCACTTCGCGCACCGTGAGCGCCGTCGGGCCCGTGCGGTCGACGACGAGTCCCAGCTGGCGCAATGAATCGCCCGATTCCTCGACCTGGTTCGCCTCGCTTTCGGCCACCGATATTGTCTCGGGCATCAGCAGCGGCTGACAAACGAGATCGCGGTCGTCATAACTCGACTTGAGTTTCTCGTAGGTAATGCGTTCGTGCGCCGCGTGCATGTCGACGATGACGAGTCCATCCCTGTTCTCGGCGAGAATGTAAACGCCGGCGAGCTGCGCGACGGCGAAACCGAGCGGCGGCACGTCGGTCGCCTGCTCGGGCATGTCCGCGAGCGACGGTGCCGTCGCCATCGCACGATAGGTCGCGAGCGTGTCGCGAACGGCGGACGGAGACGGCGCATGCGGCAGCGGCATTGAGCCCTGATCGAACACTCGCTCGCGCGTCATCGGGATCGGCGTCACGTCGTGGCCGCCCGGACGCGTCTCGCGCAAGGCGAATTCGAGCGTCTGCGACACCACGCCATGAACGCGGCGGCCGTCGCGGAAGCGGACTTCGTGCTTCGCCGGGTGGGCGTTGGCATCGACACCCTTCGGGTCCATCGTCAGGTTGAGCACATAGGCCGGGTATCGTCCGTGGAACAAAACGTCGCGGTAGGCATGGCGTGCGGCATGCGCGAGCGTCTTGTCGGAGACGCTGCGGCCGTTGACGAACCAGAACTGCATATCGGGCTGGCTGCGATTGAAGGTCGGCAGCCCGATCCAGCCCGAAAGCGCGATGCCGTCGACCTCGCGTTCGACATAGACGCACTGCTCCCCAAACGCCTCGCCGCAGACCTTCGCGACGCGATCGCGCTCCGCCTCGCGGTCCCGTGCTGCCGGCAGCTTGAGTATCGTCCGCCCGTTATGGGTCAACGTAAACGCAATCTCGGGGCGCGATAATGCGAGACGCCGCAGCCACTTCTCGATGTGTGCGAATTCCGTGCGCTCGGTGCGCAGGAAGCGCCGCCTCGCGGGCGTGTTGTAGAAAAGATCATGGACCTCGATCGTCGTGCCCTGCGGGTGTGCGGCCGGCGACGGCTGGCTGATGCGCCCGCCGTCGGCCTCGACCTGCCACGCCGCGTCGGCATCGACCGTGCGCGAGCTCAAGGTGAGGCGCGCGACCGAGGCGATACTCGGCAGAGCCTCGCCGCGAAAGCCGAGCGAGGCCACGGCCTCCAGGTCATCGAGGCTCGAGATCTTGCTGGTCGCATGGCGCGAGAGCGCGAGCCCGAGTTCCTGCCTGTCGATCCCGCGACCGTCGTCGCGTACGCGCATTAGCTTTTGTCCGCCGGACACCACGTCCACCTGCACTGCCTGCGCGCCCGCGTCGAGGCTATTCTCGACGAGTTCCTTGATCACGGATGCGGGGCGCTCGACGACCTCGCCGGCGGCGATCTGGTTGACCAGGTGGCTGGGGAGTTGCTGGATAGGCATCCCGCCGATTATGCCGGATTGTCAGCCCCCGGCGAAAATCGGGATGCTCAGCGTCTGGCCGACGCGGATCTTGTCGCCCGAGAGCTTGTTGGCACGGCGAATTTCCGCCGTCGAAACGTTGTAACGTTCGGCGATCTGGGAGACCGTGTCGCCGCGCGCCACGACGTGGCGCACCTGTTTGGCCGGCTGCCGCTTGAGGGCCATCGCGATCTGCGTGTCGGGCGGCGGGTTGGTGTGGTAATAGTTGCGAATACCCGCAAGGATCGCATTCGACAGGCGGCCCTGGTAGCCCTTGTCATTCAGCTTGCGTTCCTCGGCCGGGTTCGAGATGAAGGCCGTCTCGACGAGGATCGACGGCAGGTCCGGTGATTTGAGCACGAGCAGGCCGGCCTGCTGCACGGTCCTGCGATGCATCTTCGCCACTTTGCCCATTTCGAGCGCCACCTTGTTGCCGACATCGAGGCTCGCGCTGAGCGCCGCATTCTGCGACAGGTCGAGCAGCACCGACGCCAGCACGTCGTCCTTGTCGTCGAGCGAAACGCCACCGACAGACGCGTTTTCACGGCGGGCAAGTTGCCGCGCCGCCTCGTCACTCGCGCCTTTGAGCGAGAGCGCGTAGACGGAAGCGCCGCTCGCGCGCCGATCATCGACGGCGTCGGCGTGAATGGAAACGAACAGGTCGGCTTTGTGGCGGCGCGCGATCGCGGTCCGTTCCCGATGATCGATGAAGATGTCGCGGTTACGTACCAGCACGGCCTTCATGCCGGGTTCGGCGTCAACACGCCTCGCGAGTTCCCGGCTGATGCGCAGCGCAACGTCTTTTTCGCGCGTGCGTTTCTTGCCGACCGCGCCCGGATCGTGGCCGCCGTGCCCTGCATCGATCGCGACGATGATGTCGCGGCCGGGCCGGTACGCCTCGGACGCGCGCTTGACCGGCGCAGCATCGCCGACCTGCTGCAGGTCGATGACGAGTCGATCGCCGTACGTTGCGTTGGGTCCGGCGGTGAAGCTGCGCGAGCGTGCGGACGTATTGAGATCGAGGACAACACGCAGCTGTCCGTCGGCCTGGATCGCGCTGCGAATCTCGCGCACGGCTCCGGCGGCGCGCGGCATGGCTGTCAACGTATCTGCGAGGCGGCTGTCCTTGAGGTCGATGACGACGCGGTCCGGGCCGCGCAGCGTAAAGATGTTGTGCTTTACGGGCCGGCTCAGGTCGAGAACGACGCGCGTCTTGTGCTCCTCAGCCCATATACGGACATTTTCGACCGTGGTCCCCGCGGCCGCCACCGAAGTGAACAGCAGCGCGAGCGCACACGTTATAAGTCTCAGTCGAGCCACAAGCGGGAGTCCGATGCCAAGGTTATCGGGATTATGTTTCGTCAGTATACGAGTATCCCACGAAAATCCAATAGATCCTCAAGAATATTATGGAGATACCGAACTTTCTTCACCCGATCGATTAGTGGTGACAGTCACCCTATTTGCGCGGTCGGAGAGCGGGACGACCTCGACGTCCCTGCCGTCGCCGGCGTAGGAGAACACGAGCGACAGGTCGGCCTGCTCGGCGAGGCCCGGTGCGCGATCGGGCCACTCGACGATCCGGCAGCCATCGTCGAGCTCGTTCCAGCCCAGGTAGCGTAACTCTTCTTCATCCGAAACCCTATACAGATCAACGTGATACAAGGTATTGCCGGAGAGCTTGTAGGGCTCGACCAGAGTGTAGGTCGGGCTTGGAACGGGTCCTTCGTGGCCTGCGGCGCGTATGAAAGCGCGTGCAAACGTCGACTTGCCAGCCCCGAGTTCGCCCGCCAGCAGGATCGTCCAGCCGGCCAGGTCATCGGGCATCGCGTTGAACAACTCGCGGCCAAACGCGATCGTGGCCGCCTCGTCCTCGAGATGCCGTTTCACGGATTGACCACGCGGCGCAGCTCGCCCAGCAGGTCCGAGGCGACGAGGCCGCGCTCACCGCTTGTGGCCGCGCGATCGCCGGCGCGCGCATGTACCTCGACGCCGACCGCAGCCGCGTCACCGACCGGCACGCCCTGCCCGATCAACGACGCGATGATGCCGGTCAGGACGTCGCCCATGCCGGCCGAGCCCATGCCGGGGTTGCCGGACAGGCAGAGATACGGCACCTGATGTGTCGATACGAGCGACCCTGCGCCCTTCAACACGACGGTCCCGCCGTACGCCTGTGCGAGGCCATTGAGCGCACCCGGCCGATCGGCCTGCACCGCGGCGGCCGTGGTACCGAGCAGCCTTGCCGCCTCGCCCGGATGTGGCGTAATGACGCGCTGTCGCATGGCCGCAGGGCGATCCGCGAGCAAATTCAGCGCATCGGCATCCCACACGGCCGGCAACGACAGCGTCGCCACGCAGTCGAACAGTGCCTCGGCCCAGTCCGAGCGGCCGAGGCCTGGCCCGAAGGCAACGACGTCGGCTCGTTCTAACAGGGGCTCGAGCTGCGCGGGTGTTGCGACGCCGTGCGGCATGAGCTCGGGCCGCGACGCGACGAGCATGGCCGCGTGCGCGGGGTGCGTGGCGATGCTGACGAGCCCGGAGCCTGTGCGCAGCGCCGCTTCGCCGGCGAGCCGCACGGCACCCGGCATGCCCTCGCCGCCGCCTATGATGAGCACGTGCCCGTAGTCGCCCTTGTGGCCCGTGCGCTGCCGGCGCGGCAGTGCTTGCGCGAGCATGGCGTCATCGACGCGCCTGAGGGCCGGGGCGATGCTTGCGACGAAGCCTGCTGGTATATCGAGTCCGGCGAAGCAGAGTTCACCGCAGTAATCGGGCGCCTCGCCAAGGAACAGGCCCGTCTTCAGGCCGACGAAGGTAATCGTTAGATCGGCGCGCACGGCGCAGCCGAGCACGGCGCCGGAATCGCCGTGAATGCCCGTGGGAATGTCGAGCGCCAGGACGG
The DNA here is from genome assembly GCA_013042375.1 of Woeseiaceae bacterium. Taxonomy (GTDB): domain Bacteria; phylum Pseudomonadota; class Gammaproteobacteria; order Steroidobacterales; family Woeseiaceae; genus UBA1847. The sequence continues at coordinate 12,371 of JABDQH010000074.1, forward strand.
ACGCCTCGTGCGCATTGATTGCCTCGACGGCGTCCGCGAATTCGCCCCCGACCTCGCGCTCGAGCCCGCTGCCGAGAATGGCGTCGACGAGCAGGCCGGCCCCGGCATCGAGATCGCCGGCCCATGGTTCGACCTCGCCGCCTGCCGCTACGTAGTCGTCACAGGCCCTCGCCGCATCGCCCGCGAGTCTGGCGGGGTCGACGAGCGATACCACGGATACGGCTATGCCACGCTCCCCGGCGAGCCGCGCGAGGACGTAGCCGTCACCGCCGTTGTTGCCCGCGCCGCACACGATCTGCCAGTGCGCCGCCGAGCGGAAGCGGACGAGCGCCGCATCGAAAGCCGCTTCGCCGGCGCGCGTCATCAGCGTGTAGCCGGGGACACCGTGGTCCTCGATCGTCGTGCGGTCCATTTCGCGCACGGCGGCGACCGAGTAAACGTTGGCGGGCAAGCGATCCATTGGCACGATTATACTGTTAGCCAATCAGGAACTTACATTGACTATTTCAAGCGACCAATACGGCAATACCGATATGGCGGCCCTGAAGGGCGATATCCTCGAGTGGTGCAACGAGCTCGGTTTCTCGCAGGTCGGCGTCAGCGACATCGATCTTAAGGGAGCGGAGGCTCGCCTCGGCCGGTGGCTGGCCGATCGCTTCCACGGTTCCATGCATTACATGGAACGCCACGGCACGAAACGCAGCCGGCCGGAGGAACTCGTTCCCGGCACGGTGCGCGTCCTTGCCGTGCGCATGGACTACCTGCCCGAATCGCAGGATACTGCCAAAGCGCTGCTCGAGCACGAGTCACGGGCCTACGTATCGCGTTATGCGCTGGGACGCGATTATCACAAGGTGCTCAGAGGCCGGCTGCGCGAGCTGGCGCGGCGCATCGAGGAACGCGTCGGCGACTTCGGCTACCGCGTATTCGTCGACAGCGCACCCGTGCTCGAGAAGGCGATCGCGGAAAAAGCCGGGCTCGGCTGGATCGGCAAACACACCAATCTCATCGATCGCGACAGCGGTTCCTGGTTCTTCCTCGGGGAGCTGTATACCGACCTGCCGTTGCCGACCGACGAACCGGAAGTGTCGCACTGCGGCACGTGCACGGCCTGCATCGATGTCTGCCCGACCGATGCCATCGTCGCACCGTACGTGCTGGACGCGCGCCGCTGCATTTCCTACCTGACCATCGAGTCGCGCGAACCGATCCCGGTCGAGTTTCGCAAGGCGATCGGCAACCGCATCTACGGTTGCGACGACTGCCAGCTTTTCTGCCCGTGGAACAAGTTTGCACAACAAACGAGAGAACCCGATTTTGCGCCGCGCCACGGCCTCGACGATGCGCAGCTCGTCGACCTGTTCGCGTGGGACGAGGCAACGTGGCTCGCCCGTACCGAGGGCAGCGCGATACGCCGTATCGGTTTCGAGCAGTGGCTGCGCAACATCGCCATCGCCCTCGGCAACGCGAAGTCGACACCCGAGCTTGTGGCCGCACTGAAGTCGCGGCAGCATGGCAGCAGCGGACTGCTCGCCGAACACATCGAATGGGCACTTGCGCAACACGAAAACCGGGCTGAGACCACACGCTGAGGAGACGGCCGATGTTTGAGGCACCTGAATCACCCTACCTCGTACCCTTCGACGGGACCTTCAGGATCGATAGAGCGAGTACCGCGCCGCTGACCGACGGCACGACGCACGAAGGCAAACACCGCCGCAAGCGCCGCGAGAAACTCAACAAGCTGCAGCGCGTCCTGGCTGCGGGCGACCGGCACGCCGTGCTACTCGTCTTCCAGGCGATGGATGCCGCGGGCAAGGACAGCACGATCCGCTCCGTCATGCAGGGCGTCGATCCATCGGGGTGCCAGGTGTTCAGCTTCAAGAAGCCCTCGAACCTCGAGCTCGATCACGACTTCCTGTGGCGCACGACCTGCCGGCTGCCCGAACGTGGCCGTATCGGCATCTTCAACCGCAGCCAGTACGAGGAAGTCCTCGTCGTCCGCGTGCACCCGGAAATCCTCGGCTACCAGAAGCTGCCGGACCCTGTCGACGCGGCCACGATCTGGGACGAGCGCCTGACCTCGATTCGTCAGCAGGAAGAACACCTCGCGCGCAACGGCACCGTGATCATCAAGTTTTTCCTCAACGTATCGCGCGGCGAACAGAAACGGCGCTTTCTCTCGCGTCTCGACGAGACCGACAAAAACTGGAAGTTCGAGCCCAAGGACGTCGTCGAACGCCGCTTCTGGGATGACTACATGGCCGCCTACGAAGCTGCGCTGAACGCGACGTCGCGGCCCTGGGCGCCGTGGTATGCAATCCCGGCCGACGACAAGCCCTACATGCGCGCGCGCGTCGCCGACATCATCATCGACACGATGAAGAGCATCGGCCTGCGTTACCCCGAGCCGACCGCCGCAGAGCGTGAAGAATTTTCCGAGGCGCGCATCGAATTATGTAAAGAACAGCAGGAGTGATTCGCATCACGGAATGCGGTGTCGCCGGTGTACGTCTTGCCCGCGATGAGAGACAATGCAGCGATGCAGGAAGCAGCGTTAGTAATCTCGGACTACAAGCGGTCATTGCTCGACAGCCTTCAGCTCTTCAAGGACGTGCAGCCAGAGGCCATACACGAGTGGTTGCAGCAATGTGATCGCCGCGACCTCGGCGAAGGTGAGACCCTGCTATCGCCCGATGTGCGCAACGAGAATGTGTACGTGGTGCTGTCGGGCAGCCTGAACGTGCACGTCGGCTCCGAGGCGTCCCCTATTCTGACGACGATGGAACCCGGCGACTGCGTCGGCGAAATGTCGATCATCGAGGACAGCGATCCGTCGGCGTACGTGATCGGCGCCGAGGCAACGCACCTGCTGGTCATTCACCAGTCGATATTGTGGGGCATGGTCGATGCCTCGCACGAGTTTGCCAAGAACCTGCTCGTCGTGCTCTCGAAGCGCGTGCGCAGCCATAACCGCGTGATCGCCAGCAACTATGGTGAGTTGCGCGAGTTCGAACGACATGCCACGACCGACGCTCTGACCAATCTGGCGAACCGTCATGCCATGGAAACGGCATTCCCGAAACTCATCGAAATGTGCCTGAACAAGGCGCAACCCGTGTCGCTGATGATGATCGACGTCGACAATTTCAAGCAGTTCAACGACATGCTTGGTCACGTCGCCGGCGATCGCGCACTATCGGTGGTCGCCAGGGTATTGAAGCAACAGTTCCGCCAGCGCGACCTGCTGGCGCGCTACGGCGGTGACGAATTCGCGGTGCTGCTGCCCGACGTCAATCTCGAGGAAGCCGTGGCGATCGGCGAACGCGTGCGCCGCGCGATTACAGGCGAGACCGACGACGGCGAGGACTCGCTGATTCGCATCCCGGTCTGCATTTCGATGGGCGTCGCCGAGTTGAATCCCGACGGGTCGCTCGATGCCCTGTTGCGCGACGCGGACGAAGCCCTCTATCGCGCCAAGCGCGCGGGCCGCGACAAGGTATCGACCTAGCGACTGGATCGAGAATTACCTGTCAGGCGAGCGCCGCCGCCACCGGGTTGAAGAAATGGCGGCCGCCGGTCGTATTTTCGATCTGCCGAAAGAGCTGATCGTAGTCCGTGGCATTATTAACCGGATCGATCTGCGACGCATTGACGATCAGGAGCGGACCGTCATCGTAGTCGTGAAAAAAGCGCGCATAGGCGTCGGTCAGTTGTTCGAGGTAGGCGCGATCGACGAAGCGATCGTAACGCGCATTGCGCCTCGCGAGACGGTGCAGAAGCGAATCAACCGAGGCCTGCAGGTAGATGACGAGATCGGGCACCGGCGGCTCGACGTTCAGGTTCTCGGCGATCTGCTCGTAGAGCTTGAGTTCTTCGGTGTCGAGATTGAGCTCGGCAAACAGCCGATCGCGCGTGAAGAGATAGTCCGATATACGGGTCGTCGCAAAGAGGTCCGACTGCCGCAGCGCCTCGATTTGCCGGACGCGCGCGAACAGGAAGAACATCTGCGCGGGCAGCGCCGCGGACTTGCCGTCGCGATAGAAGCGTTCGAGGAACGGGTTTTCCTCCACCTCTTCGAGGACCAGTTCGGCCGACAGGCTGGCGGCCAGCCGCCTGGCCAGCGCCGTCTTGCCGACCCCGATCGGGCCCTCGATGGCGATGTAACGGGATTCGCTCATTGGATGCGGGAAATGCTCGGCTCGTCCTTGTTCACCGCAATGCCGGTCACCCGGCCAAGCGCCGGGATCACGAGCTGCGGCGCGATCTCTGCAAGCGGCAACAATACAAAATTTCGCTCGGCGATGCCCGGGTGCGGCACCGTGATGCCCGCCTCGTCGAGAACCTGGGCGCCGTATATCAGCAGATCGAGGTCGAGCACGCGCGGCCCCCAGCGCGTCATGTCGCGCTCGCGCCCCTGGTGCTTCTCGATGCGGTGCAGCGCAGCCAGCAGCTCGCGCGCCGACAGCATGGTCAAAAGGCCCGCCACGGCATTGACGAAATCGGGCTGCTCGATGCCACCAAGCGGCGAGGAACGATACAGGGACGAGCGGGACACGAGGCGCGTGTCGGCAATCTCGCCGAGCCGTTCGAAGGCACCCTCGACCTGCTTCGCGGGCATCTTGAGATTACTGCCGACCCCGACGTAGGCCGGAAACCAGTGTCGCGTATTCCTCATCGACTACCCGCCAATCGACCAGGGGCTCATTGATTCTGCGCCGGCTTCCGGCGGCGCCGGCGCCGCGGCCCTCGCTTCTTGCCACTCGTGCCCGGTTGCCCGACCTCGAAGCTCGCCGCACGCTCGGCCGCCGACTGTGTCTGCACGTCGGTCCAGAATTTCGCGGTTTCCTTGTCCGCGAGGCCGGCGTCGGCAAGCAACACCATGAAGTCGTAGGCCGCGCGAAAACGCCGGTGGTTGAGAAGCTTCATCGCGCGCTTGCCGCGCTTTAACTCGAAACGCGGCTGTAATGAAAGCATCTCGCGCATCGGCACCGTGAAACGCTTCGGTATCGAGATCCGCCGCTGTTGCTGCGCCACGATTTCGTACGCGGCCAGTGCCAGCGACTGCGACTCGGACATCTTCTCCTCGGCACGCCGAATCGCCGCGAGTTCCTTGACGGGCCACCACAAGAACACGCCCAGCAGGAACATCGGCGTAACCGATTTGCCTTCCTGCACACGACGGTCCGTGTTTTGCAGTGCCGCGCGTGTGAAATGCCAGAATTCCTTGTTCTCTTCGATTTCCTTGGCCGTCGCCGGGAACATCTCGTCGAACAGATGGTGGTCGTACAACAGGTCGAAGGTGCGTTCGGCATTGCCGGCCTGGAACAGCTTCAGGAACTCATCGAACAGGCGCGCCGCCGGCACGTTGGGCAACAGGTGTGCGTGGTGGTCGATCGCACGAATTACCTTCTCGTCGATCTCGAAATCGAGCTTGGCCGCGAAACGAATGGCTCGCAGCATGCGTACCGGGTCCTCGCGCATGCGCTTTTCCGGGTCGCCGATCAGAACGATGCGTTCTTGCTCTATATCCTCGAAGCCACCCGTGTAGTCCCAGATGCTGAAGTCGGCGATATTGTAGTAAAGCGCGTTGCAGGTGAAATCTCGGCGCCAGACGTCCTCGTCGATCGTGCCGTAGACGTTGTCGCGCAGGATGCGCCCCTCTTCGTCGCTGTGGTGATCGTCGTGCTCGTGGATCGCGGCCGCGCGAAACGTCGCGACCTCGATGACTTCGCGGCCGAAACGCACGTGGGCCAGGCGGAATCGCCGACCGATGAGCCGGCAATTACGAAACAGCGCCTTGACCTCGTCGGGCGTCGCATCGGTCGCCACGTCGAAGTCCTTGGGATGCAGCTCGAGCATGGCATCGCGCACGCAGCCGCCGACCAGGAAAGCCTGGTAACCGGCCTTGTGCAGTCGATAGAGAACTTTGAGCGCGCTGTCGGAGAACTCACGCCGCGTCACGTTGTGCTCGGGACGCGGGATTATTCTTGGCTTTCCGGACCCTTGCTGCGGGCGTTTCTTCAACGATTCATCCGTCTTGAGATTAGTGTTCTGAACTTGATGATACCAGCGCAGTGCAGCGCACACCCCAAATCCTTGCCTTACAATACGGCGCATGTGCGAACTGCTGGCGATGTCCACCGAGTACCCGACCAACCTGACGCTGTCGCTCAGGACGCTTGCCGAGCACAGCAGCAGCGGCGGACACGTCGACGGCTGGGGCATCGCGTACTACGAAGGCAAGGACATACGACGCATCCGTGACACGGCGCCAGCGCACGAGAGCCCGTGGATCAGCCACGTTGCCGACCACGGCCTGACCAGCGATCTCGTGATCGCGCATATTCGCAAGGCGACCGTGGGGACCGTGGCCCTGGAGAACACGCAGCCGTTTCAGCGGGAGCTCGGCGGCCACATCCATGCCTTCGCGCACAACGGCGACCTGCACGGGGCGCTCGAGTCCGACAGGTACCGCAGCCGCTATTTCCGCAGCGTCGGCACAACCGACTCAGAGGTCGTATTCTGCTACCTGCTCGAGAAGCTACGCGATGCCTGGCTCGGTAACGCACCGCCCGGGTTCGAGACACGCTGGCAAATCTTCCAGGAGACTTGCGCCGAGTTCCGTGCGATGGGACCGGCAAATTTTTTCTACAGCGATGGCGAGTACCTGTACGTCCACGGTAACCGGCGCACGCAGGAAGACGGCGTCCTGCGGCCACCGGGATTGCACTGGCTGTGCCGCAAATGCACGCTGGCGCGAGATGCCGAGTTGTCGGGCGAAGCACTGTGCGTCACGACAACGCGTCTCGAGGTCGAAATCCAGCGCGTGGTGCTCGTGGCCAGCGTGCCGCTGACGGACGAGCCCTGGGAAGCCATGGCCGAGGGCGAGATGCTGGCCCTGCGCGCCGGGGAAATCGTGGCCAGGGCTTGAGCATTTTCACTCCGGTCGTATAATGGCCGCCCGCTCGGGGTACCGGGCACCGCAACGCTCCCTTCGTCTAGCGGTTAGGACTCCGCCCTCTCACGGCGGCAACAGGGGTTCGAGTCCCCTAGGGAGTACCAGAT
>JABDQH010000085.1 GCA_013042375.1 Woeseiaceae bacterium
GCGACCCCGGTCGCATCCTCGGGCACGACCATGTGCATGACCAGTATGGCGGCGTCCTTCGCGAATTCGGGAAACGCCGGGTTGCCGCCGTTCTGGTCGGTCGCGAAGATTATCGTCTGCTCTGCGACCCGCACGCGGAACGCGACGGCGGGTACGGGACCGTGCGGGACGTGCATGGCGTCGATGTTGAGGTTCTCGGACGTGTAGACGAACGTCGTCTCGTCCCGCGGCACCTCGCGCGGTGTGAGCATCGGCTTGTTCGCCGTGCCCTTGAGGAAGTTGCTGAGGTAGGCATAGGCGCCGCCGTCACCCAGCATCGTTTGCAGGTAGTCCGCGAGACCCGGGAAATTGCCCCCGCCGTCGGGTCCGCCGATAGACAGCGAACGCAGGCGCGGCGAGAAATTAGCCGACTTGATCAGGGCCGGGAAGTCGGCCGAGTGATCGGCATGCAGATGACTCAGGCCGATGAAATCGAGGTCTTCGAAACGCGCGCCCGTCTCGGCGAAGCGCAGGAACGTCCCCCCGCCCGCATCGATCAGCGCGCGCGCCTTGCCGTCGATCCAGACGAGGTAACCCGTCGACGCCCGCGCATCGTCGGCGATTGGCCCGCCCGAGCCGAGCACCTGGACGGCGATGCCACCGCCCGCGCCGCATTGCAGCGGGTCCTGGGCCACGTTGCCGGGCGCGGCCTGCGGTTTGCAGGCCACGATGATCGGCAGCAGCGCTGCTGCCAGCAGGACGACGCCCGATGTCCTCCTCATTCTTCCGCTCCTTCTTGTCCTGCGAGTCGGCCGAACAGTTCCCGCCTCGTCATTCCTGGTTCCTTGCTGTCGTCGCGTGCCCCGGTCTGCCTCAGCAGGCGCAGTGTCTCGGCCGCCACGTCGCGCGCGAGTGCCTGGTCCGGGAAGTCGGCAACCGTGCCGAACAGCGCCGCGCTGAGCGTCGTGCCGAGTTCCTCGTCGTGCGCAATGGTGAAGTCCACGCTGCCGCCCGGCAAGTCGATCGTGCACGTTCCTCCCTGGGCGCGATCATCCCAGCGATCGCTTCCGGGCAGCAGGAGCAGGTTGATGAACCACGGCGTAACCAGGGCGCCGAGTTCATGCTCGTCGAGGCGGCTGAAGCCGACTGCCTCGACATCGAGTGCGGGATTGACGACGGCAAGGCCGCGCATGCGCTCGTCGTAGACTTTGCGGAAATAGTCCTCGAGCGCCGCGACCGGGATCGGCATGTCAGTCCGGGACCGGGACGAACAAACCGGGCTCCGAGTCGCACTGCGGGCAGCGCCAGTATTCGGGCAAGGCGCGGAACGGCGTGCCCGGTTCGACCTGGTAGACGGGGTCGCCTGCGGCCGGGTCGTACTCGTACCAGCAGATGCGGCACTCCAGTTTCGCATCGTCAGCGAGATCCCTCTCGGTTGCCGGCGCGTCCGTCAAGACGCCTCCGGCCAGTACGGCGCGAGAATATCGCCGAGACGCTCGGCCGAATCGCGCAGGTCCTCGTCCGCGGCCACGATGATCTCGGGGATCGCGGTCACCTCGATCGAGTTGAGAATCGGTGTACCCATCGAATTGTAGTAGCGTACCCACCAGACGTTCGGCGCCGCGGTACTGATCACCTGGCACTTCCCGTAGCCGCGCGACAGGACATCGATGGCGCCACGGCCGAGGCGTTCGTCGAGAAACTCGATCTCCGACTCGGACAGCGGCAGCAGGCTCAGGTTGATCGAGTGTGGCGTGCCATTCGCAGCGTAAGCCTCGGCGCTCGCCTGCACCTCGACGAGAATGGGCATCGCACTGGCAACGGCTCGGGACGACGCGGGCCGCGATGTGTCGATCGGCCGGTCGTTCCCTTCGGCCGCGTCCAGCAATTGCGGCGTCGCCGCCACCTCGAGCAGGTCGCAAAACACGCGTTCCTCGTCGTCGAAGAACAGGGTTCGCCATACACCCGCCAGCGTGGACTCCTGGCAGCGGGCCGTCACCTCGCCGTTACACACGACGCTGACTTCGCCCTCGCCGAGAATCTGGTTGACGAGCGCGCGATTCTCCGTATCGAGTGCCGTCAGGTCGGCAAGCTGCGGTTCGCCGGCGTCGCCATAGGCGGACAACGCATTCCCCAGCCAGCGCATCGCCTCCCTGGCCCCGGCGAGGTGCTCGACCTTGTCGGGCTCGGGAATGTGCGGCGCTCGAAACGTCGCCATGTCGTGCGGCATTTCAATGTACTTGAGCTCCTGCCCGGCATCGGGCTGGCTGCCTGGTCCGACGACGTGTACGGGAATGTGATTGATGGACATGCTCGTCCTCCTTGCGCACGGCGCCCTAGGCGCTGACCACGTCTATGCTGAAGCCGGGCGGGCGCCGCGGCGGCGCCACCAGGAACTCCTTGATGCTGCCGATGTACTCGGCCCAGTCGCGCATCCTCATGATCGTCCCGACGTAGTCGCCGGATCGCACGAAGACCAGCGCCGGGTACTGGCTGAATCCGTAGCGCCGCTTCAGCGTCTTGCCGTCGCCGAAGACATCGGTGACCACACCGGCGTTGAGCCTGCCGGCAAAAACATGCATCAGTTCAGGCAACACCACGGCCACGTCGGTTGCATCCTTGACCGTCTTGGGATCGCCCGGAAAGAACAGGACATTCAGGCCCGATGTGGCGACGAACTCATCGTGATTCTCAAGCGAGACCTCGGTGTATCCGAGATCCTCTATCAGCCGCTCGATCAGTACGTGGCTCATGACGGCTCTCCGTTGATAAGAGGCCGTCCCTCTTCGTAGTCGCGTATGTCGAGCGCACCGGGACCGACAAGCTCCTCTGGCGGTGATGTTCGCGGCCGCAATTCGAACCCCCACCGCTCGAGCACCTGCTCGGCCAGCCGTATTGCCGGTCCTATCTGCTCCCTGACCGAAGGCCGCAAACTGCCGCCGTAGTCGTCGAGCAGTTCGGGCTGCACGCCGATCAGCGCCAGCTCCCCGGGCAGCTCGCCCGCCAGTTCGGCCGAAGCGAGCACCTCCTGGAAACCGGCCTGGTGCATACTCATCTTCCTGACACCCATGAATCGCGGCACCTCGTCACCGACGATCAACTTCAGCGTGGCGGGTGGATCGCCGAAATCGACAGCGTCGAAGATCAGCAGGCGTTTCGCTGAGCGTACGAGCGGCAGGAGAAAGATGCCCTGCGTCCCGCCGTCCGTGATACGGACACCGTCGGGCATCTCGAACTTCGCGTGCAGGGCTTCGGCAGCGCGTATACCGAAGCCCTCATCGGCCCACAGGATGTTGCCGATGCCGAGGACCAGCGCCTCGTCTTTCACTGCGGGCCCATCGGTCCATCGTCCCGGTAGCGGCGGAATCCGCTGATAATGCAGCCGACGCCATTCTGGCGCGAGTAAAGATCCTCGCGAATCGCCATGTAGATGTGAATGATGACAAAGGTCAGAAAGATCCACATGCCGAACAGGTGCCACATGCGCACCGTCTGCGAGCTGGGCTCGATAATGAAGACCCAGCCGAACATCCGGTCCGCCCAGCTGCCGGCGCCGGTGCCCTGGCTGTACAGGGCGAGCCCGGTGCAGATCATGAACAGTCCCAGCAACACGTTGGTAAAGAACATGGCAATCTGCGCGAGCGGGTTGTGCCCGACGAACTTGCTGGATTTGCGAGTCAGGAATGCGTAGTACTTTAGTTCGTGCAGCATGCCTGTCCAGAAGTCCTTGCGCCACACGGGAATGACGAACAACTCACGCGCATGGTAGTTGCCGACGAAGGCCCAGTAAAAACGCACCAGCAGCCCGACCGTGAACACCATGCCGGCGATGAAATGGATCATCCTTATGTAGCCGAAGACGAAGTGCGTGCTGGCTTCGCCGTGCAGCGATGGCGGCGGCGATGAGATCAGGTATCCCGTGATGATCAGGGTGCTGATCGACAAGGCGTGTAACCAGTGCCAGACGCGTACCGGCAGTTCGAATACGTAGAACGGTCCGGGTACGTTGTCGAGGTACTTCAGCGTGTTGGTATCAATAGCCATTGTTACCTCCTCAGCGCACTTTCACCGAGCTCAGTTCCTTGCCGTCGTGCGACATGACGTGCGTCGAGCAGGCGAGGCAGGGATCGAAGCTGTGAATGGTCCGCAGGATCTCGAGCGGTTGCTCCGCATTCGCCATCGGCGTGCCGAGCAAAGCCGCCTCGTAGGCACCGATATTGCCCTGCGGGTCGCGCGGCGACGCGTTCCACGTCGTCGGTACGATGCACTGGTAGTTATCGATCTTCGTGTCCTTGATCTGGACCCAGTGACCGAGCGCACCGCGTGGAGCCTCGCCGAAGCCGACGCCCCTGGCCTCTGCGGGCCACGTCGACGGATCGAACTTGTCCATGTTCGCCGTCGCGGAATCGCCGTTCTTCAGGTTGGTCATCAGCTCATCGAACACCTCGCGCATCTTGTGCGCCGACCACGAAGCTTCGAGGCCACGCGCGGCCGTGCGCCCGAGCGTCGAGAACAGGGCCGTGATCGGCAGACCGAGTTCGGACAGCAGGCTGTCGACCTGCTCCTTGATGTCCTCGCGACCGCGAGCGTAGGCGACCAGGTAACGGGCCAGCGGGCCGACCTCCATTGCGTGGCCGCGCCAGCGCGGCGCCTTGAGCCACGAGTACTTGGCCGACTCGTCGATCTGCTCGATGCTCGTCTTGGTGCCCAGCGTGTTCGGGCCGAGTTCGAACTTCGGTTCGGTGACGCCGTCCCACGGGTGATACCCGACGGTTTCGTCGGGGTACTCGTACCAGGAGTGCGACACGAATTCCTGGATCTGGGTCGGGTCGCGCACATCGACGTCGTGCACGTTGCTCAGATCGCCGTCGACGATGGCACCGCTCGGCAGCATGAAGCTGTGGTTGGTGTACTCGTTCGGATGCGCCGGGAACTCACCGTAGGACAGCACGTTCATCGACGACAGACCGCCGCCAAAGCCCCAGTCCTTGTAGAAGGACGCGATGGCCTTGAGGTCCGGGATATAGACCTGGTCGGTGAAGGCGATGGACTGATCGATGATGTCGGAGATCATGTTCAGCCAGGTCATGCTGACCGTGCCTGCAGCACCCGCATTATCGATATCGATCGTGCACGGCATGCCGCCGACGAGCCAGTTCGGGTGCGGGTTCCGACCGCCGAAGACCGTATGTATCTTGATGATCTCTTTCTGGAAGTCGAGGGCCTCGAGATAGTGGGTCGTTGCCAGGAGATTGGCTTCCGGCGGCAGTTTGTACGCCGGGCTGCCCCAGTAAGCGTTCGCGAAGATACCGAGCTGGCCCGATTCGACGAACTTCGTCAGCCGTTTCTGCACGTCGCTGAAATAGGCCGGCGATGATTTCGGCCACCGACTAATCGCCTGCTGCAGCTCGGAGGTCGCTTTCGGGTCGGCGCTCAACGCGCTGACCACGTCGACCCAGTCGAGCGCGTGCAGGTGATAGAAGTGTACGAGGTGGTCCTGGGTGTACTGCGCCAGCATCATCAGGTTGCGAATCAGGTTCGCGTTGGTCGGAATCTGGATGTCGAGCGCGTCTTCTACGGCGCGCACGGATTGCAGTGCGTGGACACCGGTGCAGACGCCGCAGATGCGTTCCGTAAATGCCCAGGCATCGCGTGGATCTCGCCCTTGCAGGATGACTTCCAGGCCACGCCACATGTTGCCCATGGAAACGGCATTGCGGATGACGTTGTTTTCGTCGAGGTTGACCTCGATGCGCAGGTGACCTTCAATACGGCAGATCGGATCGACGACGACACGCTGGCCGCTATCGTCGAGTTCGAAGCCGTTGGGAGTGGTTACGGCAGCCATTATCTAATCTCCTCTTCCGCGGTTGCAGTCGGCTTCTTCGACGTTGCTTTCGCGACCACGGTGCCGGCAGCATGAGCAGCCACGCCAATAGCCGCGGCGCCCGCGATGACGCCGCCTACCTTGTTGGCGGTGTGCTCGACGTTGCCGGTGACGCCCAGGTCGCTGACCGGGCTGTAGAAACTGCCCTTGTCCCAGAAGTCGTCTTCGGCGCAGCCGAGACAGCCGTGACCGGACTTGACGGGCCAGGACAGGCCGCCGTTCCACTCGATGCTGGAGCAGGCGTTGTACGTCGTCGGGCCCTTGCAGCCGACCTTGTACAGGCAGTAACCGCGGCGCGCGCCTTCGTCGTCGAATTTTTCGACGAACTGGCCGGCGTCGAAGTGCGGCCGGCGGTAGCACTTGTCGTGTAAGCGCTGCCCGTAGAACATCTTCGGACGACCCTGGCGGTCGAGTGCCGGCATACGCTCGAATGCCAGCATGTAGGTGATGACACCCGTCATGACTTCGGCGATCGGCGGACAACCGGGGACCTTGATGATCGGTTTGTCGTGAATGACTTTGTGGATCGGGACGGCCTGCGTCGGGTTGGGTTTTGCCGCCTGGACGCAGCCCCACGAGGCGCAGGAACCCCACGCAATTATGGCTTTGCAGTGGTCAGCCATGTGGCGGAGCTTCTCGATGAAAGGTTTTCCGCCCTGGATGCAGTACATGCCGTCCTCGTTGAGCGGCGGGTTGCCCTCGCAGGCAAGGATGTACTGGCCGTCGTATTTTTCGATCGTCTGCTCGAGGATCTCTTCGGCCTGGTGGCCAGCCGCTGCCATGAGCGTGTCGTCGTAGTCGAGCGAAAGCATCGACAGGACGACGTCACCGACAAGCGGGTTACCGGAGCGGATGAAAGACTCGGTGCAGCACGTGCACTCGAGCCCGTGCAGCCAGATGACCGGCGTGCGCGGTTTGGTTTCGAGCGCGTGCGCGATCTTGCCGGCGAACTCGTGGCCCAGGCCGAGCCCGGCGGCAGTCAGGGTACAGAATTTGACAAAGCTACGACGTGTAATGCCGTGACTGCGCATTACGTCGTAAAACGTCTCTTGGGCATGCATGGCAACTCTCCCTTCGTGCATGAATGCAAAATGGGCTGGTTGCTCGCCGGCCGAGTGTTATGAGCGCTGCATCCCTGCGGCTTCCCTCCGTTCTTATTCACGGCAAAGCCACACAGCCGTGATAATCATGCAATCCGGGCGTTGTCCATTCCATCGTGGTTCGTACCTACCGGGCGCCGGGCCTCGAGAATTCGGCAGCGAACGCGGGTGCGTAGATTCCAGTATGGCTATTCGCACTCCCGTCGATCACATTGTTTTTAAATTAGGAAGAGCTAATGTGTGCAATGGCGCCATCAATGGCAGTTGTCGGCATCGGTAACAACCTGCTTACCGATGACGGTGCCGGCATCCACGTGCTGGAGCGAATCGCCGGGGAAAACCCCGACGACGATCTCGCCTGTATCGACGGCGGCACCGTGGGCCTTGCCCTGCTCGACCGCCTCGCGCATCTCGACGGCCTCGTCGCGCTCGACGCGATGATCCTCGGCAAGCAGCCGGGCACGGTTACCGTGCTGGAAGGCGAAGCCATGGACGCGCACCTGCGCAACCAGCACGGCAGCGTGCACGAAGTCGGCCTGTCCGACCTCATGGACGCCTTGCGCCTGCGCGGGGAATTACCGCAGAACCGCGCCCTGATCGGCATCGAGCCCGCCAGCATGGACTGGGGCACCGAACCGACGGCCCCGGTGGCCGCAGCCATCCCGGCGGCCGCGGCGCTGGCCCGAAGACTCGTGCGCGACTGGCGCGCCGCGGCCTGACCGGAGCGAACACGATGACCACGACCGAAACAGCAACGGCACGCGATTATCCGTTCCACGGCAACGTGCGGCCGTTACTCGCCGAGATCCTGCACGCCGTCGACCGGCTGCTCGACACCGGCGAACCCACCACGATTGACCTTGCGAGCCTGCCATTCGGTCCCGGCGAGCTCGCATACCTGGAAGAGACGCTCGGTACTGGCGAACTGTCTGCCAATCTCGATGCCCTGGGCAGCAGCCGCATTCGCGAAACGGCATTTCCCGGCGTGTGGTGGCTCGAACACCGCAACGTCCATGACGAAATCGTTGGCCGCTTCGTCGAAATCACGCGCACGCCCGAAATTCTCTCATCACAGGATGCCGACATCACTGCCGGCCGCGCTCGCCTGGGGGACCAACTCGACTAGGACATTCTGCGGGAGGACAGCAGCATGAAAAGAACCCCGACCGTCGGGGAAATTCTGCAAGCGAAAGGAGTCTCGCGGCGAGGATTTCTCAAGTACTGTGCAACCACGGCTTCGATCCTGGCTCTGCCGCCCACGATGATCCCGCGCATTGCGGAAGCTATCGAGAGTGCCAGGCGACCGTCGGTCATCTGGCTGTCATTCCAGGAGTGCACAGGCTGCACCGAATCGCTGACACGTTCGGCCACGCCGACCGTCGAGGGCCTGATCTTCGACGCCATCTCGCTCGATTACCACCACACGCTCCAGGCAGCCGCCGGCGACCAGGCGGAAGCCGCCCGGCACGCCGCCATGGAAGAGAATAACGGCGATTACCTTGTTCTCGTGGACGGCTCGATTCCACTCGCCAACCCGGGCTTTTCAACGATCGCCGGCATCAGCAACGTGGACATGCTGCGTGAGACCGTCGCAGGTGCCAAGGCCGTCGTGGCGATCGGTTCCTGCGCCGCTTTCGGTGGCATCCCGGGTGCCGACCCGAACCCGACCGGCGCCGTGGCGGTGAGCGAGCTGGTCACGGACAAACCCGTCATGAATGTGCCGGGCTGCCCGCCGATCCCGATCGTCATG
This sequence comes from Woeseiaceae bacterium, assembly GCA_013042375.1. Lineage (GTDB taxonomy): Bacteria > Pseudomonadota > Gammaproteobacteria > Steroidobacterales > Woeseiaceae > UBA1847. The sequence continues at coordinate 8,717 of JABDQH010000085.1, forward strand.
ACCGCCGTCCTGGCACATTTCCTGACGTTCGGCGAACTGCCCGCACTCGACAAGCACGGCAGGCCGCTGGCGTTCTACGGGACGACCATTCACGACCGCTGCTACCGTCGGCCGTTTTACGAGCAAGGCCGCTTCGCCGAGACCTTCGACGACGAAGGCGCGAAGGCGGGCTGGTGCCTGTACAAGCTCGGCTGCAAGGGTCCGATCACCTACAACGCCTGCGCCACGACCAAGTGGAACAGCGGCACGAGTTTCCCGATCGAGGCGGGCCACCCGTGTCTCGGGTGCTCGGAACCGGACTTCTGGGACAAGGGCGGTTTCTACGAACCGCTGTCGACCGGCAATTTCGACAGCGGCGCGAAATTGGCCGGCGCCGCAGCTGTTGGTGCCGCACTCGGTGCCGTCGCCGCCACAGCGGGACGTCGTCGCCAAGCCAAATACACGAAGGAGGGATGACATGGACCTTCTTGAATTTGCACGTGGGCCCGCACTCCAATGGGCGGCCTATATTCTCGTTGCGGGCACGATCTGGCGGATCTTCGGCATTGTGTTGCTGAAGGAAAAAGCCGATTTTTCGGAACCCCGCGCACGCGGTGGCCTGGGCGCTGCCCTCAAGGTCATTTACACGCGCAGCTTTACCGCCAACCCGTTCAAGAAGGCGACGCTGTATCCGAAGATGCTGGCCTACGTACAGCACCTCGGTCTGTTCGCCGTCGTGCTCCTGTTCGTCCCGCACATCATGTTCTTCGAGGGATTCCTCGGGTTCAGCTGGCCCGGGCTGCCGAACAGCGTGATTTACGTCCTCGGCGTCGCTGCCGTGGCCGCCAGCATTGCCCTTCTGGTCCGGCGCCTGACGAGCCCGGTCTTGAAGCTGATCTCGAATTTCGACGATTACTTCAGCTGGTTCGTGACGGTCTTACCACTTGTGACCGGTCTCCTCATCCCGGTGCGGCCGGGCTTCATTCGTTATGAAGACCTGCTCGCCATCCACATCCTGTCCGTCGCGGTGCTCATGGTCTGGTTTCCGTTCGGCAAGTTGGGGCACGCATTCCTCGTGTTCATTACACGCGGCACGACCGGCATGGTATTCGAACGCAGGGGGGCCAAGACATGACTACCGTAGACGGCAGACACGCGATCGATCGCGAAGCTGAACGGCTGGCCTACAAGCCGCCCGAAATTCGGCACGACACACAAGGCGACATGAGCACGGAGGATCGCGTCGAAAAAGCGATGCACCACTTCGTGAAAAACTTCAACACGCAGACCGCGTCGTACCTCGACGGTTGCCTGCACTGCGGCATGTGCGCCGATGCGTGCCACTTCCACGTGCGCACCGACGATCCGCGCTACACACCAATCTGGAAGCTCGAACTGTTCAAGCAGGCGTACAAGCGCGAGGCCGGCCCGTTTGCCTTCTTCTATCGCTTGTTCGGCTTCAAGAAGAAAGTCACGATCGACCAGCTCGAGGAATGGCAGCACCTTCTCTACGACAGCTGTACGGTGTGCGGACGCTGCTCGCTCGTATGCCCGATGGGCATCGATATTGCGGGGCTCGTCTCGATGGCTCGCCACGGCATGTTCAAGGCCGGACTGATCCCGCACGAACTCCACGAAGTGGCCAAGCGCGCGGCCGAGACCGGCAGCCCGCTCGGCATTACGCCGGACAAGTTCGAGGATCGCATCGAATGGATGGCCGACGAGCACGAGGTCGAGATCCCGGTCGACGCAGAACAGGCCGATGTACTGGCCGTCATGTCGTCGATCGAAATCCAGAAGTACCCGCAGTCGATCGCGGCCACGGCGAAGATTCTGAATGCGGCCGGCGAAAAATGGACCTTCCGGCTCGATGGTTTCGAAGCAACCAACTTCGGCATGTTGTCGGGCAATCCCGAGTGGCAGAAAGAAGCGACGATGAAGCTGATCAATGCCGCCATCAAGATCGGCGCCAAGCTCATCGTGCTGCCGGAATGCGGCCACGCCTACATGGCGCTGCGCTGGATGGGCGCCAACATGCTTGGCAAGCCGCTGCCGTTCAAGGTGCTGCACATCTCCGAGTACCTGTCCGAAGCACTCGACCAGGGCAAGATCAAGGTGAACGCGGTCGATACGAGCGTTACCTATCACGATCCCTGCCAGGTCTCGCGCCGCGGCGGCGCAACGGAGGCCGCACGCAACGTCCTCAAGCATCTCGGCGTGGACTTCCGCGAAATGGAGTATGGCGGCGACTACAACTGGTGCTGCGGCGGTGGCGGCGGCGTCGTCACGATCACACGCGCCGATCCCCTGCGCCGGCGGGTCTTCAAACTGAAGATGGACCAGGTTGAAAAAACCGAAGCCGATGAACTGTTGTCGAGTTGCGCTAACTGCCGACAGAGCTTCGATGACAGCCAGGAGTACTTCAACTGGGATTACAAGATGGGCAGCCTCATGGAGATGGTTGCCGAAAACCTTGAGGAGGATGGGTCATGAACGCAAGAGTCGTAGTCGATCCCATCACACGCATCGAAGGTCACCTGCGCATCGAAGCGCAGATGGACGGCAACCAGATCGGCCAGGCGTACTCGTCCGGCACGATGGTACGCGGTATCGAGATCATCCTGCAGGGCCGCGATCCGCGCGATGCCTGGGCGTTTACGCAACGCATCTGCGGCGTATGCACGCTCGTGCACGGGCTGGCGTCGGTTCGCTCCGTCGAACACGCCATTGGCGCGAAGATCCCGCCGAATGCGGAGCTGATCCGCAACCTGATGATCGGTGCACAATACATCCACGATCACGTCATGCATTTCTATCATCTGCATGCATTGGACTGGGTGGACGTCGTATCGGCGCTGAGTGCCGACCCGAAAGCAACGGCGGCACTGGCGCAGTCCCTGAGCAGCTATCCGCGATCGTCTGAAGGCTACTTCCGTGACGTGCAGAAGAAGGTCAGGGAGTTCGTCGAAGCCGGCCAGCTCGGTATCTTCGCCAAGGCCTACTGGGGCCACCCCGAGTACAAGCTGCCCGCCGAAGCCAACCTGATGGCCGTGGCTCACTACCTCGACGCGCTCGAGTGGCAGCGTGACGTCGCTCGCCTGCACGCGATCTTCGGCGGCAAGAACCCGCATCCCAACTTCGTCGTCGGCGGCGCGCCCTGCCCGATCGACCTGAATTCGGATTCGGCGATCAACTCGAAACGCCTCTCGGAGGTGCAGGACATCATCAACAGGATGAAGGTCTTCGTCGACCAGGTCTACGTGCCCGACACGCTCGCCATCGCCAGTTTCTACAAGGACTGGTTCTACCGCGGCGAGGGCCTCGGCAACTTCCTGTGCTTCGGTGACCTGCCCGGCACGAGCATGAACGACCCCGATTCGTTCCTGTTCCCGCGTGGCGTGATCCTGAACCGCGATATCTCGACGATCCATGACATATCGTTCGACGACCCGAGCGGCATACAGGAGTTCGTCTCGCACTCGTGGTACGACTATTCAGGCGGCAAGGAAGTCGGGCTGCATCCGTGGGCCGGCGAGACGAATCTTAATTACACGGGACCACAGCCGCCTTATGACCAGCTCGATGTCGAGCAGTCCTACTCGTGGCTCAAGTCACCGCGCTGGAACGGCCACGCCATGGAAGTCGGGCCGCTGGCACGTGTCCTGATGCTGTACGCCAAGGGACACGAACTGACCCAGCATCTCGTCAACACGACGCTGCAGCAACTCGAACTGCCGACGCGGGCGCTGTTCTCGACGCTCGGCCGAACTGCGGCTCGCACGCTCGAGACGGCCGTATTGGCGGGTGGCATGCAGACGTGGCTCGATTCGTTGATCGCCAACATCAAGGCGGACGACACGAAGACCTTCGACGACACGCTGTGGGAACCCGAGAGCTGGCCGAAGCAGTGCAAGGGCGTCGGCATCATGGAAGCGCCGCGCGGCGGCCTGTCGCACTGGATCGTCATCGAGGACGGCAAAATCGCCAATTACCAGGCCATCGTGCCCAGCACCTGGAACGCCGGGCCTCGTGACCCGAACGGGCAGCCGGGCGCCTACGAAGCGGCGCTCGAGGACGCCCACGTCATGCACGATCCCGAGCAGCCTCTCGAGATCCTGCGGACCATTCACAGCTTCGACCCGTGCATCGCCTGCGCGGTGCACGTCACGGATCCCGACGGCGAGGAACTCGTGCAGGTCGCGGTCCGCTAGGAAAGCAGCAACTGGGCGAGACGAAGCCGGTTCCCGCGCCCCGCGCGGACCGGCTTTTTTTTAAAGCCCGGCGGCTGCGCCGTAGTGCATCGGGCCGCCGCGCCACGCAGGGAACCCGTAGCCGTAGACATACACGACGTCGATGTCGCTCTCGCGCTGCGCGATACCCTCGGCGACGATCTTGCGACCTTCGTCGACGAGGGCGCGCAGCAGGCACTCGACAATCTCGTCATCGCCAATCTCGCGCCGTTCGATGCCGAATTCCTGTGCCGTCCGTTCGATGATTTCGTCGACTGCCGGATCCGGAATCGGCTTGCCGTCGTCATCGTAGCGGTAGAACCCGGCACCCGATTTCTGCCCGAGCCGGCCGGCCTCGACGAGCAGCTCCGGTACGCGGTAGGTCGCCGGGTCGCCTTTCATTTCGTCGGGTAAGGCCTGCCGTGCCTTGTAGCCGACGTCGAGTCCCGCCAGGTCGAACACGCGCAGCGGCCCCATCGCCATGCCGAAGCCCTCCATCGCGGCGTCGATCTGACCGGGCGAGGCGCCCTCGAGGAGCAGGAGCTGCACCTGCTTGCCGTATGGCCGCAACATGCGATTGCCGATGAAGCCGTAGCAGACACCTGACACGACCGGCACCTTGCGGAGGCGTTTCGCCAGCTGCATACAGGTCGCCAGCACGTCGTCGGCCGTCTTCTCGCCGCGCACGACCTCGAGCAGCTTCATGATGTGTGCAGGGCTGAAAAAATGCAGGCCGATGACATCCTGCGGCCTGCCGGTAACCGCGGCGATCGCGTCAACGTCCTGGTACGACGTGTTGGTCGCGAGGATCGCGCCGGGTTTGCAGGTGCCGTCGAGGCGCGCAAAGATCTCTTTCTTGAGGCCCGGGTCCTCGAACACGGCCTCGATCACGAGGTCCACATCCGCGAGGTTCGCGTAGTCGGTCGATCCCGCGATGCGGGCGCGGTTGGCCGCAGCCGCGTCTTCACTCAGCTTGCCGCGTTTGACGCTGCCCGTGTAATTGCGATCGACGATCGACAGGCCCCGATCCAGCGCCTCGTCACTGATCTCGACGAGCGTCACGGCAAATCCCGCGTTGGCGAAGCTCATTGCGATGCCGCCGCCCATCGTGCCGCCGCCGATGATGCCGACGCTCTCGATCGGCCGGGTCTGTGCGCCCATGGCCAGTCCCTCGACTTTCGCGGCTTCGCGCTCGGCGAAGAAGAAGTGCCGCAGCGCGGCCGACTGATCGCCTGCCATCAGCTTCATGAACGTCTCGCGCTCGAAGGCCTCGCCGTCGGCAAATTCCGTCATCGCCGCCTGCTCGACGCAATCGACGATGGCCTGCGGCGCTACCTGGCCCCTCGCCTTTTTCGCGAGCCGCGCCCGGTACTGATCGAAGATGCCGCCATCGTGCGCCGCGATCGGCAGTTCGCTTGCCCGCCTGGGGCCGGCGTCTTCGTCGACGAGCTCCGCGATCCAGGCCATCGCGGCATCCGCGAGATCGGCGTCGAACACGCGATCGATGAGCCCCGCGGCCAGCGCCCTGTGCGCGTCGACCGGCACACCGCTGGTCATCAAATCGAGCGCCGCCCCGACGCCCGCGAGACGAGGGGTGCGCTGCGTGCCGCCGGCGCCGGGCAGCAGCCCGAGCCGCACTTCGGGCAGGCCGATCTTCGCGGACGCGAGTGCGCAGCGGTAGTGGGCGCCGAGCGCGATCTCGAACCCGCCGCCGAGCGCGGTGCCGTGGAGCGCCGCGACGACCGGTTTGTCGAATGCCTCGATGCGGTTGACGACGGCCGGCAGCCACGGTTCCTCGGGCGGCTTGCCGAATTCCGAGATATCGGCGCCGGCGCAAAAGGTGCGGCCCTCACAGATGATCAGAACGGCGCGCGATGCGTCCCCCGCCGCCGCGTCCAGGCTATCCATGATGCCCTGCCGCACGGCCAGGGAGAGCGCATTGACCGGTGGGTGATCGATCGTGATAACACCGATGTCGCCTGTAAGGGTGTAATTGACGGGTGATGGCATGGGGCTTCCTTTAAAAAGACCGGCTCACTCTGTATCGTTGGTGCACCGCGCGATGAGCGGATTCGAGACCCGGAGACAATGTACCGGCAGATTACCGAACAGGCCGAGAAATACCTGAAGTCGCTGTATCAGCAGGACGATATCGCAGGGCAGCTAAAACGCAAGCTCGCCGACCTGCTCGCCCGTGGCGAAGCGAACGCCGATGCCGCGTGCAGGGCCCTGCGGCTGAGTCGTCGCACCCTGCAGCGTCGCCTCAAGGCCGAAAAGACCAGTTTTCAGCGCATCCTCAGGGAAGTCCGCGCCGAACTGGCGGTCAACTACCTGCGTGACGCCCGCCTGAAGTCGCTGGAGATCGCCATGCTGCTCGGCTACTCGAACATCAGCTCGTTCACGACCGCGTTCAAATCCTGGTACAACATGCCGCCCTCCGAGTACCGCGAGAAGTTCCTCACCCTGTCCTGAGAGTCCGCCTGCGATGCGGGCTCCGGTGCAATCCACGGCACGAATTACGCTATCATTCGCGGCTCGCGAGATTGAGGCCTGACCATGCTCGACAAGCTCCAGTTCTACATCGACGGCCAGTGGGTCGACCCCACCGAAGCGCGTACCCTGGACGTGATCAACCCGGCGACCGAAGAGCCCATGGGCCGCATCAGTCTCGGCGCCGCGGCCGATGTCGACAAGGCGGTCGCGGCCGCAAAACGCGCTTTCGCATCCTTTTCGCAAACGACGCGCGAGGAGCGCGTCGCGCTGCTGCGCGCCATCATCGACGAATACAAGCGACGCCACGACGACGTAGCGACCGCGATCATGGACGAGATGGGAGCCCCCTGGGAACTTGCGAGAGGAGCGCAGGCCTTGAGCGGGCCACAGCATATCAAGGCGGCGCTGCGGGCCCTCGAGAACTATGAATTCGAGGAGCGCATCGGTACGACCAACGTGATCAGCGAGCCCATCGGCGTTTGCAGCCTGATCACGCCGTGGAACTGGCCCATCAACCAGATCGCGGTCAAGGTTGCGCCGGCGCTCGCCGCCGGCTGCACGATGGTGCTCAAGCCCAGCGAGGTCGCGCCCTTCGATGCGATTGTATTCGCCGAAATCCTCGACGCGGCCGGCGTGCCGGCCGGCGTCTTCAACCTGGTCAATGGCGACGGCCCCGGCGTCGGTACGGCGCTGTCGTCCCATCCCGACGTGGCCATGGTGTCGTTCACCGGCTCGACGCGCGCCGGCGTGCTGGTCGCGCAGAATGCGGCGCCGACGGTCAAGCGCGTCGCCCAGGAACTCGGCGGCAAATCGGCGAATATCCTGTGCGATGACGAGACCTTCGAAAAAGCGGTCATCGCGGGTACGCGAGAGATGTTCGACAACACGGGACAATCCTGCAATGCCCCGTCACGCATGCTCGTCCCGCGCCATCGCATGGACGAGGCCGCCGCGATCGCAGCGGGCGTCGCGGACGCGACCACGGTCGGCAACCCGCGTGCGGAAGGCACAGCCATGGGACCGCTCGTGTCCGAGGCGCAATGGCACAAGGTCCAGCGCCTGATCCAGGCGGGCATCGACGAGGGCGCGACGCTCGCGGCCGGCGGCACGGGCCGGCCCGACGGCCTCGACAAGGGCTACTATGCGAAACCAACGGTGTTTGCCGATGTCTCTAATGACATGACGATCGCGCGCGAGGAGATCTTTGGGCCCGTCCTGTCGATCATCGCGTATGACGACCAGGACGAGGCCATCGTTATGGCTAACGATACGCCTTACGGCCTGTCGGGCTACGTGTCCTGCGCGGATCTCGACACGGCGCGGCATATCGCGTCCCGGCTCCGCACCGGCATGGTTCATATCAACGGCGCTTTTTTGGATGCAGCCGCGCCTTTCGGCGGATACAGACAATCGGGCAACGGCCGCGAATGGGGCCACCACGGCATCGACGAGTTCCTCGAACTGAAGTCGGTCTACGGATACGAGAAAAGACAGACACAATGAAACGCAAAACATATCTGCTGGCGTGCCTGGCCGCGCTCTTCGCTACGGCCTGCACGAGCGAGTCGGCGCTTCCGGACCCGACTGGCAAGGGCAGCGTCCGCGCAATCAACGCGATCCCGGGATCGCCGAGCATCAATTTCAGGATCGAGGAGCGCACGCTCGCCAACCTCGCGTACCAGGAATCGAGTGCGCCGGCGCAGTACGACGACTTCGAGTACGTCTTCAATTTCAACGTCGACGTGCCGGGAGAGTCGGTTCCTCAGCGAATCGCTACGGTTCCGTTCAAGGTCGAAGCCGATCGGGACCATGCATTCGTCCTCACCGGCGATATCCAGGACCCGACCGTGACGACATGGACGGCGGACCTGCGCGACTGGCAGGAGTCCGACACCGTGTTCGAAGTGCGTTTCGCGCACCTCGGCGAATCGCTGGGCGATGTCGACGTGTATTTCGACGACTCGGCCAACCCGCCCGTGGCGGGTACACAGACCGCGACGCTGTCGTATGGCGACGTCATGGACATCGCTGACTTCGCGGCCGGCGCCTACCGGGTGACGATAACGGCCGCCGGCGATACGGAGACCGTTCATTTCCAGTCGGATGCGGTCGATTTCGTCGCCCAGAACTCGCATCTCCTGTCCATTTTTGACGGCAATGAGAACGACACGAGTCCGTACGTCGTGACCTCGACGACGACGTCGGGGCTGACGGGAGAAATCTTCGACCCGTCATATCCGCCGACGATCAATTTCGTCCACGCGGCGCAGACATTGCAGGCCGTCGACGTCTATAACGACGAAGCGCTGACCGACCTGCGGGCTGAGAATATTTCGTTGGGCCAGTCATCCGGCGACCTCGACGCGGCCGCAGGATCGCAGGCCTTCTACTTCACGCCCACGGGCAGCCTCGAGACGACGCTGTTCGCATCGGCCGTGACACTGCAACCGGGCGTCCGTTCGCATCTCTACATCGCCGGTTTTGCCGATGCGTGGCAGAGCTTCGCGCTGACGCAGGATCGCGCGCCATCACCCGACTCGGCCAAGGTCAGCCTGTTCAACGGCTCGATCAATCACCAGCTCCTCGATCTGTATGTCCTGGAGCGCGGCGATGCCCTCGGCGAAGACGATTTCGCTAGGGCGATCGTGATCGCCGCCGGCAGCGCGACCACGGCCCTGTCGCTGACTGCGGGCAACTACGACATCTACGTCACGTCGACGGGCACCAGGACCATTCTCGACGGGCCTTTTGAACTCGACGCTGCGCTCGGCGACGTGGTCTTCCTGGTGGCCGTGGACGAGGTGGACCCGGAGATCGTCCGGATCGTCACCCCCTTCTCGCCCTAGGGCATGGACCGCCCTGTGCCGCCGAGCACAGGGAAGTGCGGCAGCGGCCTAGTTCCCGGCCGCATGTATCCGGGCGAGCGCCTGCCTGCGCCCGGTGGCATCGAGCTGTTCGAGCGGCAGCGCTACCATCGCCTCGATACGATTTCGCAAACGGGCATAGGCCACATCGAAGTCCGCGTCGGCGGCGGGATCCGGAATGCCCCAGTGCACCGTCACCGGCGCACCGTTCCAGAGCGGACACGTCTCGCCGGCTGCGTTGTCACATACGGTGATCACGATATCGATTGCCGGGGCGCCGGGGCCGCTGAATCGATCCCAGCACTTCGACTCGAGCCCGGCAGTCGCATGCCCTTCCCGCTCGAGCTTCTCGAGCGCCCCCGGATTGACGCGCCCGACCGGCTGGCTGCCCGCGCTGTACGCTCGCAGTCGCCCGGCACCGAGTTCGTTGATCAGCACTTCACCAAGGATGCTGCGCGCGGAATTTCCGGTGCACAGGACGAGAACGTTGATAGCCATACGCGTTGCCAAATTAAATGGGGTCAGACCATTTTAACAATCCAATGTTAAAAAGGTCTGACCCCATTTAATTTGGCGTGCGGATCAGGAGGCGGTGGCCGCCTCGACGTAAGCGGCGCGGTCGTTAGCCGCCTCTTCGTCGGGGATGGCCTTGGCCGCGTACATGGCCTCGTCAGCGACGTCGAGCAGGTGCCAGAGATCCTGGCCATGCGTCGGAATCAGCGCAATGCCGACGCTCGCCGTACAGGTGATTTCCTGCCCCTGGATGATGTAAGCCTCCGACGCCGTGCGCACCAGCCGTTCCGCGATGCGCCTGACGTCGTCGAGCCCGACGTCGGGAAGTACAATCGCGAATTCGTCGCCACCGAGCCGGCCCAGCACGTCCTCCGGTCGCAGGCAGAACTCGAGCCGGTGTCCGAAAGCCTTGAGCAGCGCATCGCCCGCTTTGTGACCGAAGCGATCGTTGATCGTCTTGAAGTGATTGAGATCCAGGTAGAGGACGGCGCCGTCGGATGTGCCCCGCAACGCGTTTTTGGCTTCCTGCTCGAAACCCCGCCGGTTCAGCACACCGGTGAGCGGATCGCACAGTGCCTCGGTCATCATCTTGTCTTCCTCGCGTTTGCGGCTCGTGATATCGATGAGCGTCAGCGAAAAATCCGCGCCTACGGGTTCGGCCACGATGCGCAGCCAGAAGTCCAGCTTGCCGTGCTTCGTACGTACTTCGAAGCTGAGCTGGGTACGCTTCTTGTCGTGGTCGTTGAAGTGGCGAGACAGCCGACCGGGATCGAGCTGCTCGAGCTCATCCAGCCGCGCACCAACCAGGGTCTCTTTCTTACCGCCGACGAATGTTTCCGCGGAACGATTGGCGAACACGCACCGATACTCATCGTCGGTGTCGCCGTCACGGGCAAACCGCAGGATGCCATTGGATGATGTTTCGATCAGCGTGCGGACGAGGTGCTCGCTGTCCGCCAGCTGAATCTGCGCCTTGCGCTTTTCGGTCACATCGCGGCACACGACTACCATGCCGACTTGCTGCCCGCGCCGCGCCGTCAGCGGCCCGACGCTGACTTCGTAAGTCTTGCTCGAGTCGATCCGCAACGTCTGCGTCAAGTCGAGCTCTTTCGCCTGCTCGAGGATGTCGCGCGCCACCGGAAACTCGTCCCAGAGTCCACGACCGATCAGCTCCTTTTCCTTGCCACCCAGCAATTCCTCGGCGGCCCTGTTGGCGCAAATGATGGCCTGGTTTGTGTCGACGACAACGATTGGGTCGCGCACGTGATCGAACAGTGTCTTGTAAGCGAGCGGACTGAACTCGTGCACTCGCAGCTTGAGCGACACATAAGCCATGAACGGGAACAGCAAGGCCAGGCTCGACGCCGTAAACGGAAAGTCGGGCGGCCCCATGCCCAGGAAATTGTTCGCGATATTGACCGCGTATGGCAGTAATGCGCAGGTGAGCATCATGCCGATAATGCGGCGGTGCGCGGGCGCAATCATCGGCAGGTGTACGATGATCGCGAACGCCGCATAGGCGAACAGCGAATACGCGAACGGTACGTGTACGTACGTGTACCAGGCATGTTCTTTGAATGCCGAGAACACGAGTCCCGTCTCGGCCTCGACCGCACTCCAGATCATGCCGTGCTGCGCGTTCGTCAGGGCCAGCACCGTCGTCGCGACCGGTATGATTGACAGCACCGCGACCACAGCCGGGTGTGGCGCCCCGACCGTGTACTCGCGGTACACGAGAAAGAACATCACCGGGATGAAGCCGGCGCTGAACAGGGTGAGCACGCGCCCGATGCCAAACAAGCTTGCATCGGTAGCGCCATAGCACAAGGCCGCGCTCGCGACATAGCATGCGATCAACGCGAGAAATCCACTGATAAGAACGTTGGCGCTCTTGCGCGTCGCGTGAGCCACGTACACGGCCAGCCCCAAGTACAGGACCGCGAATACCGCCAGGACCAGCGGCACAATGGTGACCAGCGCAATCATGGCGGATATGCTAGCGGGGACCGCCGCAACATAATGCGACCTGTGCCGCAGAATGCCACGCAGCGTGAGACGCCGTTCACAAAAATCCGCAAATCGCGCCCCCCGGCGCGCGGTCAGACGCCCTCGGCAGTATCTGTTATCAGCGTATCGACGACGGCCCTCAGCGCCTCTTCATCGTTCGCCCCCGAGGCACGCTCGAGTTCGTAGTCCCGGAGCTGCCTGTGCGCACTGGTGCCACGCGTCAGGATATCGTGCACGCCCTTGACCTCTTTCTCGCAGCCCAGCGCACGGGCATCTTCGGCGATCAGGGACAACAGTTCCTCGAGCAGGATATCAAACGGCACGACCATGCCTTTGGCGAGATCGATCAGTCCTTCGTCGAAGCTGTAGCGCATCGCGCGCCAGCGATTCTCGCGGATCAGCATCGGTGTATACAAGCGCCAGCGCTGGTTGCGCATGCGCAGGCGCCACAGCATGCGCAACACGCAGGCCAGCAGCGACGCCAGCGCTACCGTGTCGTCGAGACGCGTACACACATCCATGACACGCGTCTCGAGCGTCGGGTAGCGCCCGCTCGGCCTGAGGTCCCACCAGATACGCGTCGCATCCTCGATCAGCCCCGCCTCCTGCAGGATGCCGATGTGTCGCTGGTACTCGGCCCAGCTCGCAAATCGCTCCGGAATGCCGGTCCGCGGCAGGGCATCGAATATCGTCAGGCGATAGCTTTTCAATCCCGTGTCGCGCCCCAGCCAGAAAGGTGACGAGCACGACAGCGCCAGCAGGTGCGGCAGGAAATACGACATCTGGTTCATCAGGTCGATGCGCAGTTCGTCGTCGTCTATACCGACGTGTACGTGCATCCCGCATATGACCAGCCGGCGCGCCGCACCCTGCATCTCGGACGTCAGCTGATCGTAGCGGTCTTTCTCGGTATGCTTCTGCGACATCCATGCCGAGAACGGATGCGTGGACGCCGCGATGGGCGCGAGGCCATGATTGGCCGCGACTTCGATGACGCCACTGCGCAGGCGCACCAGGTCTTCATGCGCCTCCTGGATGTTGGCGCTGACCTTCGTACCGACCTCGATCTGTGAGCGCAGCAGTTCGGCGGTGACCTGCTCGCCGCACTTCACCTTGGCCTCGGCCATTAGCGTTTCCGGCGGGTCGATCACGAGTCCGCGCGTTTCCTTGTCGACCAGCAGGTACTCTTCTTCGATGCCGAGCGTGAACGACGGCTCTTTGATCCCCATCTGCCTGCCCCCTTTCGTTGTTCTTACGCCGTGTTGCGCCGGTACTCCATCCCCAGTTTGTCCGGAACCGCGGCTATGACGTCATGCATGACCTCGGCAACCTTCGAGACGCCTTCGTCGTCGTCGATCAGGTCCTGCCGGATCTCGATCCCCACGTGCGGAAGTCCGATTTCCTCGGCATGGTGGTCGATCGTGAAATCCTGTGGCGCTTTGCCCGAATAAGGTTCGTTGTCGCCAACCTTATAACCGGCTCCACGCAGGCCCGCAAGAAAGACCCTGCGCGTCTTATCGTCCTTGTCCCATAGCACGCCCATCTGCCAGTCCCGCGATTCCCCGTTGAGCACCGGCGTGAAGCTGTGAATCGAGATCAACGCCGGCGGCGGCCCGGCCTCTGTCAGGCGACTCACCTGGTCCGAGATCGCGACATGATATGGCCAGTAGATCGCACTCGCCCTGAGGTCCTTGTCGGCCTGGTGCAGGTTGCGGTTGCCCGGCACCAGTATGCCGTCGCCGTATTCGAGGAAGGCACTCGGGTCCATGAGCTGCCGGTTGCAGTCGACCACGAGTCGCGAATAGGTCTGGACGACAGCCGTAACCCCGAGGCTCTTCGCCAGGCTCTCGGTGAGCGGTCCGGCACCGATGTCGATGGCGAGATGACAGCGCCGCGCAAACGGGTCGAGCCCCATGTCGCCGAGCGACGCCGGGAAACGGCAGCTGGCGTGATCACAGACGAGCAGGATCGGCTTGTCAGCCAACGGGTTTATGACCCTGTAGGGGCCTGGTTCGTCGGGCGACAAGAGCGAGTGAACGATGCCTGGGTGTGATTCTCGTGCCATTCCCGACGAGTTTACCGTAACCGGACCGTTACGCCACCCGTGGTAAATGCTGACTCATGTCATGCATGCAGGCGCTGCCTGGGCTTATCCTCCCAGGGTTTGAATTCTTTGATCGACATCGGGCGCGCAATGAAATAACCCTGCGCGTACTCGACGCCGAGCGCACCGAGCTTGTCCAGCACTTCCCGGGTTTCGACGCGTTCGGCTATCGTCTTAATCCCCATCGCTCTGCCGACTTCGCGGATCGCGCGCACCATGCTTTCGTCGACCGAATCTTCGGCGACATTCCTGATGAAATGGCCGTCGATCTTAAGATAGTCGACCGGCAGGTTCTTGAGGTAGGTAAAGGAGGACAGACCACTGCCGAAATCGTCGAGCGAGAACTTGCAGCCGAGCTTCTTGAGTTCCTGCATGAAATGCACGACACGCGACAGGTTCGAGATGGCCGCGGTTTCGGTGATCTCGAAGCAGATCGCTCCCGCCGGCAGTTGTTGCTTTTCGAGTTCCTCGATGACGAAGCCGAGGAAACGATCGTCGCTGAGCGACGTACCCGACAGGTTGAGCGCCAGCGTGTACCTCGCCTCCGCGTCGTTGCCGCGATCGGCCAGTTTCGACAGGGATTCATGAATGACCCAGCGATCGAGTGTCGGCATCAGGTTGTAGCGCTCGGCTGCGGGAATAAACTGGTTGGGACCGACGATTTCCCCATCCTCATCGCGCATGCGCAACAGCAATTCGTAATGGCTCGGCACTCCGTTGCCACCGATGCCGACGATCGGCTGGTAGAACAGTTCGAGGCGCTCGTCCTCTACCGCTTCCGTGATCCTCGATACCCACTTCATCTCTTCGTGACGCAGCGAGGCATCGTTGTCACGGTGGAAGTGAACCTGGTTGCGTCCCATTTCCTTGGCCGAGTAACAGGCGACGTCGGCTGCGCTCATGAGCCCCGCGACGTCTTCCTTGTTTTCCTTGTTCACGAGAACGACACCGATGGAGCAACGAATGTTCGTGGACGAACCCTGCCATTCGAAGCGATACGCCTCGACTTCGCTGCGGATATCTTCGGCGGCTTCGATCGCACTCTCACGGTCGCAGCGCTCCAGCAGGACGCCGAACTCATCCCCGCCGAGCCGTGCCAACACGTCTGTCGAGCGTATCCGCCCCTGGATGACGTCGGCCAAATGCTTGAGCAGTTCATCGCCGGCCGCATGGCCGAACGTGTCGTTGACAACCTTGAACTGGTCGAGGTCGACGTACAGCAGCGCATGCGTTTCCTCGTCGTCGTCGTCGAGGGCCGCGACCGCCATGGCAAAGCGGTTTTCGAATTCGCGGCGATTGATCAGGCCCGTCTGCATGTCGTGCGAGGCCTGGTAGCTGAGCTGGCGGAAGACACGCGTCTCTTTCGAAATGTCGTGGAATACCATGACCGAGCCGATGATATTGCCCACGCGATCGCGAATTGGCGCGGCGGAATCCTGGATCTGGATCTCTTCGCCGTCCCGTGTAATCAGGACCGAATCGTCGGGCAGGTTGATAACGCGGCCTTCCCTCAGGCAACGAGTGACCGGGTTCTCGCAGCTCGCGCGCGTGTTCTCGTTGACGATCATCATCAGGTCGGAGACCGGTCTGCCGCGCGCGGTGCGCAAGTCCCAGCCCGTCAGATTCTGTGCGACCGGATTGATGTAGTCGACATTGCCGTCCGCATCAGTCGTGATGACGCCATCACCGATCGACTGCAGCGTGACCTGTGCGCGCTCTTTTTCCTCGAAGACCCGGGTTTCCGCGCGTTTGCGCTCCGTGATATCCGTGATCGTGCCTTCCTGCGCGACGATTTTGCCTTTCTTGTCGAAAATGGCACGTGAATTCTCCAGCGCGACGATCTGCGAACCGTCTTTGCGCCGCAGGCGATACTCGAAGTTCTTGACGTACCCCTGCTCCTCGAGCCGCGCAAAGACGCGCTCGCGGTCAATCGGGTTAACGTAGAGCATGGTCGTGCGTCCCGCCGATCTGAGATCCTCGACGCTGTCATAGCCGAGCATCTCGACGAGGGCCGGATTCGCGGTGATAATCTTGCCATCGTCGGACGAGATGTAGACGCCGTCGACCGTGTTCTCGAACAGGCCGCGATAGCGCGTCTCGCTGGCGCGCAGACGATGTTCATCGTACTCGCGCTTGATCGCAATGCCGGCCAGTCGCGCCAGTCGCGTAATGTGATCGAGCTCGTCCGTCGAGGGCGCGCGCGCCTCGCTGCAATAGACGTCGAGTGTGCCGATGATCTTGTCGGCGTCGCCACGCAGGACGAAAGACCACGCAGCCTGAATGCCGTACTTGGCGGCGATCTTGCTTACAGGCGCCCAGCCGGGTTCCTTGCTGAAATCGGTCGTGACACGGTCTTGCTGGGATTGTATGGCCCGTCCGCAGGTCAGGCTCCAGGGGCCGACTTCGACGGCGTCCAGGCATAGTCTCATGGCTTCGGGCAGGTTGGGCGCTTCGACAAGCTGCAGTGATTTGGCCCTGTTGTCGAGCCGCATCACCGCGGACACGAATCCATCGCCGACTTTTTCGACGAACTTACAGACCGTGCGCAGCGTTCGTGCGCAAGGCACGCCAGCCGCGATCATCTCGAGTATCTTGTTCTGGGCGTGCGACAGTCTTTCGAGACGCTTGCGCGCCTCGATATTGGTGATCGTCACGCGCAGCAGGCGCGCATCGTCAGACGGCAGGCGACTGAAGCGTACCTCGCAGGGAATCTGTCGCCCGTTCGAATCCTGGTGCAGCCATTCGAATGTCGGGTGTTCGCCACGCAGTGCCGCCTCGATGTATCCGCGGTGCACGCCGAACGACGGCGAGCCATCGGCCTGCGACTTCGGACTGATGTATTCGGGGCCTATGGTGAGCATGCGCGAACGCGACAGGTTGAAAAACGCGCAGGCGTTGTCGTTTGCATCGACGAAGCGATTGCGGTCGATGTCGAGCACGATGATTGCCTCGGGCGCATTCTCGACGAGCGCACGATACCGTTCTTCGTTCTCGCGCAAGGCAATCTCGGCCTGGCGCCGCTGCGTGATGTCGCGCAGGCTGATGACGAATACGTTGCCGCCAATGCTGTCGACTGAACTGACGTTGATCTGGACGTGGAAGGTACTGCCATCGGCACGCTGCGCGACGACGTCCCCACCACCGCTGGCATCGATTCTCGTATCTTCGGGGCTGGACATGAACGGCGACAGGAACCACGCGATGGCGCTATCGCCAATACCCGGGAGGATCTCGCGGATGTTCACCCCGATCAGTTGTTCGCGTGAGCGACCGAAATAGCGGGAGCACACCTTGTTACAGCTCTGGATCCTGCCGTCGCGAGCCGTGGTCAGGAGCGCGTCGGTGATGCTGTCGAAAATGGCTTCGATGGGCGTCTGCAATTGCTGGCGCAGGGACTCCGACAGGGTCGTGTCCGACTTGTCGCATTTCGCCTCGAACTGGTTCAACAACTCGACGAAACCGGTCTTGGTGATAGCCGAGTCTTCTGTTGCAGCCCTGATTCTTTCCCTGGTCTTACGATCCATCGGCCAGCCTGTCCTTAGCCCGACCAGTACCTTAGAGGATTCGCGCCTCGCCAGTCTGTGACGCGAATCCAAAGTCTCGAAAAAATGTTGGGATTTTTTTCCCGGCTATTTTGGGCGGATTTGGCCACGAATCGCGCCGAATCCCTTGTTTTTCAGAGCATCGAGACCGGTTCTACTCCGCGGTCAGGACGCGCGTCGTCTCGCCGTCTTCATTGGTTTCGAGCACGCCGTGCTCCTGCAGCGAGGTGTCGACGTCACCCACGTGAATCGGGATCGAGAT
>JABDQH010000087.1 GCA_013042375.1 Woeseiaceae bacterium
GGATTGGCCGTTTCTACAAGAGGCGGAACCGGTATTAGAGCTGTTCCGGATCCAGTCTGGGGAGGCTTTCTTCTGGACGATGGACGATGTCCTGAAAGAAAAGGAAATTGAGCGGCTGAAATTCTAAACAGGCCGAACCGGCGAAAAGCAAATGCTGAAGCCGTCCGCCACTAACAGATTATGTTCAATAGCCGGGCGATCTTCGGCGCCTGGCACTGCCCCCAGGCGGGCATTGTTATTGCCCGCTACCCTGACAAACCAGCTTATGTAGCATCAAACACGCATGCTCGATTTGCAGGCGTAATATTAGGCAAATAGTTGTGGATGTACTCCACACAGCAAGCAAGAAAAACAGACGCCCTTTATGGAAAAGCTTTTCCAATTTTATGATGAGGCGGAGGACTTCATCGTCGCTGCGTTGCTCCGTGCCCGGCGCTTCCTGGCCCGGAAACCACGGGAACGAAGACGAGTTCCAAGAACACGCCAGGATTCCCCTGAATCGCAGAAACCGCCTCTCGCCCATAGCTCACGCTAGGTACACACCAGAATTGACGCCTGCCACCTCGGGCGTGACTATGGCTTGAACAAGCGTGACGCCGGGTCGCAGATCAAGCCTGTATCTCCCGGGAAGCCGGTCGATGACATCCGGGAGCTCGGCATCCCCTGCCGGAGAGTCCAATGATGTACTCACGCCCGAACCCTCGGCGCAGAGCGCCGCGGATTTCCGTCGCCCTGGGCCTCGCACTCCTCGTCTCACTCGCTGCCGCCCACGAGCCGCGCGAACTACTCGACGACCCAGGTTTTCGTCCGGATAGCCCGCACGCGGCTGCCTTTGTCGAATCGCTGGAAACCGCCACGATCGCGGTTCATCCGACGTTGATCCGCCGCGCCGGCAGGACCGCCCACTCGTTCGAGTCGCAGGCGCAGATCATCGACCGGCTGAACGCCGACGGCATCACGGCCGTGCGCGGTACGCGGCGCATCGATCTGGGCCCGCTCTACGGCATGCCCCAGTGGGACGTGTTCCAGGCCGACATGCAGGCGGTCGCCGAGGCGGTCATGGGTCTGCAGCCGGCGGCGCAGTATCACCTCGTGCTCGAGTTCCTCTTTCCGGTGAGCGACCAGGAGATCTTCGGCATCGAGTGCTATGTGCTGGACCAGCAGGGCAACAACGTGATGTCGTTCCTGCTGAACGCGCACCATCGGGCCTTTGTCGCGGCCCGGCTGAGCGCGTCGGACACGTCGGAGGCGGCGCGGGATGCGATGAATACGAGGGCTACCACCCTCGCCATGGACGCGCTGCAGGCGAATATCCGCGCCGAGCGCACGAAGGCGAGTCGCAAGGTGGCCCTTGCTGCCGGGGATTTCGAGGAGAACCTCTTCGAAGACTTCGAAACTCCGATCCCCGCCACCGAGGACAGCGACGGCATCCCGGTCGGCTTCATCACGTTTACGGATGGCCTCAGCACGGTCGACTTCTCGGTAGCCGATGACTATCCGCCACGGCCGGACGCCCGGGATGGCAACCGGGTCCTCCAACTCGACATGGAGGTACAGAACTGGGCCGCGTTTGCGCACTTCTTCTACTACCAGGGTCCGGACGCCGCGCACTGGACGTCCTACGACTGGCGCGGTTACGACGGCATCGCCTTCTGGCTGTACGGCCGCAACACCGGCAGCGGGTTCTTCGTCGACCTCATCGACAACCGCAATCCGGGCGCGACCACGGACGACGCCGAGCGCTTCGTATACCTGTTCGAGGACGACTTCTCGGGCTGGCGGCGCATCGCCATCCCCTTCGGAGAATTCGTCCGCAAAGATGTCGGCAACGGCGCCCCGAACGACGGCCTGGGATTGGTGGCCGTGCACGGCTGGGCCATCGGTGTGGGAACAACCGACGGTCCGGTCACCTACTTCGTGGACGACTTTTCATTGCAATACGTCAAGACGAAACAGGAGGCCGGGCCGGAGGCCGCGGCCGAATACCCGATCAACGAGCTGCCGATGTACGGGTTGCGCGACAAGACTACTAAGCAAAAACGCGCCGACAAGAAATACATCCGCGACATGACCAGGGGCGGACGATCCCGCGAGGAGGCGGCGGAAGTCGCGGCTAAGAACGCCTGGCATGTCTTCTACAGCGGCGACAAGGCGGCGGCGATCCGACGCTTCAACCAGGCCTGGCTGCTGGACCCGGACAACCAGCTCGCACTCTGGGGCTTCGCCGTGACCTCGATCGACCGCGGCGACTGGGACGCGGCGTTGCGCTACTACCGCATGGCAATCGAGAGCGGCCCGGAGAATCCGCGCCTCGAACGCGACTACAGGCTGGCGCTGCGCCAGGTCGAGAAGATCCAGTCGCCGTAGGCCGGGCACCAGGCTGGAACCAGCCGGGCGATCTTCTGCATTTGCTTTGCACTCGCAACCGACCGTAGCTAGAGTCGGGTCGGCACGAACGCATACGCGGAGGCAGCAGCCACTGGTGGAAGAAAAAGAACCCGAAACGCATCCGAGGGCCGAGTCCGCGGCGATAGAGCGGCTGCGCGATCGCACTGACGAACTCGAGCTCATCATCTCGAGTCTGACGATCCTCGCGTTGTTCTCGCTTCCCGGCTGGCTGTTCGACAAGCTCGCCGACATCTACACGCATCTGTCGACGGGTCTTGCCATTGCCGGCAACCTGGGCACCACGCTGCTTGCGGGTACGTGCTACGGGTTGGCCGCGTGTTTCGTCGTGCACCTGATGGCGCGCGCCTACTGGGTAGGGCTCATCGGCCTGCGCACGGTCTTCCCCGAGGGCATCAACTGGAGCAAGACGCCGGGTCTTGGACCGCTGAGCCGGCAGTACTATCGGGACACGCTGCCCGATCTCGATACCGTCATCCAGAACACGGACAGGCTGGCATCGTCGCTGTTCGCGGTGATCAGCATGCTGACGCTGAGCGTGCTCTGGTTTGGCACAATTCTCGTCGTCATCCTGGTCGTGTCCGGCACCGTCGGCGCCCGTTTTGGCCTCACCAACGCCGGTATGGGCATCGGCGCGCTGGTGCTCCTGGTCGTTTTCCTAGGTGTGCCGCTGCTCGTGTACTTGCTGGATGCGCAGCTCGCGTCGCGGGTTCCACGCCTTCGCGACAGCCGTCTGTTCGTGGGTCTCGTCCGGTTCCTGAGACGCATCGCCGGGCTCGCCTATCCACAGCGCCTCGTGCTGCCCGTGCAGCTGACCCTGCAAAGCAATACACGCCCCGTCGCTTTTTTCGTCGGGCTCATCCTCAGCATTATCGTCATCGTCGTCATCGGCAATACGCGTGCTGCCGCGTGGACCAGCTTCACACTCTCCGGAGAATTCGATTATCTCGATGCCGCCGAGGTCCAGGAAGGACTGCGCAGCACGTACTACGAGGACATGCCCAGCCCGCTCGATCGGCTGCGCGGCTGGCCCAGGGTCGACAGCTTCAACCAGAGCGGCAGCTTCGTTCGCCTGTTCCTGCCGTATCAGCCGCTGCGCGACAATCTCGTGCTCGATCAGCTCTGCGGCAGCGCCGAGGAAGCAACGGACCCGGTCGACTGCTTACGCCAGCTATGGATAGTCAGTATCGACGGCACGTCGGTACCGATGGCGAGTTTTGTTCCTGCCGAGCGCGCAGATCTCGGCATGCGCGGACTCATCGGTCTCGTGCCGCTTGGCGGGCTCGAACCGGGGCTGCGGCAGATTGAGGTGGTCTGGAACCCGAACGCGGCCGAGGAGTCTGCTCCGCTCGACGACCGCTACGCAGAGCTCAATCGCAGGTACGTCATCCCGATCGCGTTTTCGCCGAATTTCGAAATGCTGCTGGAATGAGGGCTGGCGGTCGCTACTCGACGACGACCTCGGCCTCGAGATGCGACTCCGCCTTCATCGAGTTCGTGATCAGGCAGTACTTCTCGGCCTTTTCGAGAATGACGCCGGCCTTTTTGCGGTCTTTCTCGTTGGGGATCGTCAACGTGGCGCGCACCGAGAAACCCACGAACTGATTGAATTTCTCGATCTTGTCGAGTTCCCCTG
Organism: Woeseiaceae bacterium; assembly: GCA_013042375.1. Lineage (GTDB taxonomy): Bacteria > Pseudomonadota > Gammaproteobacteria > Steroidobacterales > Woeseiaceae > UBA1847. The sequence continues at coordinate 4,043 of JABDQH010000087.1, forward strand.
CGACATCGCATTCGAGCCTCGTCCAGTCCAGCCTGGCTGAACGCGCAATGGCGCGGAAAGACAGGATAAAACAGTTGGCGACGGCGCCGACGAGCATGGTCTCGGGAGACCAGACGTCACCCGGCCCGCCGAATTCGGGCGGCCCGGCAGTTTCGATATCGGGCAAACCGTCGCTCGAGACGATGACGTTGTCCGGGCCTTGCCCGCTTGCCGACGCGCGATATAAATGCGGCAGATCCTGCATGGTTCATCCTCGGTTTGGAGCGGTAGGTATAGTCCCGACTAGTAGGCGGCATTGCGGTGCTTTCATAGTGGGGAAAACCGAGACAGGAGCTGCGATGCGGGATGTCCCCATCGACCGGATCATGACGCCGGACCCGGCGACGATCGGGCCGCAGCAGACTGTGGCCGAGGCTCGCCGCGTCCTGGAAACCGATGCCATCAATCACCTGCCGGTCGTCGAGGGCGATCGCCTCGTGGGCATCGTGTCTTCCTCGGATCTTCTCAAGCTGCACCTGTTCGACGACAAACTGCCGCTCGTCGAAGCTGCGACGGTCGGGCAGATCATGGAAACCAGCATCATCGTGCTGGATCGTGACGCGACCCTGCGCGAGGCCGCCGAAAAACTGTCGATGGGCAGCTTCCACGCGCTGCCGGTCGTCGATCGCAAGCGCCGCCTGCACGGCATCGTGACATCGAGCGACATTATTGGCGAGCTGCTGCGGCGCCTCGCGGCCTAGCGAATCAGTATTGCGCGGAAATCGTTGACGTTGGTGCGCGTCGGGCCGGTAACGACCAGGTCTCCGAGCGCGGCGAAGAAATCGTAGCTGTCGTTGTTCGCCTGCGCCTCGCGTGCGTCGCCGGCGTAGCGTGACAGCGTGTCGGGCATGACGAGGCAGCCGGCATTGTCACCGACGCCGTCGATGCCGTCGGTGTCGCAGGCGATGGCCGATATGCCCTCGTGTCCGTCGAGTGCGAGCGCGAGGGCAAGCCCGTACTCGCCGTTACGGCCGCCACGACCCTTGCCCGTTACGTGCACGGTGGTTTCGCCGCCCGACAGGATCGCGCAGGGCGTCTCCACCGGGCCATCGCCTGCGGCGAGGTCGATGGCGAGCCGTGCGTGCTGTTCGGCGAGCGCGCGCGCGTCGCCTGCGAGGTCCCCGAGCAGGTAGGGCGTGACGTCGAGTTCCATGGCGCGGAGGGCGGCCGCCTGCAGCGCATCGTCGCTCGTGGCGAGAATGCGAACGTCAGCGTCGCGTGCGGCAACCGCGTCGGTCACGGTCGGGCCCGAGGCGACGACGGACGGATCGTTGCCCGGCACGTCGGAAATGATCAGTGTGATGACACGCGCGGGTGCGCAGGCCTCGGCGAGCCGGCCACCCTTGACGGCGGACATCCTGCGCCGCTCCGCGTTAATCTCGTGGATGGCCGCGCCGCTATAGAGCAGCTCGGCGGTGCGGGCGCGCTTCTCCTCGAGCGTCACGCCGGGCGCGGGTGCGCAGAGCAGGGATGAGCCGCCACCCGACAGCAGGCATACGACCGTGTCGTCAGGTGAAAGTCCCGACACGCGCTCGAGAATTCGCCGGGTGGCCGCCACACCGCGTTCGTCGGGCACCGGGTGGGATGCTTCGACGACCTCGATGTACTCGCAAGCGGCGCCGTGGCCATCGGGCACGATGACGAGGCCATCGACGGGCGGCCCCCATTGCTGCTCGACGACCAGGGCCATTGCCGCCGCCGCTTTGCCCGCGCCGACGACAACGACATTGCCCTCGGGCTTTTCGCCGAGCCAGGGCGGCATGCACGCGGCAGGGCTCGCCGCCGCGACGGCGCTGTCGAACAGGTGGCGCAGGAAGGTGCGGTCCCCGGTCATCCCGCCGCAGATTCGTCTCGCTTTCCAGCCCAGGGCGCGAGCCGCTCGATCAGTGCGGCGATCTCGGGGCGATTCGTTTTGAGTTCCTCGATCGAGAAGCCCGACAGTTCGTAGGGCAGCACGAGCCAGTCATTGGTTTCATGCACGAAATAATCGGGGGTACGCAGTGTCTTTTCCGATGGCCGGTACCAGACCGTCGCGATGCGAATGTCGTGCGGCAGGTTGCGGCGCGTCTTTTTCGCCAGCTGGTCGATGACGGCGGTGACGCTCGAGCCCGTGCTGTAGACATCGTCGACGATGAGCATCGAATGGTGCGAGCAGAGGTTTTCGAGCAGGTACTGCAGACCGTGGACGCGAATATTCTCGGCTTTGCTCACCATCTGCGAGTAGGAGCGCGCGCCCGAGTAGGACGTGCGGATCGCGATGTGATCGGTCGCCACGCCGAAGTAGTCGAGGCCCTCCTGGACAGCGATGCCGACCGAGCTGCCGCCGCGCCACAGGCCGACGAGGAAATCGGGTCTGAAGTCCGCGTTGAAGATATTGGCGGCGAGCTGGAAGGAGTCGCGCAGTAAATCGTTGGCGGAGATGAATCGCTCATTCATTGTTTTTGTTCCCGGCGCCCGCTGAGCTAGAATAGTCGTCGGTCATTATAAGGCCGACCATGAGTCCGTATTCAAGAGCATAACAATGGACAAGACCGTAATCTCCGCCCAGGATCTACTCGAGGACTCTATAGAACTCGGCATACGGATCCTCGAGAGCGGTTTCGAGCCGACGATGATCATCGCGATCTGGCGCGGCGGTACGCCGGTCGGTATGGCCGTGCAGGAGACACTCTCCTATTGCGGCATCGAGTCGGACCATATCGCGATTCGCACGTCTTCCTACACCGGCGTCGATGAGCGCAGCAGCGTCGCAATTCACGGTCTCAATTACATCATCAAGAAGATCTGCCATGACGATCGCGTTCTGATCGTCGACGACGTGTTCGACACCGGTAATACCATCGTTGCCGTCATCGACGAATTGCGCCGGCGTGCAAGGGACAATACGCCGGAAGACATTCGCGTCGCCGTGCCGTGGTTCAAGCCGAGCCGCAACGAGACTGACCTCACGCCCGACTACTTCCTGCGCGAGACGGCCGAGTGGCTCGTATTTCCACACGAACTCGATGCGCTGACGCCCGAGGAACTCGCCCGCCACCGGCCGGATATTGCCGAGATAGTGCATCGCGTCAGGTCACCGGCCGCATCCGCCTGATCGATGAAGCGTATTTGCGTTTACTGCGGCTCGAACCGGGGAAACAAACCGGCCTATGCCGATGCGGCGCGCGAACTCGGCGGCGTGCTGGTGCGGCACGAACTGGAGCTCGTGTACGGCGGGGCGGACAAGGGACTCATGGGCGTCATCGCCGACGCGGTGCTCGAGCAGGGCGGCAAGGTCCACGGCGTCATTCCGAAAATGCTCACCGAAAAAGAAATCGCCCACCAGGGGTTGACCGAGTTACACGTCGTGGCGTCGATGCACGAGCGCAAGACGATGATGGCGGCGCTTTCGGACGGCTTTATCGCGATGCCCGGCGGCTTCGGCACGCTCGAGGAGATCATCGAGATTGTCACGTGGGGGCAGCTGCGTTTCCATGACAAGCCCTGCGGACTGCTCAATACGGCCGGCTATTTCGACAAGCTGGTCGGGTATTTCGAGCACGCGAATGCCGAGGCCTTCCTGCGCGACGAGAATCGCGACATGCTGCTCGTGGACGCGGACCCGGCCGCACTCATCCGGCGCTTCGAGCGCTATACGGCACCGCACGTGGAGAAGTGGACCGCCTGATCAGGCGAATTCGATCTTGAGACGGCCGGTCGCGGGCTGGCGCAGGTTTTGCGCATCGAGGCGGTAACGTACGCCGAAGCGCATTCCCTTGAGTTCGCTGCCGAAACAGGCTAGCAGCGGCGCCCGAAATAGCTCCCTGGGCTCGCCGGGCGTGATATCGCCGATCTTGGTCATGATCTTCACGGACGTGTCTTGCAGGGTGACCGCCGGGTAGTCCGCGACCTCCTCGGGCAAGGCGTCGATGAAGCGATCGTTCACGAAGCGCCTGGGCGGTGCTTCGGCGATGTGGAACGCATCGTGGTTCGGCATTACGATCGACAGCGAGGCGCCCGTAATCGCTTCGTTGCCCTGGTAGTAGGCGACGAGCTGCAGCCGTTCGGCGCGCTCGTTGAAAAGGAAGCGGCTGTCCTGGTCGCGATAGCGTGTACGGATTTGCTCGAGTTCCTGCAGGATCTGCTCCGGTGAGCGGTCGACGAACGGCTCCTGGGCGCCGTACAAGCGCGCATGCGTGAGTCTTGCGACAATCGTTGGCGTGCCCGTCTTGCCGGCCTCTGTGCTCAGTCGCAGCATTTCCTCGAGCTTCCTCGACGCGAGCGCCGAGGGCATCTGCGACAGGTCGCAGGTGGGCAGCGAGAGTTTCTTGTGGATGATCTCACCCGGGAATCCGATTTCGATGTCGCTGGCCGAGACCGAGTCGCGGAACTTGCGCTCGAAGAGCTCCAGGAGCTGGCGGCGGCCCATCTTGATCGCCGAGTTCTTGACGCGCTTGTATGCGTCGCCGCGGCGCAAACCCTCGGAGTAGTCGACGCGCATCATGTAAGGGCGGTCCTGGCAATCGCCGATCTCGAATATGCCGATCCGCGTGCCGTCTACGGAAACCGGCTGGTAACGAAGGCGAATAGCCGGTTCGATGTACTCGTTCGCCAGCGTTTGGTAGGAGGGTGTGCCCGTGAAGTCGGCTGTGTCGACGGTGTTTGTCTGCTTGCGGCCCTTGTCGTCGAAATCGACGCCGACGACAATATAGCGCCTGCCCTCGACCTCGGCATTCGCGAGGGACATCACGTCTCTCAAAAACTCGCGCACGCCCTCGTCTCCGTAGGCATGACCGCGAAACAGGACCCCGGTTTCCGGAGCTCCTGACCGGGCAATTCTCGCTAAATGGTCCATTTCAGGGTAATTCTTGCCCAATTATGTTGAAGAGAACGCGACGTAATCGACACTTTTGGTATTGATAGCCGCAATTGCGCCCGAGCTGAGAATCAGTTCCGCGAAGCGCTTGCATACGCCCCTTAACATAGGCTGGGATCCGGAAAACTGATAGCAGGCGACGATGAACATCGAAAAGACCCTGGCCATAGCGCTGATTTTCACGGCCGCGAGCTACGCGTTGCTGGGCTTGCGCCTCGCGTCGACGCGACGCGAGGCAGGTGTCGTGCCCGTCGGGGTGCTGTTCGTCGTCATCGCATTCTGGGTCCTGGGCGGCGCGATCGAGCTGCTGGCGACGAGCTTTGATGTCTTCTCGATCGGGCGCACCGGGCATTTCTTCGGCACGTCGCTTGTGCCGATCGTCGCCTACGTCTGTTTCCGCGAGTATGTAGGAAAGCCGACCTCGGGCCGGCGGCTCGCCGTTCTGTCGGTCATGCCCGCCATCGCAATTTCGCTGGCGGCCACTAACCAGTACCACGGGCTCATGTGGCATGAGCCCTTCGTCACCGCCTCGGGCGATTTCCTGACGCGGCCGGCCGAGTGGGGTCCCTGGTTCCTGTTCGCGCACCTCCCGTTCAGCTACCTCGTCATCGGTGCGGCCATACTCACGCTGCTGGTACACAGCACTGCCGTGCCTCGCGACAAACGGCGCAGCCTGTTCCTGCTGACAGCAGCGTGCCTCGGGCCGCTCGTCGCGACCGCGCTGTATGACCTCGGGTATGGTCCGAATACGATTTCCTACGTGCCACTCGTCTTCACCGCCATGTTGCCGGTCTATTACTGGCTCATCATGATTGCCCAGGTGTTCGGATTCAGCCCGCTGGCTTACGAGATCGTGTTCCAGAACATGCAGGACCCCGTCGTCGTCATCGACGACAAGAAACGCATCATCGGCCTCAACAGCGGGGCCGAGCGCATGCTCTCGATCGAGGAGGGGCGAGCGCTGCACTCGCCGTTGAGCATGTTGTTCGGTAACAGTGCACCTGAGGTCTTCGAAGCGCTCGACACGGGCAAGCCGCAGAAGATGATGACCGAGTCCGGTCGTTTTCTGCACGTGCAGGTATCGGAGATTGACGGCGATCGCGACATGGGGCGCGGCGGCAAGGTGCTGATGTTCCGCGATGTCAGCGATGTCCAGAAGGCGCAGACCGAGGTGCGGCAGAACGAGAAGCTGCTGCGGACCCTGATCGATCACTCGGTCAATGGCATCGTGCGTTTCCGTTGGGTCGAAAGCGACAACGGCGAACGGCAATTGCACAGCATATTCGCCAATGCCGCCGCTGGCCGGTTCCTGTCGGCGGACGCGACCTCGCTCGTCGCCTGTCCGGCTGTCGACGTGATTCGGCGCGCCGTCACGGGCATGGACGATGCGGATGTCGAGGCCATCGTGGAGCAGTTCGAAGCTGCGGTGAACACGGGCCAGAGTCTCGACATCGAGGTGCGCCAGGACAATGGTGGCGTTGCGCGATGGTTGCGACTGATTTGCGAGTGCATCGGCGAAGACTACGCGGCGACATTCGTCGATGTCACCGATCGCAAGGTCAAGGAACGGGAGATGGACTCGATCGCGAGTTCCGATCCGCTGACAGGTGTGCTCAACCGCCGGGGTTTCGAACGGGACGCGTCCCGGCGACTTTCGCAAAGCGATGATGACGCAACGGGCGCGCTGCTGTTCATCGATCTCAACGGCTTCAAGCAGATCAACGACGATTTCGGCCACGAGGTCGGTGATCAGCTACTCAAGATTGCGGCGGCCCGTCTCAAGCGCAGCCTGCGTTCCTGCGACATCATCGGGCGTCCGGGCGGTGACGAGTTTGTCGCACTGGTTCCCGACGTCAATGCAGAATCCGCAGACCATCTTGCCAGGCGTTTGAGCCACGCGCTCGAGAAGAACTATGAGATCGACGGCCAGAAGATGTTGTGCACGGCCAGCATCGGTCTCGCACTTTACCCCGAGAATTCGAGAACGTTGACCGGCCTGCTGCGCGAAGCCGACCAGGCCATGTATCGCGCCAAGGCGCGCTGCCGCGGTGTGCCAAATATCAGCGGCGGAGATTTTCTCGAAAAAGCCGGGTAGGTAGCCGCAGGATCGCGTCCTTCACGCGGGGGGAGCGGGTGTAGATCAAAGGCTGCGGATGATAGGCTTCGTGCTCGCCAGTCCGGCACGGAGCTACTCGCGGCCTATGAATCAACGCCCGCCTGAGAATGCGGTGCAGCGCGCCATCAGGGCCATCGCCAAGGTCGAGGCCAACGAGATCCAGGCGACGGTCCTGTCGTTCCTCTGGGTGTTCTTCGTTATGTGCGCCTGGTACATCCTGCGGCCGGTGCGCGATGCGCTGTCTTCCGACTGGACCGACGCACAGCTGAGCTGGCTGTGGACGTCGACGTTCGTCTTCAGCGCCGTTGCCGTGAGCATCTACGGGGCCGTGATCTCGCGTGTCCGGTTCAAGCGCATAGTGCCTGGTGTCTACGTGTTCTTTGCCCTGTCGTTCCTCGGCTTCTACGTCGCAGGCGCGACGCTCAGCGGGAATGACATCCTGAACCGCGTCTACTACGTCTGGACCAGTGTCTTCGGGCTTTTTCATCTGTCCGTTTTCTGGACCTTCATGTCGGGGCTGTACAACACCCGACAGGCGGAACGACTGTTCGGCGTCATTGCCGTCGGTGCGACGGCGGGTGCCATCGCCGGACCCGCTTTCGTCAGCGCGTTCGCCGACGACATCGGCTCGCTCAACATGCTGCTCGTCAGTGCGTTGCTGCTGCTGACGCCGATCCCTATCATGGCGTGGCTCGATCGACTTCGCTCCACCGCCCTCGGCAACCCCGACACGAGTGGCGATCTCCTGCGCGACAATCGCCTGGGCGCGAACCCGTTTGCGGGCTTCAGGGAATTCGTCAGCAGCCCGTACCTGCTGTGGATCGGCCTGTTTATCCTGCTGTACGTCTGCATGAGCACCTTCCTGTACTACGAGATTCGCAAGCCGCTCGGGGACCTGACGCAGGTCCGCCGTTCCCAGATCTGGGCGAACATCGACCTTGCCGTCAATGTGCTGGCGGCCGTGACCGCCTTGCTCGCGACCAGCCGCCTGACGACGCGGCTCGGCATGCCCCGTACCCTGGCGCTCGTGCCGGCCGTCATGGTGATAGCCTGGTCCGTGGTCGCGGTCAGTCCCGCTGCACTGACGGTTTTCGTCGTGCAGGTCGTGCGCCGGGCGGGCAACTATGCCATCACTCGGCCGGGTCGCGAGATGCTGTTTACGCTCGTGGACTCCGAGACGCGCTACAAGGCAAAACCCGTTATCGATACGGTCGTCTATCGAGGCGGCGACGTGCTGACGGCGTGGTTCTATACGGGCATGGTCAGCGTTTTCAGCCTCGGGCTTGCAGGCGTCGCTGTCGTCGGTGGTGCGGTCGCGGCGATCTGGGCGGGCGTCGGCGTCTATCTCGGACGCCTGTACGACCGCGACAGACGAACGCAAGAAACAACAATGGAGAGTTAAACCTATGGCACTACGCAATACTGCGATCGAATGGGGATCGCTTGCCAGGGCGCTGCACTGGCTCATCGCTGTCGGCATCCTCGGGCTCATCCTGGTCGGGCTCCAGCAGGCCGGCCTGGAGCGGGGTCCCGAGAAGACCCAGCTGCGCATGCTGCACAGCTCGACCGCGCTTGTAGTCCTGGGCCTCATGACGCTGCGCATTGTCTGGCGCTGGATGAACGAAACGCCGTTGCACTCGGCCGGGTTTGCCGCGTGGCAGAAACTGACGGCCACGGTCGTGCACTGGGGCCTGTACGTCGTCGTATTCGTCCAACTCATCTCGGGCGTGATGACGGTTGCGACAACGGGCAACGGCTTACCGTTCTTCGGCATCTTCAAGATCCCTGTGCCCATCGGGAAGGACGAAGACGCGCACCATTTCTGGGAGGAGATTCACGAGTTTGCCTGGCAGGTGGTCGTGGTCCTGATCGTCGTGCACGTCGTCGGCGCGCTGTACAACCACTTCGTGCTGAAGAACGACGTGCTGCGTCGCATGACGTCGGGGGTGAAAACCGATGGCTGATGCATTCATCTGCGATCCGGTCCGGACGCCCATCGGCCGCTACGGCGGAGCGTTGTCATCGGTTCGACCCGACGACCTGGCCGCGATCCCGATCGCGGCGCTGCTCGAGCGCAACGAGAATCTCGATCCCGTGCAGATCGAGGATCTCGCCTACGGCTGCGCCAACCAGGCCGGCGAGGACAATCGCAACGTCGCGCGCATGGCCGTCTTGCTCGCGCATCTGCCGGTCACCGTGCCGGCGGTCACCGTCAACCGGCTGTGCGGTTCCGGCATGAACGCGATCGGCAACATCGCCGACGGCATCCGCACCGGCGCGATATCGCTCGGCATAGCGGGCGGCGTCGAGTCGATGTCGCGCGCGCCGTTCGTCCTCGGCAAGCAGGCGACGGCCTTCGGCCGCAATGCCGAGCTTCACGACACGACGCTCGGCTGGCGCTTCGTTAATCGCAGGATCGAGGAACAGTACGGCATCGATTCGATGGCCGAGACGGCCGAAAACGTCGCGGACGGTTTCCTGGTGTCGCGCAAAGACCAGGATGCGTTTGCACTGCGCAGCCAGCAACGCTGCGAGGCGGCGAGCCTGGCCGGCGTTTTCGCCGAGGAAATCGTGCCGGTCGCGGTGCCGCAGCGGCGTGGCGACGACATCGTCGTCGACGCCGACGAGCACCCGCGTTTCGGATCGACGATAGAGGGGCTTGAGAAGCTCCGCCCGATCGTGCGCGCGGGCGGTACCGTGACGGCCGGCAATGCCTCGGGCATCAACGACGGGGCCTGCGCGATGCTGGTGGCTTCCGAAGAGGCCGCCAGGAAGAACGAACTTGAACCGCTGGCACGTGTCCGTGGATGGGCCGTCGCAGGCGTCGAGCCGCGCATCATGGGCATCGGTCCCGCGCCGGCATCGCAAAACGTGCTCGAGCACTGCGGACTGACGATCGAGCAGATGGACGTGATCGAGCTGAATGAAGCGTTTGCCGCCCAGGGGCTCGCGACCCTGCGCCAGCTCGGTGTGCGCGACGATGCGAGCCACGTCAACCCGAATGGCGGCGCGATTGCTCTCGGACATCCGCTCGGCATGTCGGGGGCGCGTCTCGTCACGACGGCCGCCAGGCAGCTGCAGCGCACGGGTGGGCGCTACGCTTTGTGCACGATGTGTATCGGCGTGGGGCAGGGCATCGCGATGATCATCGAAAGGGTCTGAGTGAAGAAGGAACCGAGTTACGAGACAGCGGAACTGCGCGAATTCGCACGCGTGCTGCGCGGCCGCCGCACCGTCGACCAGTACCTGCAGACGAAGGTCCCGGATGAACTCGTGCGCGAGGCGATCGAGGTCGCGACCTGGGCCCCGAACCACTACGTATCCGAGCCCTGGCGCTTCATCCTGCCGGGGAGCGAGACGGTCGAGCGCATCATTGCGCTGAATGCCGAGATGGTCGCGGCCAGCAAGACGCCCGATCACGGTGAGCACAAACGCAGGGTCTGGCAGGAGAAACCCGGCTGGCTGGTCGTGACGTGCCGGCGCAGCGACGACGCGTTGCGCGAGCGCGAAGACTACGCGGCATGCTGTGCAGCTATACAGAACCTGACCTTGTACCTGTGGAAAGCCGGTGTCGGCTCGAAATGGACGACCGGCGCCGTGACGCGCGATCCGCGCTTCTTCGACATCATCGGGTCTGATGCAGACGCCGAGTTTGTCGTTGGCATGCTGTGGTATGGCTATCCCAAGGTTACGCCGACACAGTCGCGCAGGCCGCTCGACGAGGTCGTGACGAAACTACCCTGACAAAAGTCTAGTCGCGTGCGAGCTCTTCCTGGGGATGCACGAGGTCGCCCGGCGCGATCAGCGGGCGCAGCAGGAAGAGTGCCGTGACCAGCAGCCCGGCTATGGCCATGATCAGGATCGCGTTGCGTACGCTGCCGTCGTAAATCGCCGCGGCGACGAGCGCACCTGTCGCGCCTGATATGTTCTGCAGCGTTCCCATGATCGACGACGCGACGCCGGCGATGCGCGGCAGCGGATCCAGCGCGATGACGGCCGCATTCGGCATCAGGATGGCGACGGTCAGCATGAACTGGCACACGCACATCCAGACCCACCAGAACGGCGCGGCATTGAGCCACGCGATGATCGCCAGCTGGCTGCTGGCGAGGAAGATCAGGCCGACGCCGATGCCGATCAGCTGCAATTGGTCGAAGCGGGTCACGAGCCAGCGATTCAGTCCGGCGCCTACGAGGATCGAAATACCTGCGCAGGCGAAGAGCAGGCCATACTGCTTGAGCGTGAAGCCGTAGATTTCGACGGCGAGCGCGGCGGACACTGCGATGACCGACAGAAAGCCGGCAGGCGGCAGCACGATCATGAGCAGCCCGAAAATGCTCTGGCGGTGCGAGAAGAACTCGCGAAAGCTCGAGATGAGTTGCCGTACCGGGTGTTCGTTGACGTCGGGCACGTGCGTTTCATGGAGGCTGGTACGGACCAGCAGAATCACGAGAAAGCCAAGGACGGCGATCACGATGAACGGCGCCCGCCACTCCAACTGCGCGACCAGCAGAGCGCCGATTGACGGCGCGAGCACGGGCACCGCCGTGAAAATCATCGTCATCAGCGACATCAGGCGCGCCATTTCCTTGCCGGACGACACGTCGCGCACGATGGCACGCGCCAGCACGATAGCCGAGGCGGCACCTATGCCCTGCACGTACCGGGCGGCGAGCATGGCGTCGATATTCGTGCTCGCGGCGGCGACGGTGCCGGCGAGTGCGAATATGCTCATGCCCATATACAGGGTGGGCAGGCGGCCGAGGCGGTCGCCGAGGAGCCCGGCCGGGATCTGCCCGCAGGCCATGCCGACCATGAAGATGCCGACGATCTTCTGGCCGTCGGACAAGGTTGTCGACAATGCCTCGACCATGTCGGGAATCGCGGGCAGGCTGAGATCGACGGTCAGCGCCGCCGCGCCCGTCAGCAAACCGAGCGTCGCGATAAAGCGTTTGCGAATGGGGGTTGCGGCGTTCAACGGGCGGTAGTCTGCCCCCCGAGCAGAAGCTCCGCCAGTCGTGGTGTTCCGAACCAGTAGGCGAGTTCGCGCGGGTGCGCAAAGTCCCAGATCGCAATATCGGCGCGCTTGCCTTTGGCGAGCGTGCCGCGATCGGGGAGACCGAGAGCCTGCGCCGCGGCATGTGTCACGCCGGCGAAACATTCTTCGGGCGTCAGCCTGAACTGCCGCGCCGCCAGCATCATCGCGGCGTGCAGGCTGCAGATGGGTGACGTACCCGGATTGCAGTCGGTCGCGACGGCGATCGGCACGCCGTTGGCGCGCAGCGCTGCGACGGGTGGCCGCCGTGTTTCGCCAAGCGTCACAAAGGCGCCCGGCAGCAGAACGGCGACGGTGCCGGATTCGGCCAGAGTTTCGACGGCGGCGGCCGGCGTGTACTCGAGGTGATCGGCCGACAGTGCGCCGAACGCGGCGGCGAGACGGGCGCCGCCGCCATCGCTGAGCTGGTCCGCGTGCAGCTTGACCGGCAGGCCGAGTTCGTGCGCGCGCGAGAAAATACTCTCGACCTGCCCCGCGTCGAACGCGATGGACTCGCAATAGGCGTCGACCGCGTCGGCCAGGCGGCCCGCGACGACCTCGGGCAACAGTTCGTTGCATATGAGATCGACGTAACCGTCCACGTCGTCCGCGAATTCGGGCGGCACCGCATGCGCGGCCAGCAGGGTCGTGCACACGGTGACCGGCACCGCGTCGCCCAGCCGCCGCGCGACCTTCAGCATCTTCAGCTCGGTCTCGATATCGAGTCCGTAACCCGATTTGATCTCGACGGTAGCGACGCCTTCGGCCATGAGGGCGTGGATACGCTCCAGTGCACTCGCGTACAACGCGTCGGCGGATGCCTCGCGCGTCGCGTGCACGGTCGACATGATGCCGCCGCCGGCGCGCGCGATGTCCTCGTAGCTCGCGCCGCCCTGACGTTGCTCGAATTCGCCCGAGCGGTCGCCCGCGAACACGAGGTGCGTGTGGCAGTCGATCAGGGCCGGCGTAATCCAGCGCCCGTCAACCGAACGCGATTCGTCGGCGGCAAGGTCGGGTACTTCAGACTGCGGCCCGACCCACGCGATGTTCTCGCCCTCGATCGCAATGGCGCCGTCCTCGATGACGCCGTATCCAGGGCCTGTCATCGTCGCGATGCGGGCGTCTGTCAGCAGCAGGTCCATTGCATCGCAAATTAGCATGTACTAACCTGTATATACAACTTCAGGATGCCCGTATGACAGCGCTTTTCGCCCGCAAGACCTTGCTGCCCACCGGTTGGGCAGACGACGTTCGCATGGTGATCGATGGCGGGCGCGTTGTCGCGATCGAGACCGGCGCGATGCGGCAAAGCGACGACGACGATATCACCTGCGTCATCCCGGGGCTTTGCAACGCGCACAGCCATGCGTTTCAGCGCGCACTCGCCGGGCACACCGAGCAGCGTTCTCCCGCAGGGCGCGACAACTTCTGGTCGTGGCGCGAGCGCATGTACGAACTCGCAGGCCGTGTCGATGCCGCCGCGCTGACGGCAATCGCCCGCCAGGCCTACTGCGAAATGCTCGCCGCGGGCTTCACGTCGGTCGCCGAGTTTCATTACCTGCATCGCGATCCGACCACTGGCGAGGATAGCGAGGCGATGTTCGAAGCCGTTGCCACGGCCGCGCGCGACAGCGGCATTCGCCTGACCTACGTGCCCGTGCACTACGAGCGTGCCGGCTTCGAGGATCCCGAACCGACGGCGCGCCAGGCGAGCTTCGCCATGTCGGCCGACGAATTTCTCGCCCATTTCGAGCGGGTCGCGGCGCGCTGCTCGGATACGATCAACGTCGGCGTCGGCGCGCACAGCCTGCGCGCGGTATCGAAGGCTTCGCTCGAGCGCATCGCGGGCCTTGCGGGCGGCGAGATACCCATGCACATCCATATCGCGGAGCAGCAGCGCGAAGTCGACCAGTGCTATTCATCCTACGGACGCCGGCCCGTGCGCTGGCTGCTCGAGAACTTCGATGTGGCAAGCAACTGGAGCCTGGTGCACGCGACGCACATGGACGACGACGAAACGACGGCGCTGGCGCGCTCGGGCGCGGTCGCCGTGCTCTGTCCGAGTACCGAGGCGAACCTCGGCGACGGCCTGTTCCCGCTGCACGACTATGTCTCGCGCGGCGGGCGGATCGCCATCGGGTCCGACAGTCATATCTCGATCAACCCGTTCGAGGAGCTGCGCTGGCTTGAATACGGACAACGCCTCGTCTCGCACTCGCGCAACGTCGTATCTCTGCGCAACAGTCACGTCGGCAGCGAGCTGTTCGCCCGCGCGCTCGAAGGCGGCGCTTACGCGTCGGGCCAGGCGGCGGTCGGGATCGAGGAAGGCGCGCCGGCGGATCTCGTCGTCCTGAGTGACGACGATCCGATGCTTGCGGGTCACGGCGACGAGTCGCGACTCGATGCGCTCGTCTTCTCCGGCTATCCGCTACCCATAGAGCGCGTCATGGTGGGCGGCCACTGGTGCGTCGTCGAGGGCAGCCATGTGCGCCGCGATCATGCGCGCGAGGAATTCGCCGCCACGCTCGAAGCGCTCGGTCGCGCGTCATGAACACGACCAAGCCGCGTTACCAGCAGCTCAAGGACCTGATCATCGGGCGTATCGCGGCGGGCGAGTTGCGGCCGAGCGATCGCGTCCCCTCCGAGCACGAACTCGTCGCGGCGATGAAGGTCTCGCGCATGACGGCCAATCGCGCGCTGCGCGAATTGCACGACGAAGGCTATGTCGAACGCATTGCCGGTCGCGGCACTTTCGTCTCGGATCAACGTGCGCAATCCGCTTTGCTCGAAGTGCGTAATATCGCAGACGAGATCGCCGGCCGCGGTCACCGCCACGCGAGCAGCGTGGTCCGCCAGTCGCGCCAGCACGCGCGCGGCGAGATCGCGAAAGCCCTGCAGGTCGAACAGGGCACGGACGTGTTCCACCTGTTGCTCGTGCATTACGAAGACGACGAGCCGATACAGGTCGAGGACCGGCATGTCCTCGCGTCATTCGCGCCCGATTGTCTCGGCCAGGATTTTGCCGCAGTGACGCCGAGCGCCTACCTGACCTCGATCGCGCCGCTGCAGGAAGCCGACCACGTGGTGCGCGCCGCAATGCCCAACGCCGCGGTCCGGCAGCGCCTGCACATGGCCGACGACGAACCGGCCCTCGTCGTCATTCGTCGCACCTGGTCCGAGGGGCGTCCCGTCACGTTTACACGACTTCACCATCCCGGCAGCCGCTATGAACTGACCGGCAGACTGGAGAAAAAAGCATCATGAGCAGAACCATCAAGGCACCGACAGGCACCGACTTACAGGCAAAAAGCTGGCTGACCGAGGCACCGCTGCGCATGCTGATGAACAATCTCGACCCGCAGGTCGGCGAACGCCCGCAGGACCTCGTCGTGTACGGCGGCATCGGCAAGGCGGCGCGCAACTGGGCGTGCTACGACAAGATCGTCGAGACGCTGAAAGAGCTCGACGCCGACGAGACCCTGCTGGTGCAGTCGGGCAAACCCGTCGGCGTCTTCAGGACGCACGAGGATGCGCCGCGCGTGCTGATCGCCAACTCGAACCTGGTGCCGGCGTGGGCGACGTGGGAGCACTTTCGCGAGCTCGACAGGAAGGGCCTGATGATGTTCGGTCAGATGACGGCCGGCTCGTGGATCTATATCGGCAGCCAGGGCATCGTGCAGGGAACCTACGAGACCTTCGCCGAGATGGGCCGCCAGCACTACGACGGCGATCTCGCCGGGCGCTGGATCCTGACGGCGGGCCTCGGCGGCATGGGCGGCGCACAACCGCTGGCCGCGACCATGGCCGGTGCGTCGATGCTGGCAATCGAGTGCCAGGCGGATCGCATCCAGATGCGTCTCGACACGGGCTACCTCGACAAGCATGCCGCCACACTCGACGAGGCGCTGGCGATGATCGACGAGGCGGTCGCGAGCAGGCAGCCTGTCTCGGTCGGCCTGCTCGGCAACGCGGGCGAGATACTCCCCGAACTCGTCGAGCGCGGCGTGCGCCCCGACGCCGTGACAGACCAGACCTCGGCGCACGATCCCGCCAACGGCTACCTGCCCATCGGCTGGAGTGTCGAGGAGTGGTTCGAGAAACGCGAGTCCGACCCGGACGCCGTCGTCGCGGCATCGGTCAAGTCGATGGCCGTGCACGTCGAGGCCATGCTCGCGTTCCAGCGCATGGGTGTGCCGACCTTCGACTACGGCAACAACATCCGCCAGGTCGCGCTCGACCAGGGCGTGAAGAACGCGTTCGACTTCCCCGGATTCGTGCCGGCTTATGTGAGGCCGCTGTTTTGCCGCGGCGTCGGCCCGTTTCGCTGGGCCGCGCTGTCGGGCGACCCCGAGGATATCTACCGGACCGACGAGAAGGTCAAGGAGATCATCCCGGACGATCCTCACCTGCACCACTGGCTGGATGCGGCGCGTGAGCGCATCCACTTCCAGGGGCTGCCCGCGCGCATTTGCTGGGTCGGGCTCGGGCAGCGCGACAAGCTCGGGCTGGCATTCAACGAGATGGTGCGCAAGGGTGAGCTCAAGGCGCCCGTCGTGATCGGCCGCGATCATCTTGACAGCGGCTCGGTCGCGAGTCCCAACCGCGAGACCGAGGCGATGAAGGACGGCAGCGACGCCGTCTCGGACTGGGCCGTGCTCAATGCCCTGCTGAATACGGCGAGCGGCGCGACCTGGGTGTCGTTCCACCATGGCGGCGGCGTGGGAATGGGCTACGCTCAACATGGGGGCCTCGTTATTGTCTGCGACGGCAGCGAGGCAGCGGACAAGCGCATCGCGCGGGTCCTGTGGAACGACCCGGCTACGGGCGTCATGCGCCATGCGGATGCCGGCTATGAGAGCGCCATCGACTGCGCGCGTGAGCACAGGCTCAACCTGCCAATGGTCGATTTCGGGAGCGATAGATGAAACTGACGGTCGATAACCAGCTCGTAACGCTCGACGAACTGCGCCGGGCGTGGCTCGAACCCGTGACCGTCGAGCTCGGCGACGAGGCGCGGCGGCGCATTGCCGAATCGAACGAGCTGATCGACGAAGTCGTGGCTCACGGCGACACTGTCTACGGCGTCAATACCGGCTTCGGCCAGCTCGCCTCCGAGCGCGTCAGCGACGACGAGCTCGCGCACCTGCAGGAGAATCTCGTGCGCTCGCACGCCGTCGGCGTCGGCGAGGAACTCGACGATGCCGTCGTGCGCCTGGTCATGCTCATGAAGGTCGTCGCGCTGGCAGAGGGGTTTTCGGGCGTGCGTCTCCAGCTCGTCGAGACACTGTGTGCACTGATCAACGCGGAAATCTATCCGCTCATCCCGTCGCGCGGCTCGGTCGGTGCGTCGGGTGACCTCGCCCCGCTCGCACATATGGCCGGCGCACTCATTGGTATCGGCGAGGTGCGCGTCGGCGGCAACATCGTGCCGGCGCCGATCGCGCTCAAGGAAGCCGGGATCGAGCCCTTGCAGCTCGCACCCAAGGAGGGACTGGCGTTACTCAACGGCACACAGGTGTCGACGGCACTTGCGCTGGCTGCCGTGTTCCGGACCGAGAATGTCCTTGCGGCCGCGCTCATGGCCGGAGCAATGTCCTCGGACGCTATCAAGGGCAGCGACGTCCCGTTCGACCGCCGCATCCAGATCGTGCGCGGCCACGGCGGACAGATCGCCGTCGCCGGCGTGCTGCGCGACCTGATGCGTGACAGCGAGATTCGCGCGTCGCACGCGGAGTGCCATCGGGTGCAGGATCCTTACTCCATTCGCTGCCAGCCGCAGGTCGTCGGCGCCTGCCTCGATGTGCTGCGCCATGTCTGCAAAGTCCTCGAGACGGAGGCCAATGCCGTTACGGACAACCCCCTCGTGTTCGTGGACTCCGGGGCCGTCCTGTCGGGTGGCAATTTCCACGCCGAGCCGGTGGCGCTGGCGGCGGATTACCTGGCGCTCGCAATCGCCGAGATCGGCGCGCTGTCCGAGCGGCGCATTGCGCTGCTCATCGATGCGCACCTGAGCGGTCTGCCCGCGTTTCTCGTCGAGGAAGGCGGGCTAAACAGCGGTTTCATGATGGCGCAGGTCACGGCCGCGGCGCTCGCCTCGGAGAACAAGTCACACGCACATCCGGCAAGCGTCGATAGCCTGCCGACCTCGGCCAACCAGGAAGACCACGTCAGCATGGCGGCGTTTGCGGCGCGTCGGCTGCACACGATGATCGACAATGTCGCCGACATCGTCGCGATCGAGCTGCTGGCCGCGGCGCAGGGCATCGAGTTCCGGCGCCCGGCGAAAAGCTCGCCGCCGATCGAGGAGGTCGTGGTCGGGATTCGCGCGCTGTCGCCGCCCTACGATCAGGACCGCTCGCTGGCGGCCGATATCCGGCGTGTCGCGGCGACTGTCGATGCCGGCGCCTACTGCCGTTACGCGGAATCGGTGTTGCCCAGCCTGAGCCGATGAGCGAGGTCTTCACGTTCCACGAAGGCTGCTCGCCGCTGCTCGTGAGCGTACCCCACGACGGGCGCGATCTGCCTCGCGATCTGCGTGGGCGCATGACAGTGGCGGGGTTGGCGCTCGGCGATACCGACTGGCACGTTGCACGCCTGTACGACTTCGTACGCGATCTTGGCGCCAACCTGTTGGTCGCACGATACTCGCGCTACGTCGTCGACCTGAATCGCCCGGCCGACGACGCGGCGCTATATGCCGGCCAGGTCGCGACCGGGCTGTGTCCGTCGTCGACCTTCGCGGGCGAGGCCATCTACGAGGACGGCCCGATCGGCCCGGACGAGACGGCCCGGCGCGTTTGCGACTACTGGCAGCCCTACCACGACAAGCTGGCCGCGACGCTGGCGGCATTGAAGGCCCGGCACGGCTATGCGCTGCTGTGGGACGCGCATTCGATCGCGAGCGTCGTGCCGCGGCTCTTCGACGGCAAACTCCCCGCGCTCAATATCGGCACCTACGGGGGCCGCAGCTGCGCAGAGCCGCTGGCGGCCGCGGTCACCGCGCGCGCGGCCCGAAGCCCGTATAGCCATGTCCGGGACGGGCGCTTTCAGGGTGGCTTCATCACGCGCCGCTACGGTGAGCCCGCTAAGCACGTGCATGCGGTGCAACTGGAGATCGCGCAGCGGGTCTACATGGACGAATTATCGGGCACTTACGACGCGCAAAAGGCATCGCAGCTTCGTGATACGCTGCGCCGCATGCTCGAGACACTTATCAAGACTGCAACAAAGAGTTGAGAACTATGAAATTCAGGAAACTTTCGGGACTGTCGTTGCTGTTGGCGGCAATCATCATCGCAGCGGGCTGCGCGACCACGGGTTCGAGCCTGGACCGCGACGTGGATGAGGCGCTCGGCGTGTTCCGGCAGCAGGTCGACGGATCCGACGTGTTTCTCAGCCAGGCGGCCGGTTACCTGGTGTTTCCCAAGGTCTACAAGGCCGGCGTCGGCGTCGGTGCCGAGACAGGCGAGGGCGTGCTGCGCATCGGCGGTTCGACGGTCGCGTACTACCGCACGACGAGCGGATCCGTCGGATTCCAGCTCGGCGCGCAGGCCAAGTCGATCGTGATCGCGTTCATGACGCGCGAAGCGCTCGACAAGTTTCGTAACTCGGAAGGCTGGAAAGTCGGCGTCGACGGTTCGGTCGCACTCATCGACATCGGTGCGGGCAAGACGATCGACTCGCAGAACATCGTTGATCCGGTCGTCGGCTTCATCTTCGGCTCGAAAGGCCTGATGTATAACCTGACGCTCGAAGGCACCAAGTTCTCCCGGCTCGAAAAATAGGGTCCGGATGGTCTCGCCGCTGCTCGAACGGTCGCAATGACCAGGATCTTCCCAACACTGGTGCTCGTTCCCTTGTGTGCCGTGGCTGCCGCCGACGAGGGTATGTGGACGCTCGACAATTTTCCCGCCGACGCTGTCGCCGAAAAATACGACGTCAGCATCGACGACCGCTGGCTGCGTAACGCGCAGCTCGCGACGACCCGACTCGAGAGTGGCTGCACGGGATCGTTCGCGTCCGCAAACGGGCTCGTGCTGACCAACAATCACTGCACGTGGAGCTGCATCCGCAACCTGAGCACGGCCGAGCGCAACCTGTCCGACGAGGGCTTCATGGCCCGGGCGCGGGACGAAGAGCTGCGGTGCCCCGGGCAGCAAATTTCCGTGCTGGTCGACTTCGAGGATGTGACCGACAAGATCGCCAGTGCCACGCAGGGCATGGACGAAGCCGATGCGAACGAGGCGCGCAAGGCCGAGTCGACCCGGCTCGAAGCCGCGTGCGAGGCGGCCGCGGACGGCGAGCGCCACTGCGAGGCGGTCAAGCTCTACAACGGCGGCCAGTATTTCATCTACGAGTACCAGCGCTACGATGACGTGCGGCTCGTGTTCGCGCCCGAACTCGATATCGCGGCCTTCGGCGGCGACCCGGACAATTTCAACTTCCCGCGCTGGTGCCTCGACATGGCGTTCCTCAGGGCCTACGAGGACGGCAAGCCCGCGAAGACGCCCAACTACCTGCGCTGGCGCGCATCGGGTCCGGACGCGGGCGAGCCGGTATTCATCACGGGACACCCGGGGTCGACCGACCGGCTGCTCACCGTTGCACAGCTCAAGTTCCAGCGCGACGTGACGCTGCCGCTGTGGTTACTGCGCTACTCCGAATTGCGCGGCCGCATGATGGCCTGGAAGAACACGAGCGATGCTGCTGCACGTACGGTCCAGCAACGCATTCTCGGATACGAGAACGCGATCAAGGTGCGACGCAATGAGCTCAAGGCGCTGCAGACCGACTACATGATCGAGCGCAAGGCAGCCGGCGAACAAGCAATGCGCGACGCCGTCGCGGCCGACCCGAAACTCGCGGCCGCCTACGGCGAGGCCTGGGACCTGATCGAGCGCTCGCTGGCAGCGCATCGCAATTTCTATGAAGAGCACCTTTTTATCGAGAGCAGCGCGGGCCTGTCGGGCGAGCTTTATTACTATGCGAAGACGATCGTGCGCGGCACGGCCGAACGCGAAAAGCCCAACGACGAGCGCATTCGCGCGTACACCGACGCGGCCTTGCCGGGCCTCGAGCAGTCGCTGTTTGCCGCGCGCCCGGTCGACAAGGATTTCGAGGAGGTGCAGCTCACGTTCTCGCTCGAGAAGATGCGCGAATGGCTCGGCCCCGACAGTCAGTGGGTGCACCTGATCCTCGGCAAGGAAGCACCGGACGCACTGGCCGCGAGGCTGGTGGCCGGTTCGAAGCTCGACGACCCGGCCTACCGCAGGAAACTCTGGGAGGGCGGCGTCGAGGCCGTCGCGGCGAGTGACGATCCGCTGGTCCGCTTGGCCGCCAGGGTCGACCCGGGCGCGCGCGATTTGCGCAAACGTTACGAGGACGAAGTCGAGGCGCCGCGCGTACGCGGCGAGCAGATGATCGCGGACGCGCGTTTCAGGCTATACGGAACCGACACCTATCCGGACGCGACGTTTACGCTTCGCGTGACCTACGGGGCCGTCGAGGGTTGGCAGGAACGCGGCGACACGATAGAGCCGTTCACGCGCACGGCGCGCCTGTTCGAACGCGCGACGGGGCAGGCTCCTTTCCGGCTGCCCGAATCCTGGTCACGGGCGCGTGAAGACCTGGACCCGGAAACCCCGTTCAACTTCGTCGCGACGACGGACATTACCGGGGGCAATTCGGGTAGCCCGATGATCGCGGCCGACGGCGCGCTCATAGGCCTTGCCTTCGACGGTAACATCCATTCGATCGCGGGCGACTACTGGTTCGACGGCAGCGTGAACCGTACGGTCGGCGTGAACACGGCCATCATGCTCGAAGCGATGAAGACCGTGTACGGCGCCGGTCATCTCGTCGACGAGCTGACCTTCGTCGACTGACACGCACGCCGCCCGGAACCCGCCGTCGCGCGGCGGGTCTGACAATTTGAAGAGGGGCTGAATGCACACATCACGACGCACAAACGGGGTATTCGCGGCCGCCATGCTGGCGACCGTCGTTACCATGCCCGCGTCGGCGCAGTCCATGTCCGAGGAGCTGCGCGAGTCGATCGGACGCATCGTCATTCTTCCCGTCGACGGCGAGAGCAGCGAGGCAGTGACGGGAACCTACGGCCGGGAGACGCTCGGCCTCGCGGGCGGTATCGCCAAGGGCGCCGACATGGGCACCGTTGGCATCGAGCCCGGCGGCATCCCGATCGGGTTGCCGATTCCTTTCCTGCGCGAGATCGGCGCGATCGCGGGCGGCATCTTCGGCGCCTCGGATCGCATGCGCCAGGAGCTCCGGGACCGCATGGCCGAGGACCTCGCGCAGGCGATCGACCAGCCGCTGTCGAACAATGCGCTTGCCAACGACGTCTACTGGGGCCTGCGTAACGTGGCGGGTGTCGACCCGAAGCTGTTCGCGCCCACGACGCCGATCCCCGCCGACACCGACGCCATCCTGTTCGTCAATCTCGACGAGGTCGTCCTCAACGTGCAGGAAGACGAGGCCATCGTCACGACCATGGGAACGGCGGTGCTCAAACGATTCAGCGACGGCACGACGCTGTATCGCAGGGAAGTCAGTTACGAGGATCGCGACAAACTGAAGAACTGGGCGAAGAACGATTTCGTGCTGTGGGGCGAGTATCGCGAGTTCGCGCGCTACTACATCGGCCGCGAGCTGGCGGCCGAATTGTACGAACGGGTGCAGGTCGATCATGCGCTCGCGCCGCTGGCGAGCGATAACGTCAAGCGTGACAGGGAGGATGCGTGGCTCGGCAAGACGCGTGCGCTCAGCCCGACGCTGGCGTGGGAGTCGACGCTCGGCGAAAACCGGGCAGCGGCCGACGGCGCGCAGATTCTCTGGGACGTCGAAATCTACGATGCGCGTCGCCCCGTCTATCAGGCGAAGCAGGTCGCGGGTACGCAGTTCAAAGTCGATGTGCCGCTCGAGAAGTGCACGACCTATCGCTGGAGCGTGCGGCCGACGTACCACAGGGACGGCAAAAAGAAGAACGGCGAGTGGATGCGCCGGCTCGGCGCGACAGACCAGAACAACGGCAACATCGGCCGGGCGATCTCAGCGGCGCACGCCTACATCCAGGATTTCGCGACGCTTGTCGTCGACTGCAAGGCGAAATAAGCGTCTAGTTGTCCGTCTCGGTGAGCCGCTGTTGCTCGGCGGCGCGCGCCGCGAATGTTTCCTGCCATTTTGAGCGATGTTCGGCCGGTGCGATCTGCACGGCCGTCACCTTGTACTCGGGACAGTCGGTGGCCCAGTCGCCATACTCGGTCGTCACGACGTTGGCGCCGGTCTCGGGGTTGTGGAAGGTCGTATAGACGACGCCGGGCTTGACGCGCGTCGTGATCTTCGCGCGCAGGGTAATGTCGCCCTTGCGGCTCGCGAGCGACACCAGCATGCCGTCGCGGATGCCGCGCGCTTCGGCATCGGCCGGGTGCACTTCGAGCAGGTCCTCGCCGTACCAGACATTGTTCGCCGTGCGGCGCGTCTGTGCGCCGACGTTGTACTGCGAGAGGATGCGCCCCGTCGTCAGCAACAGCGGGAACTTGCGATTGGTGCGTTCCTCGGTCGGCTCGTAATCGGTTTCGACGAACAGGCCCTTGCCGCGCACGAACGCACCGACGTGCATGATCGGGGTCCCCATCGGCGCATCGTCGTTGCACGGCCACTGCACGCTGCCGACCTCGTCGAGAAAATCGAAGCTCACGTTGTTGAAAGTCGGTGTGAGTTCCGCGATCTCGTCCATGATCTCGGCGGCGCTCGCATAGCTCATGTCATAACCCATTGCCTGCGCCAGCTCCTGGGTGATGCGCCACTCGTCCTTGCCCTGCTGCGGTTCCATGACCGGGCGTACACGGTTGATGCGCCGCTCGGCGTTGATGAACGTGCCGTCTTTCTCGAGGAACGACGTGCCCGGCAGGAAGACGTGCGCGAACTTGGCCGTCTCGTTTAGGAACAGGTCCTGCACGACCAGGCATTCGAGTTCGCCCAGCGCGGCCTCGACGTGGATCGTGTTCGGGTCGGATTGCGCGACGTCCTCGCCCTGGATGTACATGCCCTTGAATTCGCCCGCGATCGCGGCGTCGAACATGTTCGGAATGCGAAAGCCGGGTTCCGGGTCGAGCGTGACGCCCCAGTGTTGTTCGAATTGTGCGCGGACGTCGTCAGCCGAGACGGGGCGGTAGCCGGCCAGCTCGTGCGGGAACGACCCCATATCGCAGGAGCCCTGCACGTTGTTCTGGCCACGCAGCGGATTCACGCCGACGCCCGAGCGGCCGAGATTGCCCGTGGCCATCGCGAGGTTGGCCATGCCCATGACCATCGTCGAGCCCTGGCTGTGCTCGGTGACGCCGAGGCCATAGTAAATCGCGGCGTTGCGCGCTTCGCCGTAGAGGCGCGCGGCCGCGCGGATGGCGGCGGCGTCCACGCCCGAGACTTGTCCGACCTCTTCCGGGGAGTTCTCGGGTTTCAGGATCATCGTCTTCCACGCGTCCCACGAGTCGAGGTCGCAGCGTTCCTTCACGTAAGCCTCGTCGGCCAGCCCTTCCTTGACGATGACGTGGGCGAGCGCGTTGATGATCGGCACGTTGGTGCCGGGCAGCAGGTTGAGGTGGTGCGCCGCCTCGAAATGGGGCGAACGCACGAGCCCGATTTTGCGCGGGTCGACGATGATGAGCTCGGCGCCCTCGCGCAGGCGGCGCTTGATCTGCGAGGCGAAGACCGGGTGCCCGGCCGTCGGGTTGGCGCCGATGACCATGATGACGTCGGCGTCCATGACGCTGTCGAACGGTTGCGTGCCGGCCGACGTGCCGAGCGTGGCCTTGAGGCCGTAGCCCGTCGGCGAATGACAGACGCGCGCGCAGGTGTCGACGTTGTTGTTGCCCATCGCGGTGCGCACGAGCTTCTGCACGACGAAGACCTCCTCGTTGGTGCAGCGTGAGGAGGTGATGCCGCCGATCGACTTGCGGCCGTATTGATGCTGGATATCGCGAAATTTCTGCGCCGCGAATCCGATCGCCTCGCTCCACTCGACCGCGCGCCACGGGTCCGAGGTGTTGTCGCGAATCATGGGCTTCAGCACGCGATCGCGGTGCGAGGCGTAGCCCCATGCGAAGCGGCCCTTGACGCAGGAATGGCCGTGATTCGCCTGGCCGTCCTTCCACGGCGTCATGCGCACGACCTGGTCGCCCTTCATCTCGGCCTGGAACGAGCAGCCCACGCCGCAATAGGCGCAGGTCGTGACGACGGCGCGCTCGGGCTGGCCATGCTCGACGATGCTCTTCTCCATGAGTGTCGCCGTGGGACAGGCCTGCACGCAGGCGCCGCAGGACACGCACTCGGAGTCGAGGAACTCCTCGCCGATGCCGGCCGAGACCTTCGACTCGAAGCCGCGCCCCTCGATCGTCAGCGCAAACGTGCCCTGTACCTCGTCGCAAGCGCGCACGCAGCGCGAACAGACGATGCATTTCGAGGCATCGAACTGGAAATAAGGGTTGCTGGCATCGACGGGCGCATCGAGGTGATTGTCACCATCGAAGCCGTAACGCACGTCGCGCAGGCCGACGGCGCCCGCCATGTCCTGCAGTTCGCAATCACCGTTGGCTGAGCAGGTCAGGCAGTCGAGCGGGTGATCCGAGATGTACAGCTCCATGACGTTGCGCCGCAGCTCCGCAAGGCGCGCGGTCTGCGTACGGATCTTCATGCCGTCTTCGACCGGTGTCGTGCACGACGCCGGGTAGCCCTTGCGACCTTCGACCTCGACGAGGCACATGCGGCACGAGCCGAAAGGCTTGAGCGAGTCGGTGGCGCAGAGCTTGGGGATGTCGATGCCGGACTCGCGCGCCGCGCGCAGGATACTCGTGCCGGCCCGCACCGCGGCGGGCTGGCCGTCGATCTCGACCGTGACCGTCTCCGTCGCCGGACTGGACGGCGTGCCAAGGTCTCTCTGTCGCGTGCGGTTCATGTGTCACTCCCGGTCGCAAAGTCTGCGGCGAAGTGTTTGAGCACGCTGCGCACGGGGTAGGGCGTCATGCCGCCCATGGCGCACAGCGATGCGTCCTCCATGGTATCGCAGAGCTCGACCAGCAGATCGTAGTTTGCGTCACGATTATCGCCTTCGATAATGCGATCAATGACTTCGACACCACGCGTCGAACCAATGCGGCACGGCGTGCATTTGCCGCAGGACTCGATCGCGCAGAATTCCATCGCGAAACGCGCCTGTTGCGCCATGTTGGCCGTGTCGTCGAAGACGACGATACCGCCGTGGCCGATCATCGCGCCGATCTCGACGAAGGCCTCGTAGTCCATCGGCGTATCGAGCTGCTCGGCAGACAAATAGGCGCCCAGTGGACCGCCGACCTGGACGGCCTTGACGGCGCGTCCACTCGCCGTGCCGCCGCCGTAGGTTTCGATGAGTTCGCGCAGCGTGACGCCGAAGGATTTTTCGACGAGGCCGCCCCGCCTGATGTTGCCGGCGAGCTGGAATGCGAGCGTGCCCTTTGACCGATTCACGCCCATGCCTGCGTAGCGTTCGCCGCCGAGGTTGACGATATTCGGCACCGACGCGAGGGTGACGACATTGTTCACGACGGTCGGTTTGCCGAACAAGCCCTCGATGGCAGGCAGGGGCGGCTTGTAGCGCACGATGCCTTTCCTGCCCTCGAGGCTCTCGAGCATTGCGGTCTCCTCGCCGCAGACGTACGAGCCCGCGCCCAGGTGCAGCTCGACCTCGAAATCGAAACCGCTGCCCTGGATATCCTCTCCGAGCCAGCCCGCATCGCGCAGCGTGTCGATGGCGCGCGCCAGGATCGAGTGCGTCAGCGGGTACTCCGAGCGCAGGTAGATATAGCCCTTGTTCGCACCCACGGCGAAGCCGGCGATGGCCATCGATTCGATGAGGCCGAACGGATCGCCCTCCATGAGCATGCGATCGGAGAACGCGCCGCTGTCGCCCTCGTCGGCATTGCACGCGACGTATTTCTGCTCGCCACTCGCGTCGGCGACCGTGCGCCACTTGATGCCGGTCGGAAAGCCCGCGCCGCCGCGCCCGCGCAGTCCGGAGGCGGTCACGGCATCGATGACGGCGTCGGCCCCGATCTCCCAGGCTTTCGTAAGCGCCTTGAAGCCCTGGTGGGCGAGGAAGTCGTCGAGGGATAGCGACTCGGTCAGGCCGCAGCGCCAGAAGGTCCAGCGCTCCTGCGTAATCAGGTACTCGATCTCGTCGACCGGGCCGAGGCGCTTGTCGTGCTCGCCGCCCTCGAGCAGGCCGGCTTCGAACAGCATGGGCACGTCATCGGGGGCAACATTGCCGTAGGCGATGCGTTTATCGCCCTGCTGTACTTCGATCAGGGGTTCGAGCCAGCACGCGCCCCACGAGCCGTTGCGCACGAGCTCGATGTCCGCGCCGCGCTGTTTGGCCTCGCGAGCAATCGCGACGGCGACCTCGTCGGCACCGACCGACACGGCCGTCGTCTCGCGCGGCACGTAGATCCTGACGCGGCTCACGACGCAGCTTCCGCGAGCGAGGCCAGCAGCGCATCGAGCCGCTCGGCGTCGACGCGTCCGTAGGTCTTGCCGTCAATCATGACGGCGGGCGCACAGGCGCAGTTGCCGAGGCAGTAGACCGCCTCGAGCGTCGTGTCGCCGCCCGCAACTTCTTCTGCATGCGCGGCAAGCTCGCGCCCGCCCATCGCCTGGCAGGCCTCGGCGCGGCACAGCTTGACGATGTGCGAGCCGGGTGGCTCGGTCCTGAAGTCGTGGTAATACTCGACGACGCCGTGCACGTCCGCGCGGGACAGGTTGAGGGCGTCGGCCAGCTCGCGAATGTCGTCTTCGGAAATCCAGCCGTTCTGTTGTACCAGGGCAACAAGCACCTGTACGAGCATCTCGGCCCTGTTGTCGTAGCGCTGCGCTATCTTCCTGACGCTCATTTCTTAATTCGCTCCTTGCCCGCGTACACGTTAAACGTGTCGTCCCTGAGGAATCCGACCAGGGTCACATTGAACTCCTGCGCCAGCTCTACCGCAAGGCTGGACGGTGCGCTGACGGCGGCGATCAACGGCATGCCCGCCACTAGCGCTTTCTGCGTCAGTTCGAAGCTGGCTCGGCCCGACACCATGAGGCCGAGGTCGGCGGCCGGCAGCCGCCCCGCCGCGAGCAGCGCACCGACGACCTTGTCGACGGCGTTGTGCCGGCCGACGTCCTCGCGCACGACGATGAGTTTGCCACGGGCGTCGAACGCGGCCGCCGCGTGCAGACCGCCCGTCTTGTCGAACGTCGACTGCGCATTGCGCAGCCGGTCCGGGATGCTCACGAGCACGTCGGCATCAAAGACTGGCGTGGAATGTGAAAAAGGTCTGACCCCATTTACGTAAATCGCATCCAGGGAGGCCTTGCCGCAGACGCCGCAACTCGAGGTCGTGTAGAAATGCCGCTCGAGCGGGGCTAAGTCGACGGCGATGCCATCCTCGAGTTCGACGCGTATCGTGTTGTCGCCGTCGCAGGGCTTGACCACGGCGATGTCGTCGCGTGAACGGACGATGCCCTCGGCGAACAGGAATCCCGTCGCGAGATCCGCGTCGTCGCCGGGCGTGCGCATCGTGATCGAGGCCGTGCGCGTGTGGCGCTCGCCATCCGTTTCGAATCCCAGCCGGATCTCCAGGGGCTCCTCGACGGCGACCCTGTCGGCGCAGGTTTCGCGCAAGTTTGCGCGGAATCGTTCTAAATCGACTGCGCGGGTGCGGCCCGTCATTTCACATCAATCCGGCGACACGGCAGGGCAGTATATCGCAGCGGCGCGCCCTGCAGGGCGTAATGCAAATGAGTCTCAAATACAAATGAGATTGGCTGCAGGTGTCGTTATGCGGGCGTTCAGGAAACTCGGCTAGAATGCGCGCCGTCCAGTTTCACAGCTACATATCAAGGAGATTCCTGTGAGCAATATTGCACGCCGCAAATTCCTGCAAATCTCGGCTGTCGCCGCAGCCGGTGTCATCGCATTCCCGGGCCGCGAGGCGCAGGCGGGAGACCTGCCGCACGTATCGGTAGACGACCCGCTGGCCGCCGGCCTCAAGTACACGCACGACGCGTCGACGGTCGATCCGGCCACGCGCACGCAGCCTGCCGCCGAGCAGAATTGTGCCAACTGCCAGCTCGTCCAGGGTAACGATGGTGACGCCTGGCGTCCGTGCCAGCTGTTCCCGGGTAAGGCAGTCGCCGCCAAGGGCTGGTGCTCGGCATGGGTGCCCAAAGCCTGAACAACCCCTTTCAGTCGTAACGAAACGCCGGCTACTATGCCGGCGTTTTCGTTTGTACAATCGGATGGCCCCTCGCGCATGCAGTTTTGGGAGAGACACCTTGTTTGAAGCCCTCGAGGCCGCCGCGGCCGACGCCATCCTCGGACTCATCACCGAGCATAAGAACGATCCGCGTTCCGACAAGATCGACCTTGGCGTCGGCGTGTTCCGCACGGCCGAGGGCGAAACGCCCGTGCTCGACGTCGTCAAGCAGGCCGAGCAACGC
Source organism: Woeseiaceae bacterium (assembly GCA_013042375.1). Taxonomy (GTDB): domain Bacteria; phylum Pseudomonadota; class Gammaproteobacteria; order Steroidobacterales; family Woeseiaceae; genus UBA1847. The sequence goes on from JABDQH010000087.1 coordinate 33,620, forward strand.
ATCATCGATACCCAGCAGAGCAAGGCCTATATCGGCACGGCCGGCGACCCCGACTTCAACGCCCTGATGCAGGACCTGACCTTCGCCGACGCGGCCGATGCCGATCGCGTATTGACGATCCAGGCGCCGGGCGGCTCGGGCGCGCTGCGCGTCGCGGCCGGACTGATCCTGCGCGCGCGTCCCGGCGCGCGTGTCTGGGTAACCGATCCGACCTGGGCGAATCACATTCCCTTACTGGGCGGCGCGGGCCTCGAACTCGAGCCCTACCCGTACTACGACGACGAGAATCACGTCATTCGCGTCGACGACATGCTCGATGCGTTGAGCAAGATGCCTGCCGGCGATCTGGTCCTGCTGCACGCCTGTTGCCACAATCCTTCTGGTGTCGACCCGAGGGAGGACGATTGGCGCGCGATCGCCGACATCATCGTCGAGCGCGATCTCGTGCCGTTCGTCGACATGGCCTACCAGGGGTTCGCGCACAGTCTCAACGACGACGCTTTCATCGTGCGCCATCTTGCCGGTCTTGTGCCCGAGATGATCGTCACGAACTCGTGCTCCAAGAACTTCGGCCTGTATCGCGACCGCGTCGGCAGCCTCTCGGTGCTGTGCGCCGACAAGGCGTCGCGCGACATCGTCAACAGCCAGGTCAACAACATCGTCCGCACGATCTACTCGGTGCCGCCCGATCACGGCGCCGTCGTCGTCGCGACAATACTCGGCGATTCCGAGCTCAAGGCAGCCTGGCGTGTCGAGCTTGCCGAGATGCGCGGCCGTTTGCGCGAGATGCGGGTACTCCTGAACGACGCGCTCAAAGAGAAAGCCCCCGAGCGCGACTTTTCCCACCTCGTCCGCGCACGCGGCATGTTCTGCTTCCTCGGCATCGCCGAGGACCAGGTCGATCGCCTCAAGAAGGAATACGGCGTCTACATGGTCGGGTCCAGCCGCATCAATACGGCCGGCATCACGGCCCGCAACGTCAACTACCTGGCCGACGCGATCGCCGCTACTCTGTGATCAGCAGGCGGCTGCGGCCACCGATGCCGAGTCGCCTCGTCGTACCGCCATTCAGTTCGAGCACGTAACGCACGGGTTCGCGCGACGCATGCGAGTCCAGCGTCAGCGGCACCGTGTCGTGACTGATCGACGACACCGTGCCGTCGCTGCGCGCGAACACGATGTCGAGCGGGATATAGGTGTTCTTCATCCACATCGAATGCGGCCCGTCGCTGCCGTAGACGAAGAGCATGCCCGTGTGCTCGGGCATGTCGCGCACGAACATCAGGCCACGGCGCTGCTGCTTGACAGTCTGCGCCAGGTAGACATCGAAGTGATAAGTCTCGCCGTCGTCGTTGACGATCTCGAGCGAGCTGAACTCGAACACGCCGTCGAGTTCCGGCACGGTCCCGGTCGTGACCGCGGGCTGCGGACTGCAGGCCGCGAGGGCCAGGCAGGCTAGCAGGAACCAGGGCTTCACGAGTTATCCCAGTTGGCGATGCCGCTGAAGCGCATCTCCTGAAGATCCACGTAGCCCTCGCCATTGACCTCCCCGAGCGGGCCGACGCAGCTCAGCGTGCCGGCCACGACGTGATCGCCCGAGGCGTCGCCGAGCGGGTCGTTGCGGGCCACATCGGCCCAGCAGGCGCCGAGGTTCGGGGTGCTGAAGAAGCGGCCGCTGCCTTCGACCGTGACGGTCACGACGGCATCGAAGCCGGGCCCCGTTGCGCTGGCCGCCAGGCTCGGGGCTGCGACGATGATCACGAGTCGCTCGTCACCGACGTCGCCCGTGAAACGCAGCCTTACGCCCTCGTTGTCGGGGCGGCGCATGCTCTCGCAACGCAGCGCCGCGTCTGGCCAGTCGAGTTTGGCGCTCAGGGCGCCGGACAGCGTTGCCTCGAGACGACCTTCGCCGCCACACGTGGACACCACGGGCGCCGGTTCGGGAACGGGCTCGGCGGAGTCAGGCGGAGGCGGTGATTCGCCGCATCCCGCGAACAGCAGTGCGACCAAAATCGTGTGACGGGAATCAAAATGCAATGTTGGCCCTTTTTCGAGGTCGAAATCTGGCTCAATAGTACTAAAATGATCCGCCGCTTTACCCTCCGGAGCACTGAATGAGCGTCGCAGAACAATTCCAGAAACTCGAGGCGCATGCCAGCAGCCTGATCATCGGCCAGGCGCACCTGATCAATCGCATGCTGATCGCGCTGCTGTGCGACGGTCACCTGCTCGTCGAAGGCGCTCCGGGGCTGGCCAAGACGCGCGCGATCAAGGTGCTCGCCGAGAGCATCGAGGGCAACTTCCATCGCCTGCAGTTCACACCGGACCTGCTGCCGGCCGACCTGACGGGTACCGACATCTATCGCCCACAGGAGGGCACGTTCGAGTTTCGCAAGGGTCCGCTGTTTCACAACCTGATTCTCGCCGACGAGATCAATCGCGCGCCGGCCAAGGTGCAGTCGGCGCTGCTCGAAGCGATGGAAGAGCGCCAGATCTCGGTTGGCGACAAGACCTATCCGCTCGAAGGCCTGTTCATGGTCATGGCGACGCAGAACCCGATCGAGCAGGAAGGCACGTACCCGCTGCCCGAGGCGCAGCTCGATCGATTCCTGCTGCACGCGCAGGTCGGCTACCCGAGCGTCGCCGACGAACGCCGCATCCTCGTGCTGAATCGCGACGAGGCCAAAGCCGGCACGCGCGATCCGTTCCAGCCGCCCGAGCAGCTCTCCGTCGATGCGCTCATGCAGGCGCGCATGGACATCCTGAACATGCACCTCGCGCCGGAACTCGAGGAGTACATCGTCAACGTCGTCGTCGCGACGCGTAACCCGGGCTCGGTCGACCAGGGGCTCGAGGGGCTCGTGATGTACGGAGCCAGCCCGCGCGCGAGCATGGGTATCGATCGCGCGGCGCGCGCCCACGCCTGGCTGGCCGGCCGCGATTACGTGGGTCCCGAGGACATCCAGGCCGTCGCGCCCGACGTGCTGCGTCATCGGCTCGTGCTGAGTTTCGAAGCCGAGGCCGACGGCGTTGAAGCCAACACCGTGATCAAGGGCATCCTCGACGGCGTCGGCGTCCCGTAAACCAAGATCATGCGTCTCGAGCATATTCACGAAGGGGCATCGCCAGTCAGCGTCAGCCAGCCCGGGCTGATCCGGCTGAGCGGGCCGGCGCGCGCCATCGCACTCAACGTGCTGCGCGTGAATTCGCTGCAGACGGGCGCGTACGTCTCGCGCTTTCGCGGGCGCGGCATGGAGTTCGACGAGTCGCGCCCCTACCAGCCCGGCGACGATCCGCGCAGCATCGACTGGCGCGTCACGGCGCGCAGCACGACGGCTTACACGAAGCTGTTCCGCGAGGAGCGCGAACGGCCCGTTCTGGTCGCCGTCGATCTGCGCTCGAACATGCATTTCGCGACGCGCGGCTGCTTCAAGTCCGTCAACGCGAGTCGCGCCGCGGCCCTGCTCGCGTGGTCCGCGCACCATCGCGGCGACCGCCTCGGCGGGCTGATCTTCGGCGATTCGGTGCACCGCGAACTAAAGCCGCGGCTGGGGCGCCGCTCCGCGCTGCGCTTCGTGCATGAGCTGGCCGAGCACCCGGACTGGCAGCCGCACGACAGGCAGGCCGGCATGGACCCGCTGACCCAGGCCATGGCGGCACTGCGGCGTGTTGCGAGGCCGGGCAGCCTCGTCGTCGTCATCAGCGATTTCTCGGGATTCAACCGCGCCGCGCAGTCCTACCTGTCGAGCGTCGCGCGCCACAGCGAGGTGCTCGCCGTGTTCGTCAGCGACCCGCTCGAGCGCGAGCTGCCGCCCCCGGGGCGCTATCGGCTCGTGTCCGATGACGACGAACTCGCGATCGATACCTACGCGGCGCCGGCGCGGCGCGACTATTCGCAAGCCTTCGAGAAGCGGCTGCACGCCCTGGAGCGCTTCTGCCAGACCTACCGCGTGCACCTGATGCCGATGTCGACCGACGACGACCCGGTCAGCACTTTGCAGACGACACTGGGTCGAAGAACACACTAGTTATGGACGAGAACGCGCTGCCGCTTCGCGACCTGCACCTGCCCGAGGCCATCGGGTGGTGGCCGCTCGCGCCCGGCTGGTGGGCCCTGATCGCGATTGTCGCCGCGTTCGCCGCGTGGTTCGCGTGGCGCGAATACCGGCTGTGGCGGTTCAATGCGCCGCGGCGCCATGCCCTGCGTGAACTCGCGCGCCACGAGCGCGATTATCTCGAGCACCGCAACCCGGTCGTGCTGGGTAAGCAGGTCTCGGAACTGCTGCGTCGCGGCATGCTGGCGTATGCGCCGCGTGCCGAGGTGGCCGGTCTGACCGGCGAGGCCTGGCTCGCCTGGCTCGACGAGGGCCTGCCGGTGCCGTATTTCCATACCGAGGGCGGCAAGAGCCTGCTGCAGCTGCCTTATCGTGATCCGGATGGCGATGTGTCGGACGTCGACGTCGGCGCCCTGTTGTCGGCCGTCCGCATGCGTCTTGGCGAACCGTTGCGGGGTGCGGCCTGATGTGGTCGCTGGCCTGGCCCTGGGTGCTGCTCGCACTGCCGCTGCCGTGGCTTGCGCGCCGCCTGCTGCCCGAGGCGCGCGACCAGTCCGAAGCCGGGCTGCGGGTGCCGAGCCTCGCGGGCTTCGAGACCCTGCGAGAGCGCTCGGGGACCGAGAAGATGCTCAACTGGCGCTTCTGGGTCGCGCTGCTGGCCTGGTGCCTGCTCGTCATTGCGGCCACGCGCCCCGAGCGCATCGGCGACGAACTCGAGGTGCCCGTTGCGGGCCGCAACCTGATGCTGGCCGTCGACCTGTCGGGCAGCATGGACCAGAAGGACTTCGAACTCGCGGGTCGCAAGGTCGACCGGCTGACGGCGACCAAGGCCGTCGCCAGCGATTTCATCACGCGGCGCGAAGGCGACCGCATCGGCCTGATCCTGTTTGGCGAACGCGCCTACCTGCAGGTGCCGCTGACCTTCGATCGCGAGACGGTCAAGGTCCTGCTGCTCGAGGCCGAGATCGGGCTGGCCGGCGAGAAGACGGCGATCGGCGATGCGATCACGCTGGCGGTTCGCCGCGTCCACGAGCAGGGGGAAGACGTGGGCGACCAGGTGCTCGTGTTGCTGACGGACGGGGCCAACACGGCGGGCGAGGTGCCGCCGCTGAAAGCCGCCGAACTCGCCCAGCAGATCGGCCTGCGTATCTACACGATCGGCATCGGCGCCGAGTCGATGGACGTGACCTCCTTGCTCGGCGGGCGACGCGCGATCAACCCGTCGGCCGATCTCGACGAGCAAACGTTGACCGCGATTGCCGGGCAGACCGGCGGGCGTTACTTCAGGGCCACCGACACGGCGAGCCTGCAGGACATCTACGCGCTCGTCGACGATCTCGAGCCTGTCGAAGAGCCCGAAGCGGGTTTCCGGCCCGTCAAGAGCTACTTCTTCTGGCCACTGGGCGTCGCGCTCGCGCTGGTCGGTGTCCTTTGCCTGTCGGCACTGTTGCAGCGCGTGCGCCTCGGCTCACGCGCGGAGGTGCAGGCGCATGCCGGCTGAATTTCACTTTATCCGGCCCGAGTGGCTGCTGGCGATTCCCGTCGTGATCGTCCTGGCCGTGCTGCTTGCGAAACGGCAGCTTGGCGCGGGCCACTGGCGCGGCGTCGTCGATGCGGCGCTGATGCCGCACGTCCTGTCGCGCACGGCAGGCAGTTCGGGCGACAGCCGCTGGTGGCTGTTCGGCATCGCGGGTGTCGTCGCGGCCGTCGCGCTCGCGGGTCCGGCCTGGCAGCGCATCGACCAGCCCGTCTTCCGCGAAGACCAGGCGCTCGTCGTGGCCCTCGACCTGTCCCGGTCGATGGATGCCCAGGACGTCGAGCCGAGCCGTCTCTCGCGTGCACGCCTCAAGATCCTCAGTATGCTCGAGCGCCGCAAGAGCGGGCAGACGGCGTTGGTCGTGTACACGGCGAACGCGTTCACGGTGACGCCGCTGACCGACGACATCGACACGATAGCGGCGCTCGTGAACAGTCTGAGCACCGACATCATGCCGAGCCGTGGCAGCTATCCCGAGGTCGGTATTCGCAAGGGACAGGCACTGCTCGAGCAGGCCGAGGTCGGCTACGGCGAGGTTCTGCTGATCACCGATGGCGGTACGTCACCTGCGGCCGAGAAGGCCGCGCGCGATCTCGTCGAAGCCGGTTTCGCGCTGTCGGTGCTCGGCGTCGGGACGCGCGAGGGCGCGCCGGTGCCGCGCATGTCGGGCGGCTTCGTGACCGATAATCGCGGCAAGATCGCCGTGGCGCGCCTCGAGGAGCGGGGGCTGCGCGACCTTGCGGTCGCGGGCGGTGGCCGCTTCTCCGTTTTGACCGCCGACGACAGCGACGTCGATTACCTGCTCTCGGGCGAGGTGCGGGCCGCCGCCGCCGGCAGCGATTCGCTGACCTCGGATCAGTGGCGCGAGGAAGGCCCGTGGCTGGTCCTCATTCTGCTGCCGCTCGCGGCGCTCGCGTTTCGCAAGGGCTGGGTCCTCGTGCTCGTCGTGTTCGTCGCGCCGCTGCCGGCGCAGGCATCGCTGTGGGACGACCTGTGGCTGACGAAGGACCAGCAGGCGCGAAGCGCCCTCGAGAACGGCGAGGCGGCGGATGCGGCGGCGGTTTTCGAAGACACCGAGTGGCGCGGCGTCGCACGCTACCGCGCCGGCGACTATGCGGGCAGCGCGCGCGAGTTTGCCGAGAGCGGCGATACCCGCAATCTCTACAACCTCGGCAACGCGATGGCGCAGCAGGGCAACTTCGATGCGGCGATCGATACCTACGAGGAAGTGCTCGAGATGGAGCCGGACCACGATGACGCCCGCTACAATCTCGAGCTGGTGAAGAAACTGCGTGAGCAGCAGGAACAGGAGGAGCAGCAGGCCGGCGACGACCAGCAGTCGACGCAAAACCCGGGCGGCGACGGCGAGCAGTCCGATGGCGAAGGCGAGCAGACCCAGCAGGGCTCGGAAGGCGAGTCTCAGGAATCACAGGACGGCGATGGCCAGCAGCGCGACGAAGAAATGAGCGAAGAAGACCTTGAGGCGCTGCGGCAGGAGTTGCAGCGCGCGGCCGAAGAACAACAGCAGGGCGACCAGCCGCAACAGCTTTCCGAAGCCGAGCTGGCGCAGCTTCGGCAGCAGCAGGAACAGCAGCAGGCCATGGAGCAGTGGCTGCGACGCATCCCCGACGATCCGGGCGGCCTGCTGCGACGCAAGTTCCGCTCTCAATACCAGCGTTACCGCCGCGACCAGGACGGTAACGAGCTGTGGCCCGATGACGAGGTGCAGCCGTGGTGAAAGTACACAAGCCGCTCCTCGCCCTGCTTGTCCTGGCCGCCAATGCGCTGCTCGTGTCGAGCGCGTGGGCCGCTGCGGTGGCAAGCGTCGATCGACCGAACGTCGATCTCAACGAGTCCTTTACGCTCGAGGTGTCGGTGGACGTCGTCACGGACTCGGAGCCCGACTTCAGCATCCTCGAGGACGACTTCTACGTCGGCCAGGTCAGCAAGCTGAGCAGCACGTCGATCGTCAACGGGCAGATGACGCGCTCGATGACGTGGTCCGTGTCGCTGATGGCAAAACGCACGGGCACCATCCAGATTCCGCCGATAACGGTCGGCGCCGAGCGCAGCAACGGCGTGCCGATCGTCGTCAACGAGCCGACGAATGCGCCGCCGGGCGAGGCCGACGTGTTCGTGACGAGCGACGTCGACGTCGACGAGACCTGGGTGCAGGCGCAGATCCTCTATCGCATCCGCATCTACCGGGCGGTGCCGACGCGCCAGCCGGCGCTGCGAGAGCCGACGATTTCCGGCGCCGAGACACTGGTCGAGCTGGCCGGCGACGATCGCCAGTACGAATCCGTATTGAACGGCAAGCCCTACAGCGTCATCGAACGGACGATCGCGTTGTACCCGCAGGAAAGCGGCGAGATCAGCATCTCGCCCGCGATGTTTGAGGCGCGCGTATTGCGCAACGGGCGCATCACGGGACGCAAGGTCTTCCAGTCCGACGCGCACACGATCATGGTCGCGCCGATCCCGCCGCCGCCCGCGGATCGCCCGGACGCGTCGTGGCTGCCCGCACGGGACGTGGTGCTTGGCGAGGATTGGTCGCGACAGTTCGACGAGCTCGAGGCGGGCGAACCCGTAACGCGCGAGATCACGCTGAGCGCGCTCGGGCAGCTCGAGACGCAGCTGCCCGCCATCGATGCACCCGGCGTGGACGGGCTCAACGTGTACGCCGACAAGCCCGAGTTCGGGCGCACGGTCGAGGCGGGCGGTATCCGCGGCCAGCGCAAGGACCAGTACGCGATCATCGGGCTCGCGGGCGGCGAGGTCGAACTGCCGGTCGTCGAGGTGCCGTGGTGGGACGTCGAGGCGGCCGAATGGAAAGTCGCGTCGTTGCCGGCGCGCACGCTGACGGTCAAGGGTGCGGGCGAGCCCGAAACTGTGGGAGGGCCTTCAGGCCCGAATGACTTCGCGGCTGAAGCCGCTCCCACAGGAGCCGCTCCCGCAGAAGGCGGTGTGGGAGGGCCTTCAGGCCCGAACCAACTCGAAGCGATCACGTTCTGGCAGCGCGCGACCGAGATCCTCGCCATCCTGTGGCTGTTGACCCTCGCGGCCTGGTGGTGGTCATCGCGCTCGGCGCCGCGCAAGCGCCGCGAATCGCGCGAGCCGAAAACGCCGCCGCTGCATAAACAGCAGTCGGCCTCGCTGAAAAAAGCGCGGGACGCGGCCGCCGCCGGTGACCGCGCGGGCGTGCGCGCCGCGCTGCTCGAATGGGGCCGCCTGCAGTGGCCGGAGAGCGCTCCGCGCAGCATCGGCGAGATCGCGAATCGCGTGCAGGCGCCGCTCTGCGACGAACTGCGCAAGCTCTCATCGGCAAGCTACGGCCCCGGCGGCGGGGACATCGACGGCGCGACGCTGGCCAAAGCATTGAAGTCCGTGACCCTGGTTGAAGCCCACGAAACGCCAAGCGTCGGCGAGATGCTGCCGCCGCTGATGCCGCGCTGATGCTCGAGCTGCTGGCGTTTGCCACGCTCGCGCCCGCGGCGATCGAGGAGATTGTCGTCACGAGCTCGCGCCGCGATACGCCGCTCGCCGAGCACACGGGCAATGTCGCGACGCTCGCCGAGGACGAGATCGATGCCGTCGGGCATACGCACGTCCACGAGTTGCTGACACGCGTTCCGGGCGTCTACGTCATGCGCGGCAGCGGGCAGGAAAGCTTGCCGTCGATTCGCTCGCCGGTGCTGACCGGCGCCGGATCCTGCGGGGCGTTCCTCACCCTCGAGAACGGCATCGCGACGCGGCCGACCGGATTCTGCAACGTTAACCAGCTGTTCGAGCTGCCGACCGAGCTCGCGCGGCGCATCGAAGTGATTCGCGGACCATCGAGCGCGCTGTACGGTTCGAACGCGCTGCACGGCATGGTCAACGTGCTGCTACCGGACGTCGGGAATGAGTCGGACAGCCTGAGCCTCGAACTCGGCGCCAACGACTTCTGGCGTGTTGCTGCGGACGTCGGCATCCCCGGCGACGCACCGGCTCGCCTCGGCCTGGTGCACGCCGACGACGGCGGCTTTCGCGAGGACTCCGGCTATCGCCAGACGAAGGCCTTCGTCGGCGTCGATCTAGACGCCTGGGGCGGCGATCTCGGATTGTGGTTTTCCGTAAGCGACCTCGACCAGGAGACGGCCGGCTTCATCTTCGGCGAGGACGCGTATCGTGACGATGTGCTCAATCGCGCCAACCTCAATCCCGAGGCGTTTCGCGATGCCAGCAGCCAGCGGCTCGCGGCGCGCTGGCAGGGGCGCGTCGGTCGCTTCGACCTCGACGTGCGACCTTTCCTGCGCCACTCCGACATGGAGTTCCTGCAGCACTTCCTGCCCGGCCAGCCGCTCGAGGAGAACGGGCACGTGAGCGGCGGCTTGCTCACAATGCTCAGCGCCGAGACGGACGAGCGTTCGGTGAGCTTCGGACTGGATATCGAGGCGGCCGACGTGTTCCTGCGGGAAACGCAGGACGGGCCGACCGAGGGATCCGATTTCCTGCGCGAGACGCGCCCGGAAGGCAAGCACTACGACTACGACGTCGACAGCCTGGCCGTCGCCGCGTTCGTGCAGGCCGAGTTCGACGTCGGCGAAAGCGTCGTCCTGAGCGCTGGCCTGCGCGCCGAGCATTTATCCTACGACTACGTCAACAACATGCTCGACGGCAACACGCGCGACGACGGCACGCCCTGCGGCTTCGGCGGCTGCCTGTACACGCGGCCGGCCGATCGCAGCGACAGGTTCACGGACCTTGCGCCGAAGCTCGGTGCGAGGTGGCGGTTCGGCGAGAACACCACGTTGTACGCCAACCTCGCGCGCGGCTTCCGTGCGCCGCAGATGACCGAGCTCTACCGCCTGCAGAGCGGCCAGCAGGTCAGCGACCTCGACTCGGAGACGATCGATTCGCTCGAGCTCGGCCTGCGCGCCGGTGGCGAGCGCTGGTCGCTCGACGGCGCCCTGTTCGCGATGCAGAAGCAGGGCAGCGTTTTTCGCGACGCCGAGGGCTTCAACGTCAGCGGCGGGCGCAGCCGCCACGAGGGCGTCGAGCTTTCATGGGACTGGCAGTTGCACGAGCGCTGGCGCGTGGCCGCGAACGGCACCTGGGCGCGGCATACCTACGACTTCGACGTCGTTGCGGCTCGCGGCGAAACATTCACCTCGGGTAACGACGTCGACACGGCGCCGCGCTGGCAGGGCAGTGCGGAGCTGCGCTTCGATCCGTCGGACCGGTTCTCGGCGGCCCTGCAGTGGGTGTCGCTCGGCGCCTACTACCTCGACGCCGCCAACGAGCACGAATACCCCGGCCACGATATCGCGAACCTGCGCGTGCAGTACGCGTTGAACGACGGCCTGTTGCTTACCGCGAGGCTGAACAACGTTACGGACCGGGCGATCGCCGATCGCGCCGACTTTGCTTTCGGCAACTACCGCTATTTTCCGGGCAGGGGTCGGGAGTTGTTCGTGCAGCTGGAATTCAGGCGTCGGGCAACGCGAGGATCTTGAACGTCGTACCCGGCTTCCCGTGGACCTCGATACTGCAGCTGCCCCAGCTATCCGGAATTCTCCACTCGACCTCTTCGGAGACCGCCGACTCATATCGCTTGTGTGTGCATCTTACGTCAATCGATGTGAGTGCGCCGTCGATTTCGCGGAACGCAATTGTGCGCCGTGCAGGGATGAACCAGTAGCTGTCGTCGCATCCGTAGCAACCCCCTTTGGCCCGAATCTCGGCTGCAGATTCGAGTACGTCATTGCCGTCGAGATACGAGCGCACGGAATCGATCGCCGGTTGCAGCGCGGTCACCTGCGGTGCGTCCTCGCCAAGCACTCGTTTCAGGGCCCGATATGCTGAGAGCGCTTTCGCATAATTGCCCAGCTGAATTTCGACTTTGACGCGGATTTCGAGGAGCCTCTGGTAGTTTTCCTCTTCTGTCCATTGGCCATCAGATGCCGTGGCCCGGTGTAATGCGAGGTCGAGTTTGAGGAAATCTCCCCTTTTTGCTTGGTAGCGTACGCGCTGAGACCAGATCATCGCGAGTTCGTAGAGGTTCAGCCGTTCGTTCTCGATGAGGTCAAGAAAAAACGCGTCGGCCTCCGCCAGGTTGTTGTCGTCGATCAGTTCGCCGAGCTTCTTGTACTTGCGAGCGACTTCCCGCCTGGCGCCTCTTTGGCTCGCGTCGATAGCAAACGTAATAAGCGTCTTGTTGTTCGATTGCCAAGAAGGCTTGCCGCCGACAAGTGCCGGTTCGAACTTCCAATTGCCGACTGAACTTATGGCTGCTCTTTCGAAACGGCTGTTACCTGTCGAGTCCAGTACCTGGACGTTTTGCGGTGCACCATTTTCGTCAATGCAGTAGCCGACCTCGACCCAGCCCTCTCGCCCAGACGTGAGTTCGTTACGCGGATAACTGGGCGCCTTTCGCTCGGTCGCCTTCGCGGGCACATAGGACCGTGCGGACTCCAGAATGGCGACGGCAGCTTGGTCCGCGTCATTGCGTGTGTCCTCGGCGTGCACCGGGGACGCGGCGGCTAGGACCAGCGGTACGAGAAATACGGAGCGCATCTGTCAGGCTTCTCCAAGGCGATTCGGGATCTAAATGTTACCACCGCCCTTCGTTCTCCATCGACACCCACGGCCTCGGTGGCGAGAGTGACCGTCTGCTTTTCGCCGAATCGAGCTGGATACTCGGATTCGGCTAGAATGACTGCTACTGACTGCGGGTTCAATCGGTCGCTGCTTGTTTGAGCGACAAACGATATGTTCAGCGCCTTCGTCCGTCGTTAGATCAAGCAAAAAGGGGAAGCAAGACGATGTCGTTCTTCGGAGAACTCAAGCGTCGTAACGTCCTTCGTGTAGCGGCCGCCTACATTGTCGCGGCGTGGTTGCTCATTCAGGTCGCTGAAACCATTTTTCCATTGTTCGGTTTCGACGATACGCCGGCACGCATCGTCGTGATCACGCTGATGGTTCTCTTCGTGCCCGCGGTCATCATTGCCTGGGTTTTTGAACTCACCCCGGAAGGTCTGAAACGCGACCACGAGGTCGATCGCTCGCAGTCAATCGCCCCGCAGACCGGGAAAAAACTGGATCGAATCATCATGGTAGTGCTTGCCGTTGCCGTGGGTTACTTTGCGTTCGACAAATTTGTGCTGTCGGAATCGAGGGAAACGTCAATTGCCGAAGCGGCACGTCAGGAAGGCCGCAGCGAGGCGCTGGTCGCCCTCTACGGCGACACGTCCATAGCCGTGTTGCCCTTTGTCAATCTAAGTTCGGATCAAGAGCAGGCGTATTTCGCGGACGGATTGTCCGAAGAACTGCTTAACCTGCTGGCGAAGATTCCGGCCTTACGCGTTATCGCCCGCACGTCTTCGTTCTCATATAGAGGCCAGGATATAGACGTCGCCAATGTGTCACGCGAACTGGAGGTGGACAACTTGTTGTCGGGATCTGTTCGCAAGGCTGGAAACAAAGTGCGCATCACAACGAAGCTGATTCGCGCCGAAGATAATTCGCACATATGGGCCGAGACTTACGAGCGGACATTGGACGACATCTTTCTGATTCAGGACGAAATTGCCGCTGCGGTAGTTACGCAGCTGAAGGTCAAACTGCTGGGCGAGGTTCCCACGTCCGAAAAAACCGATCCGAGGGCCTATGCGCTTTATCTTGAGGCAAGGGAGCAAGCTCGCCAGTACAAGACGACAGGATTCGAGCGTTCTATCGACTTGTATCAGGAAGCGCTGGACATCGCGCCCGATTATGCGGCCGCCTGGGCCGGCCTTGCCGAGAGCTACATCTGGCTCACCAACAGGGCACTGCTCGATATCGATGAGGGCTATGTCCAGGCCCGCAATGCGGCAAACAAGGCGCTGGCACTCGATCCGGACCATGCCCTGGCTTACGCCAACCTTGGGCGGATCGCCATGTTGCGCGACGGTGATCTCCAAAGTGCGGCGCAAAATCTCGAGCGTGCACTCGAACTGGATTCCACTAATCCACAAATAATCCGTGCGGCCGCTACCCTGTTGACGAACCTCGTCCGCCTGGAAGAGGCCATCGGGTTGTTGGAGTACGCAGCCGCCCGCGACCCGGTTAACTCGGATGTGCATGCCAACCTCGCGCTTGGCTACTATTACGCCGGACGCGCAGAAGAGGCCATCGCCTCGTATCGCACCGCGCTGAGCCTGAGCCCGGGGGCTTTTGGCCTGCGATCGTTCATCGGCGCAGCGTTTCTGTTCAACGGCGAGCCGGCCGCCGCGCTGGCCGAGATACAACAGGAATTGAACGAAGCGTGGCGCCTCGTGGGAGAGGCTATGGCGTACCACGGCCTGGGACGGGCGGCTGAATCAGATGCGAAACTGACCGAATTGATCGAAAAATATGACCCGGAATGGACCTATAACATTGCCTACGTTCTGGCGTACCGCGGCGAGACCGATCAGGCCTTCGAGCGGCTGAACAACGCCATGAAGCGCAACGATCCGGGTCTATCCGAAATTGCACCCGCGCCCGAGTTCGCAAACATCGAAACCGACCCACGTTGGCTACCGTTCCTGGAGAGCATCGGCAAGGCACCAGGGCAACTGGCCGCTGTCGAGTTCAAGGTCACCCTCCCTGAATAGGCTGATTCGGGCCTGACCCCTTAGTTACGGAAATTGTGAAACTGCGCTCGAATCGAGGTAATTAAGCGGCCGCTTCTGAGCGCAAGCAGCCGTTTGCTCTTTGATACACTCAAAGGCCGGTAATGACCACAAAGCAGACATCAGTCCCTTAGAATTTTAAATGAATGACCCTCAAGAAATTCCTTGGAAACGTATACTTGTCGAAGCGACGGCGATCGTTGCAAGCATCCTGCTTGCATTCGCCATTGATGCGTGGTGGCAGG
>JABDQH010000106.1 GCA_013042375.1 Woeseiaceae bacterium
TGAACAGGGGCAGCGTGACATTCGCGTTGGCCATTCCCAAATTCTCGTCGCCGAACAGCGGCAGGGTCGCCGGGATGCCTGCCGCACTGAAGTCGAACGCAGGCGCTTCGTTGAAACGGCTCACGCCGACGCCAGCCGACACGGCCGGCAGACGACGCGATTTGGCGGCGGCGAGGTCCTCGTTGGCCGCCGACACTTCGCTGCGCGCCGCCTGCAGGGCGCGGTCGGCGCCGAGCGCAGCCTGCCACGCCTGTTCCAGCGTTTCCGCTCGGGCCGTGGGCATCAGCAACAGCGCGCCGAGCGCTACAGCGTGTAACGTAATCTTAAGTCTATGATGCAAAACGAAAACTCCGGGATTCGGGTGTTCCCTTATATTAGGATTTGCTAAAGTATAGTTTAACAAACGCTAATGTAAAGCCTTTTTTTCTTTGCTGTTGCACGCTTGCCGCCCCGCGGTGCGCGAACGTCGCGGTTTGTTTCTCGGAACGACTGGCCTATTCTATGCCGCGCCATGTCACGCAAACTTACACGACACCTTGCCCGGCTGACTGAATCGGGCGTTCGCAGACTCGAGGTGAAACACACTATGCAGATCAAGTTCATTGCCGCCGTCGTGCTCGTCGGCGTCCTCGCCGTCATGAGCGCGTATACCGTCGAAACAGGCAACGTCGCCGTCGAACGCACGCTCGGCAAGGTCGATCACGAAGAGAAGGAGCAGGGCCTCAACTTCAAGATGCCGTTCCTGACGAATTCGATCGAGTTCAGTGCCAAGGAAATCGCGATCGACATCAACGACCTGACGCCGAAAGCGGCCGACAACCTGTCGCTCAAGGACCTCGATGTGTCGGTGTTCTACCGCGTACCGCAGCACCGCGTCTCGGAACTCATGGTCAAGTACGCGGCCGCCGCCGCGCGCGGCCAGGACGGCGTGTACATGCCCGCCTACGGCCTGCTCTATCGCGAGGCCCGGGCCGCCATCTACGAGCAGGTGTCCCGGATCGACAGCCTGCAGCTGCACAAGCAGCGCGACATGCTGCAAAACGAAGTACTCGGTGAGCTGCAGGGCCGGCTGGAACGCACCGACCCCGGCGACATCATCATCACGCGCGTCGTGGTGCGGGCGCTGAACACCGACCCGAGCATCGAAGCGGCCATCCGCGATGCCGTCGAGGCCGAGAAGCGCCTCGAGGCCAAGCAGGTGCAGGTCGAGATCGCCAAGAAGGACGCCGAGATCGAGATCGAACGCGCCAAGGGCATCGCCGAGGCGAACAACATCATCAACTCGAGCCTGACGGCCGAGTACCTGCAGCACGAGGTCAACAAGGCGCTGCAGCGTTTCGCCGACAACGAGGGCAGCGTCGTCGTCATTCCGGCGAACATGCAGGGCTTCGACCTGATTCTCGACAGCGGCCAGCTGCGACGCGGGGGTAACTGATGCTCAGGCGCACACTAATCGCGGCCCTGCTGCTGGCCGCCAACGCGGCCTGGGGCGACACCGTCGCCGTCATCGGCACGGGCAACGTCGGCATGGCGCTCGGGACCGAATTTGCCGGCCTCGGGCACGACGTGATCTACGGATCGCGCACGCCCGACTCTGAAAAGACGCAGGCGCTGGTCGCCACGACTAAAGATGCGTCGGCGGCGTCGCCGGCCGAGGCGGCCGCCGCAGCCGATGTCGTGGTGCTGGCGACGCCCGGCATGGTAACCGAGCGCGTCGTCAAGGGGCTCGGCGACCTTGCGGGCAAGATCATCATCGACGTAACCAACCCGCTCATCTTCGAGGGTAATCCTCCCGTCGTCACCTACGGGACGGAACGTTCACTCGGGGAAATCGTGCAGGAGGCGCACCCCGACGCCCACGTCGTCAAGGCATTCAACACGATCGGCTGGCGGGTCATGATCGACCCGCCGACACCGGCACCGGTGATTCCGCTGGCGGGCAACGACGCCGAAGCGAAGCAGAAAGTGGCCGGCTGGGCGCGCGAGATGGGCATCGAGTCGGTCGACGTCGGTGGCATCTACCACGCGCGCGCGACCGAGTACCTGATCGTCATGATGCTGAACAACAACTTCACGGGCCCCGGCGGATTCACGCTCGAGTTTCGACAACTGGATTAAGGACCGATCAGGTCAGGGCGAGAGGATCCAGCGGAACGCATTCACCGCACTGGGTTTCGGCAGTTTGAGAATGCCGGAATACAGCGAGAGATTGATGTCGCAGAGCAGTTCCCGGTCGATGGCGCGATCGGTGCCCGGATCGTCGGAGCTCGTCACGGCCGATACGTTGTCTTGCCCGTAGGCCTTGAACAGCTTGAGGAAAACAGGCTCGAGGTCTGTCCAGACGTCTTCCTCGCTCGGGACTTGCAGCTCATCGTTGTACGTTTTGAGCGTGGTGTCGAGCACTGCAAGCTCGAATTCCCGGGTACTCTCCGAAAACACCGGCAGCGCGTGAATGCCACGGTGGGTCTGCGGGATTAATAGTGTGAAGCACGGTTCGGTGCCGTCGAGCTTGAATTTGTCGAGTTGAGCGACGACCAGCTGGGCATACGCGATAATGGCATTACCCGAGGCTTTCGGCAGGAGTTTTTCGATCAACTCGGCCTGCTCGGCCCGCAAGGCATCGTTGACCTGCTTGTCCGTGTGACCGAGCCCGATCAGTCGCTTGTATGTGGCAATCAGGCTGAAGTAAAACGCCGGGTCGTATTTCCTCAGCGTCCGGTAGGCACGGTTGTTCCTGATCAACTCCTCGAATCCTTGCACGACGACGGACGAATGCCTGCGTGCGTCGTCGGCCGACACCGCGGCCACATCGTCCGGTTCGGACTCGAGGTCGGCCTGGACGACGCTGACGGTCGCCGGCATGTCGCGTTTCAGTTGACGCAGCTCGTCGAGCGCAGCGGTCAGCTTCCCCACTTCTTCCTCGGCGGCTTTCCTCGCCGCGGTCTCGGTCTCCAGGTCGGCCGCGAGCCTGGCCGAGGCCGCTTCGATTTCTGCAAGTTCCTGCGGGCTCTTCAGCTCGAGCATTCGAAGCTGCGCCAGATTGGCGGAACTCTGCGACCGGTCGAGCCGCACTTTTAGAGCGACGAGGCTCTCGTTGCGCGAATCCAGCTCCTTTCGAATCGAATCCATGTCGAGCGACTTCTGCTCCAGGGCGTCTTCCAACTCGATGATCTTTTTGCCAAGCGCTTCGATCTCAACGGCCTGCTCGCTTTTGGCCTGCGCCTTCTCACCAAGCTCGACCTCGAGCTCGCCGGAGCGCTGCTCGATGTCCGCTATCTGACGCGTCAGCTTGTCGAATGCCTGGTTTCGGGACTGCAGCTCGGCTTGTGTCCATTCCAGTTCCGACCTTGCGGATTCCAGCTCCGCCGTTACTGACTCCAACTCCTCGCTCGCCGATCCCAGTTCGAGCTGCACGGCATCCAGCTCGCCCGCCTTGCCACCCACCTCGTACTGCAGGAGGGCGGCGTTTCTTTCCAGCGATGCGATATCCACCGCTCGCGCGTCGGCGGCCTTGAGCTGGGTTTCGAGACCGTCAACCGTCTCCTGCAGTTTCCGGTTCTGCTCGTTCAGGCTTTCGACTTCGGCCGTCTTTGCGTCGAGTTCGTTGCGCAGCTCGCCGATTTCTTCGTTGCGTTCAGCGACCTCCTGAAGGACCCGCAGCTTGTCGGCCTGCAGATCCTTGACCTGCTCTGCAAGTGCGGCGATGCGTTGTTGCAGATGGCCGGGATCGGCATCCGCCGTTTGCGCGTCGGATTGGTCGGGTAGTTTCTTCGGCGTCGAGCTGCCGGTCTCAATGCGCTCCTCCGTGTCCGGCAAAAGTGCTGCATCCTCGAAGTCGGGATCGGTTCTGCGCCGGCCCCTGCCGTGCATGGGGACTACGTAGGGAAGCAGTCGCTGCTTGTTCGCGACGGCGCGCACGATCTTGTCGGTAATGACGCGCGATTCGAGGCGGAACGCTTCCGCCAGCAGGTCGTTGCACAAGCGGTTGATGAGCTCCGGCGTGCCACCCGAATAGCGGTGAATAAGCCGATGCGCTTCGCGCGCGAAATTTACACCGTCGTTTCCGCCGGCGCACCGGAGGTGGTGCCAGACGTAGTTTGCCGTCTCATCTTCCGTATACGCGCGAATATTGAACACGACGTGACTGTCGAACCTGGTATGGCTCATGGCGGGTGAGTCGAGCACGCGGACGAGGTCCGCATCGCCGGCCAGCACCACGCTGACCACCCGACCGCCGTTGGTCGTGATCCCGGCGATGTGCCGAATCTGCTGCAGGACGATGGGATCGGTCTTGTGCGCGTTGTCGACGATGACCACGACGGGGTCACCGGCATCGCCGCGATACTTCAGGAACTCGCTGGTGATATTCCGCAGTTCGCCCGCTGTACCGCTGATATCGGTGAATCCGATCTGTGTGAGGAACTCGCAGTAGAAGCCCTCTTCGCCATCGCAGCTCCCGTCGACGGCGACGAACGTGCTCTGGTGGCCGAGGTTCGAGATGTACTGGTTCAGCAGTGTCGATTTACCCGCACCGCGTGCACCGCACAGGGCGACGAGACAGTCGGCCCGCTTCGTGGCGTTGCCCAGATGCCCCATCAGCAGCGAATACTGTTCGGTCTGGAAGAACTGGGACGGTTCGGCGATACGCGCGAACGGCGGCCGCGTCAGCCCGAAGAACTCGAGATACGTCGGATAAAAAACCGTTTGTTCAAGGGAACGTGCCACGTACCGATTACCTTATTGTTGTTTTTATGGCCCGACAGACCCCTCGACAGCCGGGGTGAACCGGGCCTCGTCGTGTCGATGGTCGTCGCCGGCGCCTCGGCCGATCT
Organism: Woeseiaceae bacterium; assembly: GCA_013042375.1. GTDB lineage: Bacteria > Pseudomonadota > Gammaproteobacteria > Steroidobacterales > Woeseiaceae > UBA1847. The sequence goes on from JABDQH010000106.1 coordinate 4,833, forward strand.
TGTACGTACGGTTATACAGGCAATCGCGCGATTGTGAAGCGCCTCTTCGAAAAAAAACAATAATCGCGCGTAACCGCATGAAAATCGTCACGATTGTGTGCGCGAGAAACCCGGCAATGTGACAAAACGCCGCAACGCGCGCGGCCAGACCGGCGTCGGGGCAGAAATTGCCCGAGCGCGTCCGAGCGCGGTTTCCGGGGTGCCGTCGAGGCCGAGAAGCGGTCGAAGACAAGGCGTCGAAGATCTTTACAAACCAGCCAGGCGGAGGCTTTCCATCAGTCCGTAACCCCTTGTTAATTATGAGTAATGCATTCGGCACGTTTATTGCTTTTGCAGTTATCCCCAGCGCCATTGTTCAGCGTTGCCGCAATGCATAAGGGCCCGTGTGCCCGCGCGCTCACATGCCGGGGCATGGATAATGAGAAATAAGTGGGGCATTACGATGAAACGACCCAAAGCACAAAAGGACAGCGAGGTCCTTGCCCAATGGAGATAAAAATTACACCGAAGTGGATTGCCATCGTGCTCATGTCCCTGATCGGGTGCCTGACCGCGATCCACCTCACGCTGCAAAGCATCCGATTCGTCACGGGCGAGACGAACGGCCTGGTCTGGTTCTTCGGTCTTGGCGCGGACGGCAATATTCCTACCTTTTATTCGGCATTTGCCATCATTTTGTGTTCAGCATTGCTTGTTCTTATCGGCGTCGGGGACCTGCGGGAGAGAAAAGTACCGGCGGCCTACTGGTTCGGCCTGGCTGTAATCTTCTCTTTTCTTGCGGTTGATGAAATGCTGATGCTGCATGAGCGCCTGATAGAGCCCGTTAGAGATGCCCTCGATACGTCCGGCGCCTTCTACTATGCGTGGGTCATCCCGTACGGCGTGGCAGTACTTGTGTTTGTCGCCGTCTATCTGCGTTTCCTGATGTTGCTGCCACGAAAGACCGCTGCGCTGTTTGTGGCAGCAGGCGCGCTATTCGTCGCGGGTGCAATCGGCTTCGAGATGTTAGGTGGCATGCAATCGCAAACCTACGGCAATGAGAATGTCATCTACGTCGCATTGCAGACCATCGAGGAGGTGCTCGAGATGGTTGGTATCGCCCTGTTCGCATATGCGCTGGCCGATTACGCGGACGAACGATTCGACGGACTGCGACTCGTCGTCAGTTCCTGATTGACCTGCCCCCCCAGAACGCCTCCGGCTGGTAAGAAAGACTTTGGCTGGAACCAAGGAGCACGTCGATGGGGCAGCGATATAGCTAGTTGTTTTTAATAACAAGAAATGGTGCCGATAGGGTGACTCGAACACCCGACCCACGCATTACGAATGCGTTGCTCTACCAACTGAGCTATATCGGCACTTTGGAGGCGGCGCGCAGTATAGCGACGCGCGCGGCTTTGTAAAAGGGGTCAGACCCCTTTTTCGGACGGCTCGCTGCGGACCTTGATCACGACCTCGACACTCTCCAGCAAGCCTTCCTCCAGCGTGTCCGGGAGGCGCGCGAACTCGATCGCGTCGTCGGGAATATCGGTCAGCTCGCCGGAGTCCACATTATAGAAATGGTGGTGATCGCTCGTGTTCGAATCGTAGAAGCGCCGCTCGGGGTCGACGATGCGCTCCTTGACGATGCCACGCTCGGCGAACAGGTTGAGCGTGTTGTACACCGTCGCCTTGGACACGCGACTGCCGCTCTCCCGCAGCCGATCGATGATCTGCTCGGCCGACAAGTGCTGCAGCCTCTCGAGCAAAATCCCGGCAATTTCAATGCGTTGCGAGGTCGGCTGTATGCCGTGGCGGCTGAATTCAACGAGGATCTGATCGGGCTTCATATCGACACCTTGTGCGGCAGCCCGTGGCTGCCAGACACGAACTGACACCGTCATCCGGTTCTTGGACCGAATGTAACCCAAATCCGTGCGATTGGCATGGTTTTGACGCGTGCATTGCCCGGCGCGGCGGGCGAAAAAAGAGGGCCGGACACGGAGGTCCCCAATGCAAGCCATTCACCGTGGCTTTACGCTGTACGAGCTGCTCATCACGCTTGGCCTGGTCGCCATGTTGGGCATGTTGGCCGTGCCAGCGTTCGTGACACTTTCTGCAAAAACTCGACAATACACTGAAATATCAGCGCTTTTTCACGCAATCCATCGTGCTCGCAAGACCTCCATCGTCCAGCGGCGCGAAGTCTCGCTGTGCCCGAGCGACGACGGCGCGACGTGTGCCAAGCGCACCGACTGGTCGGCCGGCTGGATCCTCTATTACGCACCCGACGGCGACGATCCCGGCGACCTCGTCGTGGTCGCGCACGCGGTCGCGGACTCCATCCGCATCAGGGCGAATCGCCGCGCCTTCACGCTGCGCGCCACGGTGAAGCGCGCAACCAACGGGACGCTGGTCGTCTGTGACAGCCGCGGCCGCATTCCGCCGAAGGCACTGGTGGTGAGCTTCACGGGACGCCCCCGGGTCGCCACGGCACGCCCCGACGGCACAGCGTATTCTTGCGTGCATTAAGTCAAATCGGCGGCGGCGATTTCGACCGTTTATCGGGGCATACCGGCCGCTCGTCGGACCGTGATAACGGGTGCCATGCAAGGCTTTATAGTGGCCGACATGGACAAGAGACCCCAATCCGGCTTCACGCTGTACGAGCTCATGATCGCGGTGCTGATCGTCGGCGTCGTGTTGACGTTCGCCATACCGAACATGCAGGACTTCACGAGAAACAGCCGCATGTCGTCGGCAGCCAACGACCTGCACTCGACGTTTCATCTTGCCCGCAGCGAGTCGTCGCGCGCCAAGACCAACATCACGATCTGCCCGAGCACGGATACGCTCAGCTGCGGCGGCAACTGGGACGACGGCTACATCGTCTTCGTGGACCTCGACGGGGACCTGAGCGTGGATGGGGGCGACGGCGAGTCCGTGCTGCGTGCCCAGGGCGCCATGCACGACGCCCTGTCGCTGGCGATCGCCGACAACGGCACGTATTTCAGTTTTGCCTCGACCGGGCTCGGCCGCACCGGCGTCGGCGGCAATACGGCTGTTTCACAGATCGTCATTTGCGACGAGCGCGGCACCGGGATCGCGGCAGGAGGCAGTTCCGCCGCTCGTTTGTTCGTCGTAACGCCACTCGGCCGCGCAACGATCGTCCGCGAGAAAGAGACGATCGACGACGCACTGTCACTGATGGACCGGACGTGCCCGTAAAGGAAAGAGTATGACCGTAACGAATAAATCGCAGGGCTTCTCACTGGTCGAGGTACTGATTGCGCTGATCATCATGTCGGTCGGCATGCTCGGCATTGCGGGGCTGTACGTGCAAAGCATGCAGGCCGGACGCACGTCGATGCTGCGGCACCATGCCGTGACGCTGGCCGGCGACATCGCCGACCGGATTCGCGCCAACGCGCTCGCGGGTGACACTTACACAGAGACGCCCGGGGCGGACAACGGCTGCGTGGCGAAGGACAAGGACTGCACGATCGGCGAAATGGCCGAGCACGACGTTTTCCTGTGGCGTAGCCAGGCGCGGGAGTTCCTGCCGGTTATGGCGGACGGCAGTGAGCAGGTGCAGGTGACGTATGACGCGGGCGCGGTTCCGCCGACCTACACGGTAACGATCCAGTGGGACGAACCGACGCCGGACAACTCCGTGCCGTCGTATTCGATCTCGGTTCCCGTCAACCAGTTCTAGGAGCGCGCCGACATGTCGTACAGCAGAGAATCACAGATGCGCCGTCAGTCGGGCCTGACCCTGGTCGAACTGATGGTCGCACTCGCCATCGGCTCGTTCCTGATCATTGGCGCCGTGCAGATCTACAACCAGAGCCGCCAGGCTTTCGTCGTCAACGAGTCGATCGCGCGCGTCCAGGAGACCGCGCAATTCGCGATGGACACGATCGAGGCGGACCTGCGGATGGCCAGCAACTGGGGCCGCAGCAGCCGCGGTCTCGCCGTCGAGGGACGCTCGCTGGACGGCGAAGCGAACCCCAACGACCTCACGGTGCCGACACCGACCTGCGGGGACGGCTGGGCATTCGATCTCGCGTTGCCCATCGACGGCAGCGACAACGGCTACACACTGCCCTGCGGCGCGAGTGGCGGGGCCCAGGCAAATTCCGACGTCGTGACGGTACGGCGCGTCAGCGTGCAACCCGTGGCGCCGGAGTCAGGGCGTCTCCAGGTCCAGTCGACGCGCATCCAGGGACGCCTGTTCGACGACGGAGCCGTGCCGGGCGAGTTCCTGCCCGTCACCAACCACCCGATTACGGGAGCGCCGTCGTCGGCAACGCACAACCTGATGGTCAACAGCTACTACGTGTCGCCGACGTCGGCGCTGATTCCGGGCGTGCCGACGCTGCGCCGCAAGACCCTGACAATGCGCAACGGCGCGCCGTTCATCGCGGACCTCGAAGTGGCGCCGGGCGTGGAGAACATCCAGTTGCAGCTTGGTATCGACGTCAACGAAGACAACACCGTCGATCGCTACGTCGACCCGGGCGATGACATCTATAACCCGGCCGCGACGGGATACGTCCCGGGCGCCCGCGTCATGACGGCGCGCGTGTGGCTGGTCGTGCGCGGCGTATCGCCGGAACTCGGGCTGCAAGACGCACGCAACTACCAGCCCGGCAACGTCACGCTCGGCACGCCCGACGACGAATTCAGGCGCCTGCAGATATCCAAGACGATCCTGCTGCGCAATGCCAGGACCTGATTGAGGAAAGACAGATCATGAAGAACGTATACAGGGTCTCGTACCACAAGCAACGCGGCGCGGCACTCGTCGTCGGCCTCCTATTGCTCGTTGTTATCACGGTGCTGGCCATTTCGGGCATGAATACGGCCACCACCGAACTCGCGCTCGCGCGCAACGATATGGCCTACGAGAACGCGTTCCAGGCGGCCGAAACCGGCCTCGCGACCGCGTTATCCCAGGGGTCCTACGAAACCGCGACCAACCAGACGCTGAATCAGACACCGTCGTCGAACGAGAAAATCAGCACGACGATCGAGTTCGAGGACTCCTCGATCGTGCCCGACAAGGCCTTCAGCCTCGGGGTCGGCAGCGGCATCATGGCTTATCACTTTGTTGCCACGTCGCAGGCGGCATTTGCCCGCGACCCCGGTAACGTTACGGACCGCGACTCGTCAGCGGTTCACACCCAGGCTTTTTATATCGTCGGTCCGGAATTGTCGGCGTTTTAAGCGGTAGAAGAAACGGAGCATTCTCATGAAATTCAAGGTATTGATTGCCGCCATACTCATCACGTTTGCGCTGCCTGCAGCGGCCGACCGCGTCGTACTGCAGCGAGCCTACGAAGTCGCCGCGAGTGAACTGCGACTGCCGCGTGCCACGGGTGGCACCCTCGCATTCCGTGAGTGCCGCAGCTGCGACTATCGCGTCTTGCGCGTCGCGCCCGGCGTATCGTTCACCGTCAACGGCCGGGCCGTGCAACTCGACAAGTTCCGCGCCTTGCTGTCGCAACTGGAAGATGCCGACAGCAAAGCCGTAACCGTCCTTCACCACCTCGAACGCGATCAAGTGATCAGCGTATCGGTCTCGCTCTGAGGACTGCAGAATGAATATGGTAATTCGTAAGACGACAGGGATTGTTCTTGGTATGGCTCTGGCGCTGGTCAGCGGTGCACCCGCGATCGCGGACGACACCGAGCTGCTGCTCGTCGCTCCGGCCGATGCGTCACAGTTCAATCCCAATGTAATGTTCATCCTCGACACGTCGGGCTCGATGACCACGAGGCAGGAAACGAGCGTCCCGTTCGACCATACCGGCGACTACTCGGGGTTCGGCGACTGCGATCGCAACAGTCTCTACTGGAGCCTGGACGGCACGACGCCGGTCTGTGACGACAGCCAAACCAACTACGTCGCCAAGACCGCGTTTCACTGCGCTGCGGCCACGCTGCAGATGCAGGGCGTCGGACGCTACACGGGCATCATGGTGCAGCGCCGCAGTGCGGACCTGACGCTCGAGGACGGCACCGTCGAGTCGAGCGGCACGGCGTGGCAGGCAATCGAGTCCGGGAATTCAACCGGCAAGGTCGAGTGCCGGGCCGACTCGGGCGTGCACGGCGACAACAGCACCGCCACGGCCACGGCCGTGTACGCAACCGCTGGTGTCTCCGCAGGTGTCAGTGACGCGGCCTGGACGACCGAAGCGGACCAGGAAGTGGCCTGGGGAAGCTCGGGCGCCAACTTCACCTACACGATGTTCGACGGCAACTACCTCAACTACAAGAATGACCCGTCGGTGCAGGAGCTGTCGCGTTCGCAAATCATGAAGGCCGTGACCAAGACCGTGTTGAATTCGGTCAGCAACATGAACGTCGGCATTATGAACTTCAACAACACCCAGGGCGGCAGCATCATTCGGGCACCGTCCGATCTCGACACGAATCGTGCTGCGATTCTCGAGGATATCGACGACCTCGATGCCGACGGCTGGACCCCGTTGTCCGAGACGCTGTTCGAAAGCGCGCTGTTCTGGATGGGACTGTCTGCGAACTACGGAGAGAGTGGCAGCACCGACGCCAATGGGCTCGTATCGTCGGACCCCATGGTCTATGCGCAGCCCCAATTGCAGACCTGCGCGAAGAACTTCAACATCCTGATTACGGACGGCGAGCCGACCGAAGACACCGGCACCCCCGACGTACTGGCCCAGCTCCCGGATTACGGGACGACGGTCAATCGCACCGACTGCACGGGTACCGGTGACGGCGCCTGCCTGGATGACATCGGCGAATACCTTGCCAACGTCGATATTCACGCGACGCTGACCGGACGCCAATCGGTCATTACGCACTTCGTTGGATTCACCATCGACCTCGACATTCTCGATCAGGCTGCCGCGGTATCGGGCGGCAAGTACCTGATCGCCGACGACACCGACTCGCTGCTCGTTGCATTGACCGAGATCGTGTCGCAGGTCAACGAGCGCACGTTGTCGTTCTCCGCGCCTGCCGTTTCGGTCAACACCTTCAACCGCACGCGCAACCTCAACGATGTCTTCATCACGATGTTCGGTGCACGCGGTTTCGCCCACTGGCCAGGCAATCTCAAGGCCTACCGCATCGAGGACGGCAGGATTGTCGACTCGCTCGGCAACGACGCCGTCGATCCGGCAACGGGCTTCTTCTACCCCACGGCGCGCTCCTACTGGACCGACGGCCAGGCCGATGGCAATGACGTCGTCCTCGGCGGTGCCGCCAATGAATTGCCGGATCCGGCTTCGCGCAAGCTGTACACGAACAACGGGCTCGACAACAGCCTGATTGCGGGCAGCAACGCGTTGTCGACGCTCAACAGCAACGCATACACGCCTGCCGATTTCGGCATCGGTGGTGCGTCGCCGACGGTCGATGAAATGATCAACTGGATGCGAGGCGTGGACGTCAAGGATGTCGACAACGATCCTTTGACGTTGACGCGCGACGTGATGGGCGATCCGCTGCATTCGCGCCCGGCCGCGATCGTGTATGGCGGCACCGAGGAAGACCCTGAGGCCGTGATCTTCACCGCCACGAACGACGGCCACCTGCACGCTGTCGATGCGTCCAACGGCCAGGAACTCTGGTCCTTCGTGCCCAAGGAGTTGTTGCCACGCATGGCGACGCTCTACGAAGACCCCCCGATGCCCTACAAGATCTATGGTCTTGACGGCGACATCGTTCCGGTGACGCGCGACGTCGATCGCGACGGCCAGATCGAAGCTTCGGATGGCGACTTCGCGATCATCCTGTTCGGCATGCGCCGCGGCGGTAACAACTATCGCGCGATCAACGTGACGAACAAGAACGCACCGGTCATGATGTGGGAACGCGCACTCGAGAACGGCGGACAAAGCTGGTCTGCACCGGTCGTGGCCCGTATGGACATCGCGGAGTCGGGGCAGCATGCCACCAAGGCCGTCGTCGTGATCGGCGGAGGCTATGACAGCGCCCATGACGCGCCGACTTTCTTCGAGGAACGTGATCGCGCCGGAGCCGGCGTCCATATCCTGGACCTCATGTCCGGCAACACGCTGTGGTATGCCGGTCACACCGACACCGACGCAGATCTCAAGCTCGATACGATGACGCGCTCGATCCCGACACGCATCAGGGTCATCGACATGAACGGCGACGGCTTCGCCGATCGCATGTACACGTCCGACCTCGGGGGCCAGCTGTGGCGCTTCGACGTGTCGAACGGCGTGGCACGCGACGACCTCGTCGCCGGCGGCGTCATCGCCCAGCTCGGCGCCGAAGGCATGGTCAACCCGGGTGCCGGCGATACGCGGCGCTTCTACAACTCGCCCGACGTCTCGATATTCAACGACGTGCGCCAGAATCGCCGCTTCATCGCGATCAGCATCGGCTCCGGTTACCGCGCGCACCCGCTCAACACCGACGCAACCGATCGCTTCTACTCGATCCGCGACCCCTATGTGTTCAGACCGCTGACGCAGGACGATTACGGCGACCTGGATCCGTTCACCGAAGATGACCTCGTGGAGGTCTCCGGCGACACCGGTGCCGTGATAACGGCCGACGATGCGGGCTGGATGCTCACGCTGCCGGATAACCAGATGGTGCTGGCCGACTCGGTCACGTTCAACGACGAGGTCTTCTTCGTCAGCTTCTCGCCCGACCGGGATACGTCTGACCAGTGTCTTGCCGGGCAGGGTGCGAACTTCCTGTGGCGCGTGGACATCGTCAACGGCGACCCGATCGTCGAGGACCTCGACAGCATCGTCTCGGGTGGCGAGGACGCAGCCCGGCGTACAGATCTCGCGCAGGGCGGCATCGCGCCGTCGCCGCAGTTCCTGTTCCCGAGCTCCGACGACCCGGATTGCACGGGCGACGAGTGCAGCCCGCCGCCGCTCGGCTGCATCGGTGTCGAGTGCTTCGACCCGGGCTTCACCAACAACCCGGTGCGCACGCTGTGGACCCAGGACGGTATCGAGTAAGACCATGAAACCGGCAAATTACATGCGTGGCATCACGCTGGTCGAACTGATGGTCGTGATCGTGATCGTGGGCATCCTGGCTTCGGTCGCTTATCCGAACTACCAGGAGTTCGTGGCGCGCGCGAAGCGCAGCGAGGCACGCGCGGCCCTGCTGCGCCTCGCGACCAACCAGGAACGCTTCTACCTGAACAACAACACGTTCACGGCAGACCTGACCAGCCTCGGTTTCGCGAGCACTCCGAAGGTGGAGACCGAGACCGGCTATTACGAGATCGAGGTGACGTCGGCGGATGCGAGCAACTTCAGTGCAACCGCGACATACCTGCAAGGCGGGAGCGAAGCCGGCAAGTGCCTGACCTATACGATCGACGGTCGCGGCGCCAAGTCATCGGGGCCGGACACCAACTGCTGGGAGCGCACGCGGTAAGAGCAAACTGGGGTCGGACCAATTTAATAAAGGGCAGCGAATCGGCCCATTGTTAAATTGGTCCGACCCCTTTTCTATTGCCCGCGGCGCTCTTCCCTGCCCGAGAAGAACAGCGCGTCGATAATCAGGAACGCGGCGCCGACCGTGATGCCGGCATCGGCGACGTTGAATGACGGAAACGCCCAGTTACCGAACCAGACCTGGATGAAATCCGTGACGTAACCCTGCATGGCACGATCGATCAGGTTACCGACGGCACCGCCGAGTACGAGCGCCAGCCCTGCCGCCAGTACGGTCTGCCTCTCGTTGCGAATACGCCATAGCCAGACGGCAATGACGATGCTGACGCCGGTGGCGAGTACGACGAAGAACCACCGCTGCCAGCCTCCCGCATCGGCGAGAAAACTGAACGCCGCGCCCGTGTTGCGCTGGTGCGTCAGGTTTATGAACGAGTTTATAGGGATCTTCTGGTAGAGATCGACCCACTGCACAATGGCCCACTTGGTCGCCTGGTCCGCAATGATGACGAGCACCGCAACGGCCATCCAGACCACGAATCGTGTACTGCTAGAAACCTTTTCCCGGGACATGCCTTGTTCCTGTTCAGGCCGCGCCCGACGCCAGCGCGGAACGCGCATTTTGTTCGTCTGTCTTCATTTGCGCAACCAGGTCGTCGATCGATGCGAACTTCTCTTCGTCTCGCAGGTGTTCGATGAAGTCGACGTGGATGTACTCGCCGTAGATTTCACGACTGAAATCGAAGAGATGCACCTCGAGCAACGGTTTCGTCAGATCGAAAGTCGGACGAGTGCCGACGCTGGCGACACCGTCGACCGGGCCTTCGGGCAGGCCGTGGACGCGCACGGCATAGATACCCATGACCGGGCTCTGGCGTCGCCGCAGGTCGACGTTGGCGGTCGGGTAGCCGAGTTGGCGGCCGACTTCCCGGCCGCGCACGATGCGACCGGACATACGGTACGGTCGACCGAGGAACGCGGTCGCGCGCGCCATGTCGCCGCGAGCGAGCGCCTCGCGAATAGCGGTGCTGCTGACACGCGTGTCGCCGACGAGAATGCTGGGCACCTGCTCGACCGTCAGGTCGAGTGCCTCACTGACGCGCAAGAGATCGGCCAGCGAACCCTCGCGCCGTCGCGCGAACCGGAAGTCGTCGCCGACAACGACATGCCGCGCATTCAGGCCGTGCACCAGGATCTGCCTGACGAATGTGGCCGCCGAAATCTCGCGCATTTGAGCGTCGAAGCGCGGACAGAAGAACAGCTCGATGCGGCGCTCCGCCAGTGCCTCGTGCTTCTCTCGAAAGCGCATGAGCCTGGCCGGCGCACTGTCCCCCAGGAAGAACTCTTTCGGCATCGGCTCGAAACTCATCACGATCGCGGGGCGCTTCGACTGGATTGCCACGTCGACGACGCGCCGCAGCAACTGGCGATGACCGAGATGGATGCCGTCGAACGCACCGATAGTCAATACGCTGCCGCGCGCCAGTTCCGAATGTGGCAGATCGGCGAGGTGACGTACGAGCCGCATGTCAGTCGTGCCTCACGCGAAACTGCGCGGGCCGCATGCCGAGTGCGAGGAGGGCCGCGAAATACGCACCGGCGCCCGCTCCGACGGACAAGGCGAGCCACACGACGCGCTCACCGAGCGCCGCGTCGATCCACCACGCGGACGCGCGGTGCAATGCCCACAAAACGCCGATCATCGTGCCCGATGCCACGAGCACACGAACGAGCATGGCCGTCCAGCCCGGCCCGTGCCGGACGATACCGGCCCTGCGCAGACCCCGGTAGAGCAAGACGGCGTTGAGAACGGCCGCAATCGACGTCGCCCCGGCAAGCGCCGCGTGCGGTCCCGCGTAGCCGTTCGCCGTCAGGTACCAGGCCGACGAGCTACCGAGGACGAGGTTGACGATGAGTGCGCCGATCGCGATACGCACGGGCGTTCGCGTGTCTTCGCGGGCGAAAAACGCGGGCGCGAGCACCTTGACGAACGAGAAGCCGACGAGCCCGACGGCATACGCCTGCAGGGCCAACACCGTCATCTCGACGGAGCGCGCGTCGAACTCCCCGCCGTAGAACAACGTGATGACGAGCGGCGCCGCCAGCACTATGAGTCCGATCGCGGCCGGCACGGCAATCAGGACGGCGATGCGCATCGACCAGTCGAGAGTGGCCGAGAACTGGCTTCGTTCGTCGCTGGCCCAGAGGCGTGACAGGTAGGGAAGCGTGACGGTCGCCAGTGCGATGCCAAAAAGCCCGAGCGGAAACTCCATGAGCCGATCGGAGTAGTACAGGTAACTGATGCTGCCGACCGGCAGCAACGAGGCGATGATGCCGGACAACAATACGTTGATCTGTGCGACGGACGAGCCGAAGATCGCCGGCACCATGATTCGAAACGCGCGCCGCACGCCATCGTGCCGCGGACGCCAGCGCGGGCGCGGCAGAGCGTGGATCTTCGCCAGGAACGGCAGCTGAAACAGCAACTGTATGACACCGGCGACGGAGATGGCGTAGGCCAGCGCCATGATCGGTTGCTCGAGCAGCGGCGCCGCCCAGACCGCCGCCGCGATCAACACGACGTTGAGGATGACAGGCGTGAACGCCGGTACGGCGAAACGCCCGTAAGTGTTGAGTACACCGCCCGCAAACGCCGTCAGGGAGACGAAGAACAGGTACGGGAACGTGAAACGCAGCATCAGCGCGGCGAGGTCGAAGTCCCCGCCGTCGCCGATGAACCCGGGGGCCACGATGACGACGAGCAGCGGCGCACCGATGACGCCCAGCAGCGTTACGACAAACAGGACGACGCCGAAGGTGCCGGCCATCGCATCGACGTAGTCGCGTGCATCGCCGTGATCGTGCCGCTCCTTGTAGCGCGCCATGACAGGCACGAACCCGGCCGAGAACGCACCTTCGGCGAAAAAGCGGCGCAGCATGTTCGGGATACGCTGGGCGACGAGAAAAGCATCCATCACGAGCCCGGCGCCGAAAAACCGCGCAAACACGATGTCGCGCACGAGGCCCAGGATCCGGGACAGCAGCGTCATGCCGCTGACCAGCGACGTCTTCAGCGCTAACTTAAGGCCAGATATAGGTTTTTCGCCGTCCATGCTCGGTCAAGTGTAGCCCAAAATCTGCGCCGCCAAGGTGATTGACAACATCCCGGCGGGCGCGAATAATACGCGGCTCTTTTGCAGCAAGACATGGTTCAAGCCTGTGGCAAACATCAAATCAGCGAGGAAGCGCGCCCGCCAGGCAGAGAAGACCCGCAAGCACAACATGGGTCTGCGCTCCGCGATGCGTTCCAGTATCAAGAATGTCGTGAAAGCCTGTGACAAAGGCGACAAGGAAGCCGCATCCGCAGCTTACAAGGCCGCCGTCCCAGTCATCGACAGCATGGTCAACAAGGGCATCGTCAACAAGAACAAGGCGGCGCGCCACAAGAGCCGCCTGAACGCCCGCATCAAAGCGCTTTCCGCCTGAAGCGCCTCACTCCTCACCGCCTTCGAATTCTTCCAGCGCGCGCATCACCGCCTGGCCCAGCGCCTCGGTGCCGGCGCCCATGGCTGCGCTGACCTCGAAGACGGGCCCGTCCCACGACAATTCACCGAGCAAGGCCTCACGTGCCACGGCGAGAGCGTCGTCATCAAGAAGGTCGATCTTGTTGATCACGAGCCAGCGCGGCTTCTGCGCGAGCTCCGGCGAGAATTTCTCGAGCTCGCCAGTGATCGCCTGAACGTCGCGCGCCGGTTGCGCGGCGGGGTCGAGCGGTGCGATATCGACGAGGTGCAATAGCAATCGCGTACGCTGCAGGTGTTTGAGGAACTGGATGCCGAGGCCAGCGCCTTCCGCCGCGCCCTCGATGAGGCCGGGAATGTCGGCCATGACGAAACTCTGCAGGCGCCCGACGCGCACGACGCCGAGATTGGGGTGCAGTGTCGTGAACGGGTAGTCGGCGATGCGCGGCTTCGCCTCGGACATGGCGGAGATGAGCGTCGACTTGCCTGCATTGGGCATGCCGAGCAGGCCGACGTCGGCCAGGACCTTCAGTTCGAGTTTGAGGTGACGCGACTCGCCGGGTGTTCCCTGGGTCGTCCTGCGCGGGGCGCGGTTAGTGCTGCTCTTGAACCGCGTGTTACCGAGCCCACCGCGGCCGCCTTCGGCAACCATCTGGCGCTGGCCTTGTGCCGTGAGGTCGCAGATCAGCTCACCCGTGTCGACGTCGTGCACGACCGTGCCGACCGGCACCAGCACGTCGAGATCGTTGCCCGACTTGCCGGTCATGTTGCGCCCGGCGCCGCCCTGCCCGCTCTCCGCCCGGAATTTACGTGCCACACGGAAATCGGCCAGCGTATTGAGCGACGCGTCGGCGACCAGGTAGACGTTGCCGCCGTGACCGCCATCGCCCCCGTCCGGGCCGCCTTTGGCAACGTATTTCTCGCGACGAAAGCTCAGGCAGCCGTGGCCGCCGTTGCCGGCTACCAC